>DASWEF010000025.1:0-9103 GCA_036394855.1 Gaiellaceae bacterium | reverse complement strand
TACCCCACCGTTTCACCCTTACCTTCAGCGTCTCCGGAGAATCGCTGCTGGCGGTCTCCTTTCTGTGCCACTTTCCGTCGGCTTTCGCCGCCTGGGTCGCCCCAGCGTCCTGCCCTGCGGTGTCCGGACTTTCCTCGAGCCCTAAGGCCCGCGGTCACCCGGCCTGCGAGTCGAATTGTAGCTGCGCCTGCTCCGAACCGAGGCCCGCGCGCAAGGTGGAATTGCACTCCGGGCAGGTGATCAAGCCGCCTGCGTGCAGCACGAATTCGCCGCAGACGAGGCACTCGAGGCTCGCGCCTCGGAGCAGCGCCTGCAGCTCCTGCTCCAGCGTCCGGTGGAGAGGCGCGACCGAGCTCACAGTTCCCGGAAAACCCCCGTCACACGGCCCAGGATCTGCACGTGCTTCGCATAGATCGGCTCGAGCGCGTCGTTCTCGGGCTGGAGCCGGACACGGCCGCTCTCGCGGAAGAACCGCTTCACCGTCGCCTCGTCCGCCGATTCGTCAGCTCCGGCCAGGGCTACGACGATCTCGCCGTTGCGTGCGTCCTGCGTCCGCTGCACGACGACGACGTCGCCGTCGAGGATTCCGGCCTTGATCATCGAGTCGCCCTTCACGCGCAGGAGGAAGTCACCGCGCAGCGTCTCGGGAACCGCGAGGTGGTCCTCCACGTTCTGCTCCGCGAGGAGCGGCCCGCCGGCGGCGATCTGTCCGACTAGGGGCAGCTTCTCGAGTGCGGCGGCGGACTCCCGGCGCTCGCGGCCGACGAGCTCCAGGGCACGCGGCTTCGTCGGGTCGCGCTTGAGCAGACCGGCCCGCTCGAGGTTTGCCAGGTGAGCGTGGACGGTCGAGGGCGAGGCCAAGCCAACGGCCTCGCCGATCTCCCGCACAGTGGGCGGGTAACCGTGCCGGTCGACGTAGTCGACGAGGAAGTCCCAGATCTCCTGCTGCCGTCCCGTCAGCATCTCCGCCTCCAGGGTTGATTGCGTGGGCGAACGTGTGTTCGCCAGCAGAATAGAGATTCCTCCGGACGTCGTCAAGCGCCGCGGCGAAGACGCAGCAGCATCTGTCCCATCCTGCGGGCACGTGACAGGAAGAGATAGAGGCCGATCGCGTGGAGGAGATCGCGCTCCTCGAAACGGGTGCGCCTCGCCGTCCACCCGGCCAGCCGCTGCCCTATCCGGGCGCGCCAGCCGACGAGCCCCGCCTGGCCTACCCGCCGAGCGTCCACCCGTCCCCCGTTCCCGACGAGAACGCCCCCGACACCGGGGGCGTGCGATGCGCTGGAGAGGACTTGAACCTCCACGGCCTTTTAAGGCCACTAGGCCCTCAACCTAGCGCGTCTACCAATTCCGCCACCAGCGCTCGAGAGCCGGCGAATTGTAGCCGCGGTCTGACCGGTGGGCCCACTGATTAGATTGCCGCGCGATGCGTGAGCTTTGTGCAATGGCAATCGACACCGCGACGGGCGCCGGCGCCGAGTACGCGGACGCCCGGGTCGTCCTCAAGCGGAACCAGCTCGTGGCGACGAAGAACGGGCGTGTCGACCGGCTCACCGATTCCGAGAGTGAGGGGATCGGCGTCCGGGTCCTCGTCGGCGGCGCCTGGGGATTCGCCTGCGACCGGCGTCTCACTGCGGAGGGCGCCCGCGAGGCTGCGTTGCGCGCCTGCACGTTCGCCCGAGCAGCCAGAGGCCGGCACTCCTCCCGCGAGCTCGCTTCACTCGAGCCGCGGACCGGCAGCTACCGCTCCCCCGTCGAGCGAGATCCATTCGAGGTCTCGCTGGCGGAGAAGGTCGAGCACTGCCTGCGCGCCGACGAGGCACTCGCCGGCCCCGACGGGGTCATGCGCCAGGCGATGGTGCGTGCGCAGCGCGAGCGCAAATTCCTCCTGTCCTCGGAGGGCACGGAGGTCGAGCAGGAACTGACCGAGTGCGGCGCCGGGATCGATTGCGCCGCTGCGCGCGACGGCGTCTTCCAGATGCGCAGCTATCCCAGCGCTCACGTCGGCTCGAGCTGTCAGTCCGGTTGGGAGTACGTGGAGGGGCTCGAGCTCGTACGGGAGGCGCCGCGCGTGGCCGAGCAGGCCGCCGCCCTGGTCCGGGCCGACGAGTGCCCGAGCGCGGTGACGACCGTCGTCCTCGACGCGGACCAAGTCGCGCTGCAGGTGCACGAGTCCGTCGGCCATCCCACCGAGCTCGACCGCGTCTACGGAACGGAGGCTTCCTACGCCGGCACCAGCTTCCTCAAGCCCGGCGACCTCGGCTCTCTCCGCTACGGATCGGAGCTCATGAACATCACCGCGGACCCGACGACGCCCGGCGGACTCGGAAGCTTCGCGTTCGACGACGAGGGCGTGCAGGCCGAGCCCGTGCCGGTCGTGCAGGCGGGCCGCCTGACGGGATTCCTGACCTCGCGGGAGACGGCAGCTCGGATCGGCGCCGGCAACGGCGGCTCCATGCGCGCGGACGGCTGGAACCGGATGCCGCTCGTCCGCATGACGAACCTCCACCTCGAGCCCGGTACGGGGACGCTCGAGGACCTGCTCACGGACGTCGACGACGGCATCTACATGGAGACGAATCGCAGCTGGTCGATCGACGACAAGCGCCTCAACTTCCAGTTCGGGACGCAGATCGCGTGGGAGATCGAGGGCGGCAAGCTCGGACGCATGCTGCGAGACGCGACGTACACCGGCAGCACTCCAGTCTTCTGGGGCTCGCTGGACGCGATCGCCGGGCCCGAGTCGTGGCGGCTGTTTGGACTGACGAACTGCGGCAAGGGACAACCCGGACAGAGCGCACACGTGTCGCATGGAGCGGCGCCCGCGCGCTTCCGCAACGTGCAGGTTGGAGTCAAGGCGTGAGCACTGTCGACGTTGCGCGGGCGGCGCTCGAAGCCTCGGGCGAAGAAGCCGAAGCTCTCGCGCACTCGGAGCGTTCCGGACTCGCCCGCTTCGCGGGCTCGGAGCTCCACCAGCCGACGCTGATCGAGAACATCGTCGTCACCCTGCGTGTCGTCCGCGACAACCGTGCCGGAGTTGCGACGACGAACAAGGTGGACGCCGAGGGGCTCGCCGGGCTCGCGCGCCGTGCGGCCGAGGCTGCGGAGAGCGCGCCACCCGACGAAGCGTTTCCGGGTCTGGCACCGCCGGCCGACCCGCCGTCAGTCGAAGGCTACGACGAGAAGACCGCCGGCCTGGGACCGCACGACCAGGCGCGGCTCGCGGGGGCCGCGATCGCGGCAGCGGGCGACATGCCCGTGTACGGGTTCTTCACCAGCGCCGTCGCGGAGCTCGCGCTCGCATCGTCGACCGGCCTCACCGTGAACCAGCGGATGACGGACGCCACGGTCCTCGTGGTCGCGGCCGCAGAGGATTGCTCCGGCTACGCGGAGCAGACGGCCTGGCGAGCGGACGAGATCGACCCGGCAGCCGTCGCGCGGCAGGCGACCGACAAGGCCGTGCGCACCCGAGGCGCAGCGGAGCTCGAGCCTGGCGTCTATCGCGCCGTGCTCGAGCCGTACGCCCTGGCCGATCTCCTCGAGTACTTCTCCCACGACTCGCTCGGCGCGCTAGGACTGCTCGAAGAGCGCAGCTATCTCAACGGCCGCCTGGGCGAGCGCGCCTTCGACGAGAAGATCTCGATCGCGGACGACGCGCTCGACCCGCGAGGACTTCCCAAGGCGTTCGACTTCGAGGGGACGGCGAAGCAGCGAGTCGAGCTCGTCGAGAACGGCGTCGTGCGAGGCGTGGTCTGGGATCGCGCGACTGCCGCGCAGACACGAGACGGCGCGCTGTCGACGGGGCACGCGGGGCCGATCGAGTCCCGCGACTGGGGCCCGCTACCGTACGCCCTCTCGGTCGCCCCGGGCGAGGCCGGCTCGACGGAGGAGCTCGCCGAGCTCGTGGGAGACGGCATCTACATCACGCGTCTGCACTATCTCGGCGTCGTCCATCCGCGCGAGGGCGTCGTCACGGGAATGACGCGAGACGGGACGTTTCGCATTCGCAACGGAAAGATCGCGGAGCCGCTCGTCAACCTGCGCTTCACGGTCGCGGTTCCCGAGCTCCTCGGCGAGGTGTTCGCGCTCACGCGGGACGTCTCGCTCGTGAACTCCCAGAACTTCTACGGCGAGCGCTACCCGTACGGCGTGCTCGCGCCCGCGCTGGCCGCGGCGCGCTTCACGATCACGGGCGTCGGCTCGAAGCCCGGGATCTGACGACCGCGTAGTCGACGCCCCCGAGCAGGTCCTCGCGCCACCCTTCGAGCCGCGGCGAGACCAGGCGGGCGTCGACGACCCAGGCGAGCGGAACGACGGCCGCCGAGTCGCGCAGCTCCTGGTCGAGCGCTTTCAGGTAGACCTGCTGGCGGGTGGCGGCAAGCGCGCGCAGGAGCTCTCCGCGCGAGCCGACCGCCTCGCGGAGAACCAGCTCGGCGGGAATCGCCTCCTCCTGCGGATACGCGGCAAGGAGACGGTTGAAGGAACCGTCGGGGGCGCGCGCCGGCTCGGTGACGAGCTGCGGGCCGAGCCCCACGTCGCGCCACTGCGCGTAGAGCAACCGCGCGCCGTAGCGGAGCATCGGATCGGTGGGGACGCCGATTCGCACGCGCACGCGTGGAAGCGACTGAATCGACTTCAGCGCTGCACGGAACTCGCGTGGATTCGCCTTCGCAGCCGAGCCGACGATCCCGAACGCCGCGGAGCCCTTGAGCTCTGGCACGAGCTCCGCGTAGTCACTGCGATTCACGGTTTGCCAGTACGCCCGGCGGAGCTGCGGCTCGAGCCTGTGGAACACGACCAGGTCGAGACCCACGAGCGTGCGGGTCCGCACGACGTCTCCCAGCCGGCTCTTCAGCCAGGCGACGTCGCCGGCCGGCACGGGCGCCTCGTCGAGGGCGCCGCTGCGAAACTCGCGGACGGCAGCGCGCGGGCCGAGCCGCCGGAAGACCAGCGTCAGCCCCTCCCGTCGCAGGACGACGCGGCGCGGCGAGCCGGTCACGAGCCGGAACGGCCCCGGCACGAAGCGCGGCGCCGCGCCGACGGCCGTGAGCGCATAGGGAAAGCGACGCCACGGAAAGCGCAGGCGAACGACGACGGACGACGCGTCCGCGGCGATGCGCACCGTGTCCGCGAACAACCAGTGCGCAGGCGCATCCCGCAGCCGCGCGAGTCGCCGTAGCGCGGCGGCGATCGACGGTGCGGATCGACACGTGAAGCTCCAGTCACGGAAATCGGCGGAGGCCTTCCACGCGGTGCACAGGCCGGGGAGGACGCCGCCGGTGACCGGATCGGTCCGGAGCGGTGTCGCGTAGAGAGCACGCGCGAGCGTCGTCTCGTCCCGCCCTCGCGCAAGCGCAGGATCGAGCGGCCAGCGGAAGTCGGCGAGCGCGACACGTATGACCCCAGGCGGACCCGTCACGGTCGGGTGAGTCGCGGGCGCCGCGTGCTTCGAGCCACATCCCGCGACGAGCGCCGCGGCCAGCCCGAGCGCCGCTACTTCAGCGCGTGGAAGAGCGCGACGCAGTTCGCGACGAAGAGGATGGCGACGACGACGGTGAGGCGCGTCAGGTTGCGCTCGACGATGTGCGTCCCGCCTTGAGACGCGGGCGTGAAGCCCATCCCGCCGAGTCCGGTGTCCCGTCCGGAATGCATGAGGATCAGGCCGCAGAGGGCCATCGAGAGCAGAACCTGGATGACTGCAAGCGCCTGAACCATCGGCAGACCAGGGTACCAGCGCTATTGCGCGACGACTTCGAGGATCGCGTCGATCAGCTCGGACGCGATCCGTTCCTTCGTCACGTAGCCGGCCGCGCCGGCTTCCCGCGCGCGGTCGACGTCCGTCCGCGAGGCCGACCCTGTCAGCATCAGGACGCTCGCCTTCGGCTGCCGCTTGTGAATCTGCTTCGTCGCCTGGAACCCGTCCATGACCGGCATAGCGATGTCCATCAGGACGACGTCCGGATCCAGGGAGAGCGTGAGCTGGACCGCCTCGGCCCCGTCGGCCGCATGCCCGGCGACCTCCAGGCGATCGTCGGTCGCAAGGATCGCCTCGAGGGCCTCCGCGAACATGCGGTGGTCGTCCGCGATGAGCACGCGGATCTTCTGCGGGGTGAGGGCGGCGGCCTCCAAAGACGGACTCCTGCTCTCAATGTGACTTGTTACGGTGGGTTTGTGAAGGGGCAGGACGCCCGCGGGCGGATCCAGAAGCTCCTCGTCACCGGCGACAACCGGCTGAAACAGGGCGTCGAGCCGGCAAAGGTGCGTCAGAGCTACGAGCAGGCGTTGGAGGCTGCACGGGAGGCCGGCCTGGAGGAATCGATCCGTCCGCTCGTGGAGATCAGGCTCGCCGATCTCGACAGGCTCGCCGGAGGATCTGCTCCACCTGCTCGGCCTGACGCCTGACGTCGTGCGCCTCGGCGGCGGCGCGTGCCGCCGGGTTAGGGCAGGGCAGCGCGGCTGCGCTGCGCAGCGCCTCGAGCAGCGCATCCTCGTCGGCGGGATCCACGAGCACACCCGCGTCGGGCGGCACGAACTCGGGCGGGCCGCCGATCCGTGTCGCCACGACCGAGCGGCCGCAGGCCATCGCTTCGAGCGTCGCCTGCCCGAAGGGCTCGATCAGGCTCGGCTGGCAGACGACGTGCGAGGCGCCGATTCGCTCGGGGACACGGTCATACGAGAGGACGCCCGTGAGCTCGATCCCGCGGCGCCCCTCGAGCTGCGGACGCAGTGGGCCGTCGCCGACGAAGGTGAGCTGTCCGTCGCCGAGGCGCTCGAACGCGCGAGCGAGACGTAGGACGTTCTTGCGCCCGATCAGCGAGCCGACGCAAAGGAAGCGCGGCGGCCCGTCGGGTGCGGGTGCGACCGCGAAGCGCTGGAGATCGACGCCGGAATCGATCACCTCGGTCTTGCCGCGAGCCTCCGGGACCTTCGCCTCGAGCTCCCGGCGGAGGTAGTCGGAGACCGCGATCACGGCGACGGCTCGGCGCACCACGAACCGCGTTGCCGCACGGATGCCGGGAAGCCAACCGATGTTCCGCACGTCACGTCCGTGCGCCGTGACGACGAGGGGTGCGCGGCCGGCCAGCGCAGCGATCAGCCCGGTCGGGACGAGGAAGTGCGCATAGACGACGTCCGGCCGGAAGCGGCGCGCAGCGGCGAGCGTGGCGCCCGCGAGCCGGAGGTACTTCTGCTTGCCGCCTCCGCGCCGGTCGATCACAGTGCGCTCGATCTCGTGGCCGCGCGCCGCGAGCTGCTCCTCCAGCGCCCGGACGAACACACCAAGGTCGGGGTCGGCCGGGCCCGGGTACATCTGGGAGACGAGAAGGATCCGCATCGATCGCGGGAGGCGCTACGCCTGCGGCGACCAGAACTCGAGCAGGTTTCCGTCCAGGTCGTAGAAGTAGTACGAGCGCGCTTGCATCCAGTCGAAATCGACGGGTCCGTAGACCTCGACGCTTGCTCTGCGCACGCGCTCGACCGATTCGTCGAGGTCTTCGCGCGCGACGTCGAAGGCGAAGTGCACGCGGCCGAAGCGCTCACCCTCCGGAAAGGGCGAAAGCTCCTCGAACAGCAGCGAGCCGCGATGGAGCGCTATCCGCTGCGGCGTGCCGGGCTCCCCCGCCCAGAACCAGGCCCACTCGTCCGACGTCTCGTGCTCCGGCGCCAGGCCGACGACGTCGCGGTAGAAGCCGGCGGCGGCGGGAACGTCCTGGACGATCAGTACGAGCTCGGCGAACCCGCGGCTCGTCATGTTCGCTGGGCGTCGTACGTGCCGAACTCGTCGCGCAGCGCGTTGCAGATCTCGCCGATCGTGCAGCGCGCGCGCAACGCCTCGCGCATGGGAACGAGCAGGTTGGAGTCTCCGCGCGCGCGCTCGCGAACAGCGGCGATCGCGGTTTCGGCTTCCTGCGCGTTTCGCTCCGCGCGCACGCGCGCGGTTCGCTCGAGCTGACGCTTCTCCGCCGCGGGGTCGAGGCGGTGCAGCTCGATCGGCTCCTCCTCGTCCTCGGTGAAGCGGTTGACGCCGACGATCACGCGCTCGCCTCCCTCGACCTCCTGCTGCCAGCGGAAGGCGGCTTGCTCGATCTCGTCCTGGACAAAGCCCTGCTCGATCGCAGCGACGGCGCCGCCGTGCTCGTCCACCCGCTCGATCAGCTCCGACGCGCCGGCCTCGAGCTCGTCCGTTAGGGCCTCGATGAAGTACGAACCGCCGAGCGGATCGGCGGTGTCGGTTCCGCCCGCCTCGTGCGCCAGGAGCTGTTGCGTCCGCAGCGCGATCCGGACGGCCCGCTCGCTGGGGAGCGCAAGCGCTTCGTCGAAACCGTTCGTGTGGATCGACTGTGCGCCGCCGCAGACGGCCGAGAGCGCCTGCACCGCGACGCGCACGACGTTGTTGTCCGGTTGCTGCGCCGTGAGTGTCGAGCCTCCGGTCTGCGCGTGGAAGCGGAGCGCGAGCGCCTTCGGGTTCGTCGCTCCGAAGCGCTCGCTCATGATCCGTGCCCAGAGCCGGCGCGCCGCGCGGAACTTGGCGACCTCCTGGAAGAAGTGGTTGTGCGCGTTGAAGAAGAAGGAGAGCCGCTCGCCGAACTCGTCCGGGGACAGCCCCGCGTCGACCGCCGCCTGGCAGTACGCGATCCCGTTGGCGAGCGTGAACGCGAGCTCCTGCACCGCGGTCGAGCCCGCCTCGCGGATGTGGTAGCCGGAGATGGAGATCGTGTTCCACTTCGGGATCCGCTCGGCGCAGTAGGAGAAGAGATCTGTCGTGATGCGCATCGAGGGACGCGGCGGGAAGATGTAGTTCCCGCGTGCGATGTACTCCTTGAGGATGTCGTTCTGCGACGTGCCGCGGAGCCGCTCGCCGCCCACCCCCTGTTCCTCGCCGACGAGCTCGTAGAGCAGCAGGAGCAGCGCGGCCGGTGCGTTGATCGTCATCGACGTGGAGACGCCGTCGAGCGGAATGCCGTCGAAGAGCAGCTCCATGTCGGCGATCGAGTCGATCGCGACGCCGGTGCGGCCGACCTCGCCCACGGCGCGCGGGTCGTCGGAGTCGTAGCCGAGCTGGGTCGGAAGGTCGAACGCGACCGAGAGCCCGGTCTGACCGCGC
>DASWEF010000024.1:0-8238 GCA_036394855.1 Gaiellaceae bacterium | reverse complement strand
TTTCAGCTCCTTCTCCGTCAGCGTGCGCAGGCCGAGCTCGACCTTGGCGCGGATCGGATTGAGGAGCTGGTCGAACGCCTCCTCCGTGATCGAGACCGACTCGACCCTCACCGGCACGACGCGCAGCGGGCCCCAGACGAGGAGAACGAGCGGTGCCTTCGCAGGCGTGACGCGCGCAGAGCCGACCGCCGCCAGGATCTTGCCGAGGATCACCTCGGTCGACGGCGGGTACAGGAGGAGCTCGAGCGCAGCGAGCGTCGGATGCAGCCCGGTCGCGACCGCGATGGGGTTGGCCTGCTCCAGCTGATCCGCGGCGTCGAGCTCCACGGTGAGCCTGAGGCTCTCCGTCGGCGCGAGGACGTTCTGGGTGTCCCCGGCATTCCGCCGCGGGTCTCCCCCGCCCGTCCGTGACTGCTGCTGAAACGTCCGCGAGACCTGGTCGGGGTTGTACTGGAACGCGATCAGGTTCGTCGGGATCGGCACGATCGTCTCGAAGACGACCAGCGCACCCTTCAGGAACCTCGGGCTGCCCGGGAAGGAGGAGGCCATCAGGTGAGGTCCTCCCGGTCAGACATCGAAGGCGAAGAACGCGTAGGCGTCGGGGGCGTTGAGCGTGTCGCTGCGGCTGATCAGCGTGATGAGGGGGCCGAAGACGGGGATCTGACCCGCCGCCGGCCCGCGCGGCGTCATCCGGTTGTAGGCGGCGCGCTCGGTCAAGAAGTAGGGCCGGTCGACCGCGACCAGGGCGTTGTGCGTCAGCTCGTGGACGAAGTCGCGCTCCTTGCGCGTCTGATCGGTCTCGCTGAGGAAGTACGGGCAGACGTGGATGCTGCTGAAGTAGGTGTAGTAGAGCCGGCCCGCGAGGCTGCACGGACCGCCGCCGGTCTCGCACTCGACCGTCAGGTCGTTGTCGAACTCGCGGCGGATCATCCGGAAGTTCGCCAGGACGTCGCGCACGAAGCCGTCGTCGACGCCGGAGCCGGACGGATCGAAGTACAGCTTGAACGTCGCTTTCTCGGCGACGCTCATGCCCGCCCAGCCGCGGGTCAGCACCGATATCGCCCGTTCGACCTTCGCGATCCCTACCGGGATCAGCGCCCGAACCTGCGGAATGATCGTCCGGCCGCAGTCGTCGAAGGCGACGTCCTGCAGCACGGGGCGAAGCACCCGCAGCGCCCGCGCATAGTCCTCGCCGGAGAGGTCGCCGCGCAGGTCGGCGATGAGGTCGCCGTACTTTTCGCGGTAGGCCGTCTCCATCGCCGTGATCGCGGCGCTGTTCCCGGCCATCGCCTCGAGGACGCGGAAGATCGTGTCCTCGTCGGTTCCCAGCCCCTCCATCGCGAGGTAGAGCTCGTCCTCCGGAGCGAGCACGCCCTGGTTCAGCAGCCTGAGCGCGCGCGTGAGCTCGGAGCCGCTCAGCTCGTCGCGGAGGTCCGCTTCGAGTGTGCGATGGGTGCGCCGCTGGTAGGCCTCCTTGATCGCCTGCCGCTCGGCCGGAGAACGGCCGGTGAGGGCGGCGTAGATCGCGGACTCGTCGGTGCCGAGGCCGCGCATCGCCTCGTCGAGCTGGGCTGCGACCACGTCCGCCAGCCGGGCCGTCTCCGCCGCCGTCGCGGCCTCCGGGGCACCTGCCGGATGCTGCGGTGCGAATGATCCCAGCCGCAGGAGCTCGTCGTCGTTCAGCTCGCTGCGAAGATCGGCCATGAGATCCCGGCGGAACATCTGTGCATAGACGCGGACGATCGCGTCGACCTGGTCCTGTGTCCGGCCGCTGAAGGCGGCGTAGATCGCGCTCTCGTCCGTCCCGAGGCCTTCCATCGCCGCGCGGAGCGCGCGCGCGATCTGCCGCAGCATCTCGTCGGTGAGCCCGCCGGTGCCCGGGGCGGCGGACGGGCCTGCCGGCTGCCGGGCGACCCGCACGGCGCCCGCTCGGATGGGCGCGTGGCCGTCGATCGTCCCGGCCGCCAGGCGGGTCGCTTCCGCCTCGGCGGGATCGTCCACGCGGCCGACCTCCAGCCGGGAGGGCACCCCGTCGTGGCCGGACTGCTGGGCGACATGGGCGAGCTCGTGGCCGAGCAGCAGGCGACCCTCGCCCGTCGTCGGCGCGTAGCCGCTCTCGCCGAAGACGATGTGCCGGCCGACGGTGTAGGCGCGCGCGTCCAATGCCCGCGCCGATTCCGCCGCCGACGCGCCCGCGTGCACCTGCACCTGCGAGAAGTCGTGTCCGAGCCTCGCCTCCATGTCGGTGCGCACGCCAGGCTCGAGCGGGCGACCCGGCGAGCGAAGCACGTCGTGCACGATCGGCGGCGCCGCTGCGGGCCCGGCCGCAGACGCCTGGCGCTGCAACCGCCTCGCTCGGCACGCGGCGCACTCCCCGCCTGCGCCGACGATCCCTCCGCATGCACAGCGCCCTGCGGCACGGCGGACGGCCACGGCGGTGCGCAAGGCCGCCGGTTGTCTACCCATCGGTGTGCCCCGCACACGACTGGGGCGCAGCCAACCCCGCGATGCGCCGCGCAAATGACTCGAAGCAGAGGGCGTCCGCGCGCCTGAGGGCGTTCGGCGCGTGCCGCAGCATGCTGAAGAGGACGTGGAACGGCTCGTGCATGATCGTCGAGCCGCGGAAGTCCGGCAGGTCCCAGAAGGCCTGGCAGAGGACGATGAGCCGGTTGGCCGGACACGAGAACGCGCGGTTGTCCGTGCACGAACCGGGCGGCGAGCAGCCCACGAGGGAGACGTTGGTCCCGCGGCACATGTAGCGGAGGAAGCCGCTCTCGAGCAGCTCTCGAACCCGAGTGAACCGGTTGCGCTGCTGTTCGATCAGCCGGAAGTGAGCGGGGTTCGTCAGCGTGAGCCCGAGCTCCTCCTGCAGGATCGTGTCGAACTCCGCATCGACGGGCTGTCCTGCCCGCACGAGAGCGAGGTGGCCGTCGAGCAGGACCTCGGCTGTGAACGCGAGCTCGATCGCCTCGGCGTCCGCGGTGGCGATCGCGTCGACTGCCTCCTGCCCCGTGAGATCGGGGTTCGTCAACCCGGTGGCGTGGCAGGACACGTTCTCGGGGCGGACGAGGCGCTGCACCGAGCGTGTCGCAGCGGCGCGCCCTGTCTCGCCCGCGGACCCGGTGGTCGCAGCCGCGCGCTCTGCGGCGCGCTCGGTCGGATCCGCCGGCGAAAGAACCGGAATCGAGCGGCCGGTCTGCTGCGAGTCGGTGCCGTCCTGCTGCACGACGTGCGCGAGCTCGTGCGTGAGGAGGCACTTTCCCTCGGTCGTGTCAGCGGAGTATCTGCCGTCGTCGAACACGATTTCGGGGCCAACGGTGTAGGCGAGCGCATCGACGGCGCGAGCCGACTCGGCGGCACGCGCATCCGTGTGGACGCGCACGCGCGAGAAGTCGTGCCCGAAGCGCGCTTCCATCTCGTCGCGCAGACCCGGTTCGAGCGGCCGACCGGCCGAGCGAAGGACGTCGTGCACGATCGGCGGCGCCGTTGCGGGCCCGGCCGCGGTCGCCTGCCGCTGCAAGCGCCTCGCCTTGCACGCGGCGCATTCGCCGTCGGGGCCGATGACCCCTCCGCACGCACAGCGCCGTGCACTCCTCGCGAGCAGCGGGCTCGACTGCAAGACCGCCGTCATCTCCTCCTCCTCGGCGGCGCAGCGGCGGCCGTGATGTCGACCGCCGGCAGGCCGTCGCGGATATCCGACTCCCACGTCGCCTGAGCCGCGGGGTTGCACCCGTGCGCCGACTGCGTGTCGTAGAGGCGCGTCTGGGCGGTGGCGGCGCGGCGCACACCCGCCAGCGCTGCAGCCGGTGCGCCGCCGCCGAGGATCTCCAAGGTTCCCGTGCGGGCCAGTGCGCACGCGAGGTCGTAGTGCCCCTGCTCGTGTTGCAGCAGCCGCTCCGACTCGAGCTGCGCGACGCGGTCGCACTCTGCGCCGTAGGGGTCGTTACATTCGTCCCGGCTCGTCGCGATGACGGATTGGTCGGGTGCGACCGTCGCGGCACAGCCTCGCGGCAGGCCGAGTGGCCCGAAGGTGACGTTGACGAGGCGCCTGCGTGCGGCTTGGTCGAAATGCCGCTGGCAGGCCGTGACCTTCGCGGCGCAGCCGTTTTGTGTCCGGTCGCCCGCGTTGGCCCATCGCGCCTTGACCCACGACGGCCCGGCGTCGAAGATCGCCCGCACGATCTGCTGCCCATCGGCGTTGCCGAGCTCGAAGTGGAAGTGCGTCTCGGCGCTGAACCTCGATCTTGCCTGCGGCGGACCGGTGAAGTCCGCCCACGTGAGCGCCGCCGAGTGCTCGCAGCTCGCAGTCAGCGCCGACGCGACTCGCCGGATCCCCTCCAGCGGCGGCAGGATGTCGACTCCCGGCGGCAGCGGCACCCGATAGACGGTTCCGGCCTCGCCGGCGCGTTTCTCCACCTCGACCGGTTCTCCGTTCTCGAACGCCGCCCCGGCCCGCTCGGCCTCCTCTTCGAGGGGATCGTCGAGGCCGCTGACGGAGCTGGGCATGGGGCGCGCGCTCGCATGGCTGCGCTGTTGAACCACGTGCGCGAGCTCGTGTGCCAACAGCCGCCGGCCCGCGCGCGACTCTGGCCGGTAGCCGTCCGCACCGAAGACGACATCCGTGCCGACCGCGTACGCGCGCGCGCCGAGTGCCGTGGCGGAGGCCTCAGCGGCGGCATCTGCGTGCACGCGCACGCGCGAGAAGTCGTGCCCGAAGCGGCCTTCCATCTCGCCGCGGACCGCGGGCTCGAGCGCGCGTCCTGGCGAACGCAGAACGTCGTGCACGATCGGCGGCGCCGTGCTCGGTCCTCCCTGCCGCAACTGCCGTTGCAGGCGCCGCGCCTTGCAGGCTGCGCACTCGCCGTCGGGGCCCGGCGTCCCCCCGCAGGCGCAGCGACGCTGCAGCGACGCCCTCACGACCGTAGCTCCCGACCGACGGCGCCGGTGACCTCGGCCGTGACCGACGCGGTCGCGTTGCCGAGACCGTGCTCGCCGAGCACCGGATCGAGCGCGCGCGCGACCGCCTCGCGCACGGCGGGATCGTCCGGCGCCACCCCGTCGAGCACGAGCTCGTCGATCGACACCGCGAGCGTCTGGGGGTTCATGCCCACGCGTTCACCTCCGCCTCCGTCAGCGGGCGCTCGAGCTTGGCGCATTCGCGCGCCGCGGCCCGCGCAACGTGGCTCATGCGCACGGACGCTCCCTCGTCGGCGGCGAGGAAGGCCGCGGACAGCGCGATGTTTCTGATGCTCCCGCCGGCCAGGCTCAGCCGGGCGAGCGCACGCTCGTCGATCCCTTCGGTCGGCGTCTCCACCGGAAAGATGCGGCGCCAGATCTCCGCGCGTTGCGTCTCGTCCGGGAACGGAAAGCTGACGACGAAGCGGATGCGGCGCATGAACGCCTGGTCGATCGCGTCGCGTGCGTTCGTCGTCAGGATGGCGAGGCCGCGGTACGCCTCCATCCGCTGCAGCAGGTAACTGACCTCGATGTTCGCGTAACGGTCGTGACTGTCCTTGACCTCGCTGCGCTTTCCGAACAGTGCGTCGGCCTCGTCGAAGAGCAGGATCGCGGCCCCGGCCTCGGCCGCATCGAAGAGCCGGCGCAGGTTCTTCTCCGTCTCGCCGATGTACTTGCTGACGACCTGGCTCAGGTCGATCCGGTAGAGATCGAGGTCGAGCTCGCGCGCCAGGACCTCCGCGGCCATCGTCTTGCCCGTTCCGCTCGCGCCCTCGAAGAGAGCGCTGATGCCGAGTCCTCGCGTGCTCTTCCGCGCGAAACCCCACTCGTCGTACACGCGCGTGCGGCCGCGGACATGCGCCGCGATCTCCGTGAGGATCTCGAACTGCGTCGAGGGCAGGACGATGTCTTTCCAACCTGCGAACGGCTCGATGCGCCGGGCGAGATCGTCGAGACGTCGACGGGACTGTGCACGGCAGGCCTGCCACAGCGCAGTCTCGAACGGCACTTCACCCGCCGCCTCCCCGGACGCCGCGGCGATCGCATGCGCCGGAAGGTCGAATTGCGCAGTCAGCGAGTCGAGGGAGCCGTTGAGTGATCGGGCAGGCTCGCCGAGCAGCCGTTCCCACAGCACGCGCTGCTCGGCCGGCGTCGGGCGCGCAACGTCGATGCGGGCGGAAGCGCGGCGGCCGAGCGTGACGGGCTCGCTCGACGCGACGATGACCGTCGCGTGAAGCGTTGCGACGAACGCTTCGAGCCGGCGCAGGTTCTCGGCTTCGACGCCGTCCGCAACTTCGAGGAGCAGCACGTTCCGCGAGAGGGCGAGCTCTCGCTCCCAGAGCCGCGCGAGTGTCGCCCGCTCGTCCGGCTGCAGAGGAAGATCTGCCGAAGAGGCGGCGTGTAGTCGAAACCCGGCCTCGGCCGCGCCGTGGCTTGCGACGTCGCGCCGGGTGTCCGGGTCGGCGCCCGTGACGACGACCACGGACTGGGCCACACCGTAGGCCCCGCTGCATGCGCGGGTGACGCGCGCGGCGGCGGCCGCCTGGGACGAGGGCAGCTCCACGGGCGGCTCGACGAGCTCGGCGAGCTCTTTCAGCCGCTCGTCGAGGTAGTGGAGGCCCGTCAAGTGGTGGAGGACGCGCTCGTCGATGTGCAGCGGGCGCGTCGTCACGGACTCGCCCGGCTCGAGCTGGACGAGCCGCCAGTGCCGCAGCGGCGCCGCCGGGGCGAGCGCGCTCCAGTGCGGCTCGGCGAAGCAGGCGAGGGCGAGGCCGAAGCTCGGCGCGCGCTGCCGCTCGTCGCCCGCCGCCCGAGTGCACAGCGCCGCAAACCGCGCCTCCAGCTCGACTCCGGCGCAGAGCAGCACGACGTCGCGCTCGAACGGCGAGAGGCCGAAACTCGTGACGAGTGCTTCGAGGGCGGGCGGCGCCGACGGCTCGTCAACGGCGGCCTTCGTGCCCCCGGCGTGGTGCTCGAGGCGGCGCGCGATCCGGTCGAGCTCCGCGGTCAGCGCCCGCTGGTTGAGCTCCAGCCAGTCGTTCACAGCGTCACCTTCGGATCGGAGTACGTGTCGCCGGTGACGTCGAGCTGGCTGTCGGCGCCGTCGACCTGGATGCGCACCAGGTACTGGCCTGGGACGACGTGTCCGGCGTGGATCGTGATCGAGCTCGTCGGAGCCGTGCGCGGATCGTCGGGAAAGGTGTACGCGTGGGTGGAGCCGCCCATCCCGTTCAGGAGGAGCGCGACCCGCTGGCGCTCGGTCACCGCGGGCACGACCTTCACCGTCACGTCGGCACGGTGCGTCCCGTCGGTCTCCACGCCCGTGTTCGCGAGGGTGACTTCGTACACGCCGCCGCCCGTCTTCGTGATCCGCGGCGTGAGGACGAAGGCCGCGACGTTCGACTCCACGCCGCCGTGGTCCTGGAGCGGAGTCCCCATCTCGCGGATGTGCTCCACCTGGAGGGCGTGCAGGCCCGCGGGGATCGACGGCAGCGTCGCGGTGATCTCGGTCTCCGAGACCGACGCGACCGCGAGTGGAGTCCCGTCGATCGAGAGGCGCGTCTCGTGCCCCTTGAGGCGCTGCCCGCGAACGCGGATCACCGCGCCGTCGACAATCGCGTCGTCGTCACCGCTCGCCGCAACGACTTGTTCCACGAAGGGCTCGCGAAAGAGGTCGACGTAGATGTTTCTCAGCCGTACCGGCAGCGGAGACGAGAACGCGTCGTCGCTCTCGATCAGGACGACGGTTCCCTGGTACGCGACCGAGAGCCGGTACGGCGTCTGGAAGAAGATGGACCAGAGCTTCGAAAGCTCCTCGAGCGTCAACGGGGCCTGCGTGAACTTGACGAGCTCGACGTCGTCCGCAAGGTTCTCTTTGGCAAGCAGCGGAAAGGCGGTCACCGCATTGCGAATCTGCGGGCGCGTGAGCACCGGCCGCGCGTGCAGTGTGCGCACGACGCTTCCGAGAAGTCGCTGCGGCTCGAAGTCCGTGTCACGTCCGTAGAAGGTGAAGAGGTAGTGAAGGTCGAGACCGATGCGCGGCCGACCCATCAGCCGCTCGCCGTCGCTGCTGCGCGTTGGGAGATCGTCGTTCCGCGCTGCCGCGCTCGGCGTGACCTGGTAGAGGAAGATGTTGACGCGGGTGCTCGGCAACCCGCCGCCGGCCGTCTCCGGACTGACCATCGTGACCTTCGCCCCGGGCACGTCGGCGTCGACGCGCTTCTCGAGCAGCTTGTCGAGCGTGGCCGTCACCGTCGCGATCGCGAGGTGGTTGCTCACCCG
>DASWEF010000023.1:0-1752 GCA_036394855.1 Gaiellaceae bacterium | reverse complement strand
GTGCGCGCGGAGCGGTTTCGGTGTTGCACCTCGACGCGCGGCACCGCCCCGTGCTCGTCGGGCGGAAACGCGCTCGACAGCGTGACGCGGTTCTGGCTCTCGACGTCATCATCGGTGACAACGACCGCAAAGAGGAGCCGGTCGACGTCGGCGAGCAGCGACTTGAGGCGACGGCCGATACTGCGTCCAACCGCGTCGGCGCCGCCCGGGTCGATCGGCGACCCGTTGTCGTAGAAGCCGGCGACGCCGGAGTCGCTGAACGCGGCCGAGAAAGCAGCGGTCGCCGGAGGCGCCCCCGCGTTCTCGAAGCTGCCCCGGCCTGGGAAGTCGGCGCGCGCGGCAGAGCCCGGCCCTTTGCTCGCCCCGGTCTCGAACGGCATCACGCCGCCGACCACATCCGGGTAGTGGTCGGTCAGGCCGCGACCGACCCACCCGTTGGGGTCGGGCAGGCCGCTGTTGAGCCATAGACGCGGCGTCTCGATCGCACCCGCCGCCAGCACGACGACACGTGCCTCCTCTGTGTGCACCTCACCCGTCGCGCCGATCCTCCAGGAGATCCCGCGCGCGACCAGTCGCCCGCCGACGACGTCGGTCTCAACTCGGTAGGCGAAGGCGTCGGCGACGAGCGTGATCGCCTTGCCGCCGGGTGACCAGCGGTCGGCGGTCAGTGCCATCGGGACGTAGCTGTTGTCGGTGGAGCGCTTCGCCTTCAGGTTGCGCGGCGCCCCGAGCGGTTCCATGCAGCCTTGGAGGCAATACCCGCAGAACGTGCAACCCTTCGCCTGGGGAAAGACGAGCTTGCGCGGGTCGCTCGTCTTGCCGGCGACACCACTCGGCTGGAGGATCGCGTTCTCCTGCGGCCGATACGAGTCCCGCGTCGTCGTCTTCGAGCTTTGCACTGGCAGGCCTAGCTTCCCGGCTGCCTGGAGAAAGATCTCTTCCTTCGTGCCCATCGCAGCCGTCTGCACCGGCAGCGTCTCCTCGACCCACTCGTAGTACGGAATGAAGTCGCGGTAGCGGAACGGGAACTCATGTGCGCGGTCGTACGCCGCCGCGTCCGCTCCTGTGTATCCGGCGAATACGCCCGGCATCGCGCGCGGGGAATTCGCCAAGTAGTGCTGGGTCGTCCCGCCGACGCCGGCTACCTGCCACACGAGGCTGTTCTGGGCAAGCTCACGGGTCCACGGCGGTCGTGTTCTGTCGGCGGGTCCGAAGCGGAGAGCTCCAGAGATCGTGTTCGACTGGTCGATCTCGAAGTGCGTCCACTCATGCTCAGGATCCGCATTGCGGGCACCTGCCTCGAGCAGGAGCACATCGAGTCCGCGCGCTGCGAGCTCCTTCGCGACGACAGGGCCGCCGCCGCCGGCGCCGATGATGATCACGTCACGCATCGTCGGCACGCCTGCGATGCTCGAAGTAGCCGCGAAGCTCGTCTCGCCCCTCAGCGACGCCGTCGTACGACGAGAGCGTCCACCCGACCGGCTGACCAACCAGCTTTCGCGTTGCCGGATCGAAGACGCCGACCTCCGAGTAGCTGAGGAAGGCGACCAAACCGAGAAGGCTCCCTACGAGCGACCGGAGCGCCGCGAACTGCGGATCCCCTTCCAACACCGCGAACACAGCGGCCTTCTCGGCGAACAAGAGATTCGCGAAAGGCGATGCGAAGCTGCCGCTCGCCGCACTCGGGTTCACGACCAGCGCGACGCCGTTCAGCAGTGTCGCGACGCCCTCGGCCGCCGTCGGATTGAACCA
>DASWEF010000022.1:0-3274 GCA_036394855.1 Gaiellaceae bacterium | reverse complement strand
TCGCGGGCGGCGCGCCAGTTTGCGACGTCTCCCACGCGGCCGTCGAGCTCCGCGATCCGGACGAGCCGATCCAAGGCGACCCACGCCATCACCTTCGAATAGACGAAGTGCTTCGGCTCACCGCGGATCTCCCAGATCCCCTGGTCGGGCTCGCGCCACTTCTCCAGCACGACGCCGCCCACACGCGAAAGGAAGTCCCAGAAGATCTCGTCGATCTCGCCGCCGTGCTGTCGGTAGAGCCACGCCGTGTCGAGCAGCTCGCCGAACGTGTCCAGCTGGAACTGCTGCGCGGCGCCGTTGCCGATCCGCACCGGACGCGAGCCTCGGTAGCCCTCGAGCCAGTCGAGCTCGACCTCGGGAAGCAGGCGCTCGCCGCCCACGCCGTACATGATCTGCAGCTCCTTCGCCCGGCCAGCGGTCGTCCGCTTCAGCCAGTTCATGTAGGCGTGGGCCTCCTCGGTGTAGCCGAGCGCGAAGAGCGCATTCAGCGTCAGCGCGGAGTCCCGCAACCACGAGAACCGGTAGTCCCAGTTCCGCTCGCCGCCGATCTCCTCGGGCAGCGAGGTCGTCGCCGCGGCGACGATCGATCCGGTCGGTCCGTTCGTGAGCGCCTTGAGGACGAGTGCGCTCCGAACGACCTGCTCGCGGTAGGGCCCGTCGTACACGCATCGGTCGGCCCAGGCGGCCCAGGTGGACGTCGTCTCCTCGAGCTTCGCGTGCACCTGCTTGCGCGTCAGGCGGCGGGGGTCGAGCTCGTGCGGAAGCTGGTAGGTCAACACGACGAAGGCCTCGTCGCCGGCACGCAGCGTCCGGTTCCCTTGCGTCGCCGAGCGCTCGGCATCGCCGAACGGCAACTCGCTCTGGAGCACGAGCGCATCCGCGCCGCCGTAGACGATCACAAGGTCGTCCGCGAGCGTCTCGAGCCGCGGCGTCGTCAGCCCGTAGTCGAAGCGTGGGACGAGCTTCACCTTCACCCCGACCTCGCCCTCCGTGCAGCGGACGATGCGGATCAACTGATGGTCGGGGTGCGCCGCGTGCGCGTCCTCGCCCGGGCCGGGCACGCGAAACGCGAAGAAGTCCGTTAGCACGAGCGTGCCGTTCGGCGTGCGAAACGTCGTCTCGAGCACGTTCGTCCCCGGCAAGTAGCGCCGAGTCGACTCGTAGTCTTCGTCAAGCGGCGCGATCCGGAAGAAACCGGCTTTCGCCCAGTCGAGGATGCGCGCGAACACGGGCCGAGCCTCGAAGCGGTGGAACGTGCACCAGTCGATCGACCCATCCATCGAGACGAGGGCGCACGAGTGGCAGTCCGAGAGCAGCGCGTAATCCGCGATCGGAGGGTAGATCTGCGGCGCCATCAGCGGTCCCGCCGGATGCGCTGGGGAAGTGGCCGCGGCTCTGTCGGCGTCGTGGCCACCAATGCCAGGAACGCGATCAGG
Source organism: Gaiellaceae bacterium (assembly GCA_036394855.1). Lineage (GTDB taxonomy): Bacteria > Actinomycetota > Thermoleophilia > Gaiellales > Gaiellaceae > 3-1-20CM-4-69-9. The sequence goes on along the minus strand of DASWEF010000022.1, from coordinate 1,838 downwards.
ATGAAGCACGAGGCGAAGCCGCCGACGATGTTGACGATCATGAGTTTCCTCCTCGTTCGCGGGCAGCAGCCGGGCCTGGTCGCGCGGCGTCGTCTTCGTTGCTCGTTGCAGCAACGTCGACGTAGACCTTGATCCCGTCGCCACGCTCCAGGTGCTCGAACATCTCGCCGTAGTGCTCGAGTCCGCGCACGGGTGTCGTCAGCAGCTGGTCGAGCCAGCCCGGAAAGACCGCTTGCGCCTTGATCAGGTCGTCGACGCCGCTGCGGAAGTCGGCCGGCGATGCATTGACCGTCCCGACCATGACCTTGTTGCCGAGCACGAAGCTCTGGTTGATCCGGTCGGAGTTGATCTCGGCCTTGCGGTCGCCGCCTGTGATGCTCGAGAGGACGAGGACGCCGTTCTTGCCGAGCACCTCGGCGGCCTCCCAGATCAGCGGGCTGAACCCGGTCGCATCCATGATCAGGTCGAAAGGACCGCGATCGGCGCTTGCCCCGCCGAGCAGTGTCTCCTGCGAGCTCACGTAGCGGCCTCCGAGCGCTTCGATCAGCGCGCTGTTCAAGTACGGCGCGCGCGGGAGCGAGTAGCACGTCACTTCGAGCCCTCGCAGGCGCATCGCCAGCGCCGCAAGCAAGCCGATCGTTCCCGAACCGAGCACGGCGGCTCGGCGCGGCTCCCAGACCCTGAGCCGGCGCTGGATCTCGTAAGCCTGGTTGACGCCCTTCTGCGCGACGGTCATCGGCTCGAGCAGAACGCCGACCTCCGCGAGCGAGTCGGGCAACCGCACGATGTAGCGGGCATCCTCGACGTAGCGCTCCGTCAGGTAGCCGTGGAGGAGATTGATCCCTCGCTCGTAGTAGACGTCGTCGGTCGTGAAGTCCTGAAGCCCGATCCTCCCGTAGACGCTCGTGCCGGGCCGGCGCACGGTGGCGACGACGTAGTCGCCCGGGCGAATCGTGTCGGGCACGTTCGCGCCGACCTCGAGGACGCGCCCGAGGCTCTCGTGTCCGATGACGAGAAAGTCCTCGCCCTCGGGGGCCCGCCCGTACTCGGCGGCGTTGATCTCCTTGTCGGTCCCGTCGACGCCGACACGCAAGACCTGCACGAGGATTCCGCGGCCGTCGGGGACGTCACTCACCCGTGGCTCGCGAACCTCCGCCAGATGGGCGGACTGCGGCCGGCCGGGATAGACGGCGATCGCCTTCACGAAGCACTGTGTCCAGGGAGGCCCGCGCGTTACAGCGGTTAGTTCTCCGAACGTTCGCGCGACCACCGGCGAACGGATTCACCCGGGTGAATCACGTCGTGGGGCGAAGACAACTCACCCTTCCACGCGAGATCGTGCTCCACATGACGACCGCGCTGGCTCTCGACTACTCGCCGCAACAGGCCGACTACCGGCTCGTCGCGGCGCTCCGTGCCGGCGACGAAGCCGCCTTCGCTGGACTCGTCCGGCAACAGAGTCCGACGATGCTGCGGCTCGCGCGCCTGTGCGTCGGCAACCGCGCCGTGGCCGAGGAGGTCGTCCAGGACACGTGGCTCGGCGTCATCGACGGAATCGACCGTTTCGAAGGCCGCTCGTCGTTGAAGACCTGGATCTTCCGAATTCTGATGAACACGGCGAAGAACCGGGGAGCACGCGAGTCGCGGTCGGCGCCGTTCTCCTCCTTCGCCGAGTCCGGGGACGCCGACGAACCGGCGGTGGAGCCCGATCGCTTCTTCGCTCCGGGGACGCGGTTCCCCGGGCACTGGGTATCGACTCCGAAACGGTGGTCGGACATGCCCGAGCACTGCCTGCTCGCGAAGGAGACGCTCGCTCGGGTGGCGCGCGCGATCGAGGC
>DASWEF010000021.1:0-16673 GCA_036394855.1 Gaiellaceae bacterium | reverse complement strand
TCAACGGGAATGTGGCCTTTGTAGCACTCGTCTCGTTCCGCGGATAGGGGCGGGATTAGAGCCTGGTTAGGGCGGGCGGCGACGCTCGGGCCGTCAGCTACAGGAGGTGAGGCATGTCCAAGCAATTCCATCTTCCGCGTTCGGTGTCGGCTCGGGCGTTGAAGCGCGCCGGCCCGATCGCAGCGGCGCTCGTCGCCGCGCTCCTGCTCGTGCCGGCCGCCTCGTCGGGGACCTACGCGGATCCCGCAGGCGACAGCGGCAGCGCCGGAGACATCACGGGCGTCACGGTCGCAGGCGACAAAGGAAGCGGCCAGCTCGTCTTCCGCATCACCGGGACGAACCTTGCCTCGTCGGACAAGAACGTCGTCTTCCTTTCCGTCGACAGCGATGCCAACCCGCTCACGGGGAACATCATCGACAACGGCTCCGACTACTGGTTCGTGGTCGACAACGACTCGTACTGGTTCATGCGCTGGAACGGGTCCGACTGGGACGACACGTCTAGTCAGTCGGTGAGGGTCTCCGGCGGGACGAGCCAGATCCTCGTCTCCGTGAACCGGAGCGAGCTGGGCAACGCGTCCACCCTCAACTTCGTGGCGTCGACCCTCGACCTGACAACGTTCGGGTTGGACGACGCACCGGACGACGGGGCGTTCAACTACTCGTTCGATACGAACGGGCCGCAGATCGACTCCGTCGACGTGCAGACGACTCCGGCGTCGGGCCCGAAGGCCGGCAAGCGGTTCGTGGTGACGCCGACCGCGCTGAAGCTGCCGCCGGACGGCCGCGCCAGCGCAACCCCCCTCGTTCCCGACAGCTACTCGTGCACCGCGAAGCTCGGCGCGCGCACGCTGGTCGGCAGGGGGACCGGAAGCTGCACCTTCGCGATTCCGAAGAAGAAGGCTCGTGGAAAGCAAGTGGCGGTCGTGCTGACCGTCAACTATCAGGGAGCGACCAGGAGCTTCCCGCTGACGTTCAAGGTCGCGTGATGTGAGGTGGGGCGGGCCGTGTCTGCGGTGCGCCCCACATCCGACTGGAGAGAAATGAACGCGAAGTGCACATACCTCTTGCCGCTGGCGATCCTCGTTGCGATTCTCGCGGCGCCGACGGCGGCCTCGGCAAGGAGCACGCAGCCTCCGCGGCTCGAGGCTCCGACGCTCGCCCTGCTCGAGTTCGGCAACGCCGCAGCGAGGCGAACGGCGATCCTGTCGACGGCTCCGCGGCGGCTCGCGGGGGCCTCGTGGTGGGGTGGGACGTACACCGGCGCCGGCGGTGAGCAGATCACCGTCTACGTGTCGACCGCATATCCGGAAGACGAGACCGTCGCCCGGAAATGGGTCGACTTCTTCGCCGGGCTCGTGCACGGGTCCGAGCTCCCTTCGATGAGGGCATACGTCGCACCGCTCGACGAGGTGCAGGAGATGTGCTTCAGCGCTGATGTAATCGGCTGCTACGGAGGCCAGAAGCTCGTGACGGTCGGCGACTCATCTGCCGGAGTTCCGCCCGCGTCGATCGCTGCGCACGAGTATGGCCACCACATCGCGGCCAATCGCACGAACGCGCCGTGGATGGCGCTCGACTGGGGGACGAAGCGGTGGTCAACCTACGTCGGCGTGTGTTCGCGGGTGAACGCCGGGACGGCCTATCCGGGCGACGAGGGACCGAATTACTCGTTCAACCCCGGAGAGGGCTTCGCGGAGTCGTACCGTGTCCTCTTCGAGACGAACGGCTCGGCGGTCGGCTACGACTGGCCGATCGTCGACCCCAGCTTCCGTCCGGACGCTCAATCGCTCTCGGCCATTCGCGAGGACGTGCTTCATCCATGGGCGGGGCCGACGACGATGACGATTCAAGGCAAGTTCCTTCGCCGCAGCAGCACGTGGACGCGGCAGGTCGCGACGCCGCTTGACGGCGACCTCCACATCCGGGTGACGGTCCCGGGTGGCGGTGGGGACGACGTGAGGCTTCTCTCGAGCGACGGGCAGACCGTGCTCGCGACAGGCGCCTGGGACAGCTCCGGGGGGAAGTCGGTCGCGTATCGCGTCTGTGGAGCTCGTTCGGTGAAGCTGCGCGTCACTCGCGGCGGTGCGGCCGCCCGGTTCACCGTGCGCGTGCTGGTTCCATAGGCGAAGGCGAGCGGTGGGCGCCGCGGCCGGCGCCCACCACTTCTCGCAGTCCGCGTGACGAGGCGGACGCCGCCGTCCATCCGATAGCTTCCTCCCTAGTGGAGGCGAAGCACGATGTCCTCATCGTCGGCGCCGGTCTCGCGGGAATGCGCGCGGCGATCGAGGCGCATGACGCGGGCGCCGACGTCGCGCTGCTCTCCAAGATCCATCCCGTTCGCAGTCACTCCGGAGCGGCGGAGGGAGGGATCAACGCGGCGCTCGGCAACGCCTCCGAGGACAACCCCGAGGAGCATGCGTACGACACGGTCAAGGGCTCCGACTACCTCGGCGACCAGGACGCGATCCAGATCCTTTGCGACGAGGCTCCCGACGACGTCTACGAGCTCGAGAACTGGGGCGCCGTCTTCTCGCGCACCGACGACGGGCGCATCGCGCAGCGCCCCTTCGGCGCTGCCGGGAAACCACGCACGGCGTATGCCGCGGACATCACCGGCCACGTCCTCGTCCACGTCCTCTACGAGCAGGTCCTGAAGCGCCAGATCCCGACCTACGAGGAGTACTTCGCCTGGAAGCTCGTCATGAACGACGACCGCTGCCAGGGAGTGATCGCCTGGGACCTCCTCAACGGCGGTCTCAAGTCACTCGGCGCGAAGACGGTCATCCTCGCCACCGGCGGCGCGGGCCGGCTCTACGCCGGGACGACGAACGCCTACGCCTGCACCGGCGACGGGATGGCGTTGGCGCTGCGCGTCGGCGTCCCGCTGAAGGACATGGAGATGATGCAGTTCCACCCGACGACGCTCGCGCCCACGGGCGTCCTCATCACCGAGGGCTGCCGCGGCGAAGGTGCGTACCTGCTGAACTCGGAAGACGATCGCTTCCTGAAGCGGTATGCACCGAACGCGATGGAGCTCGCCTCGCGCGACGTCATCTCCCGCGCGGAGCAGACGGAGATCGACGAGGGTCGCGGCATCGACGGCAACGTCCTCCTCGACCTGCGCCACCTCGGCGCCGAACGGATCCTCGAGCGGCTGCACGGAACGCGCGAGCTCTCGATGACGTTCGCGGGCGTCGACCCGATCTACGAGCCGATCCCCGTACGGCCGGGCGCGCACTATCACATGGGCGGAGTCGACACGGACGTCTGGGGACTCACGTCGGTGGAAGGGCTCTATGCCGCGGGGGAGTGCGCGTGCGTCTCGGTGCACGGCGCGAACCGGCTCGGTGGGAACGCGCTGATGGAGACGATCACCTACGGCAAGCGCGCCGGAGCGCATGCCGCCGACTGGGCGCTCTCGCACACGACGGTCGAGGTTCCGCCCTCGACCGAGACCGATGCCGAACGCGAGCTCAAGGACCTCCTCGACCGCGACCAGGGCGAGCGGCCGTGGAAGATCCGCGACGAGCTCGCGCAGACGATGCACGAGAACTTCGGCGTCTTCCGCCGCGAGGACCAGATGCAGAAGCAGGGCGAGATCGTGGCCTCGCTGCGCGAGCGGTACGAGCACGTCGTCGTCGAGGACAAGGGCCAGGTCTTCAACAACGACTTGACGCAGGCTCTTGAGCTCGGGTTCCTGCTCGAGCTCGCCGACTGCATGATCGTCGCGGGGCTGGCGCGCAAGGAAAGCCGCGGCGCCCACGCGCGTCCGGACGACTATCCAGACCGCGACGACGAGAACTACATGCGTCACACGCTCGTCAGATGGGTAGACGGTCGCCCGCAGCTCGACTGGAAGCCGGTCACCGTGACGAAATGGCAGCCTCAGGAAAGGACGTACTAGTGCGCCGGTTCGCGGCTCTCCTCGTTCTGCCCTTTGCATTCGCCGGCTGCGGCGGCGAAGCCACGTCGCTCGATCCCGTTGCGGAGGCCGCGACGAAGACCGCAGATGTTGGTTCGGCCAGATTCCAACTCGAGATGTCGATCCCCGATCCCGACACCGGCGAGACGCTGCATTTCCGCGGCCCGGGCTTGATCGCCGATCACGGCGAGTTGATCTCGATGAAGATGCACCTGGATCCGACGAAGGACACTCCGGCATTCACCATGGACACAGTGATGACGGACGATGCGATGTATCTGCACAGCTCGCTCTTCCAGATCGCCATGCCGCGCGGCAAGCAGTGGCTCAAGGCGCGCGAGGACGATCCCGTCGGGAACATTGGGCAGAACGACCCCGGGCAGATGCTCGATTACCTTCAGGGCGCCGGCAGCGTGGAAAAGATCGGCTCCGACACAGTGCGTGGGCTACGCACGACGAAGTACCGCGCGCGCATCGAGCTCGGCAAGGTCGTCGAGAAGATCCCTGAGGAACGGCGTGCCCGAATGCAGCACGCCATCGACGTGCTGCACGACATCGGCGTAAACGAGATCCCGATGATCGTCTGGGTCGACGATGACGATCTGGTTCGCCGACAGACCATGGACTGGACAGTCAAGAACCCGGACGATCCATCCGACCGATTCCACCTCAAGGCAACGCTTGAACTCTTCGACTTCGGTACGAAGGCGCGCGTCGTCGTGCCGCCTGTCGCGAAGACGATGTCGTACGCGAAGTTCCTGAAGCAGGCAGGAGGAGGCTGAGTTGGCGCAGAGCGACCTCGCACCGGCCCCAGGATCCACCATGATCGAGATCGCGCTGAAGATCTGGCGCTACGACGCCGAGACGGGCGACAAGAAGCTCGAGCGCTACGAGGTCGAGGCGCCCGACTGGGTGACGCTGCTCGACGTCCTCGACCTCATCAAGGACCAGCAGGACGGGTCGCTCGCGTACCGCAAGAGCTGCCGCATGATGATCTGCGGCTCCTGCGGGATGCGAATGGACGGCGCCGCCGTGCTCGCCTGCAAGACGCGCATGTATGAGATCGCGAAGTCTGGACACGAGCCGGTGATCTCGCCGATGGGAAACCTCCCGGTCGTCAAGGACCTCGTCGTCGACATGGATCCCTTCTGGGGAAAGATCCGCGCGGTCAAACCGTGGCTCGATCCGGGCTACGACGAGGTCGCCGAGAAGGAGCGGATCGTCTCGCAGCAGCAGATGAACGTGATCCACAAGGAAGCGCTCTGCATCATGTGCGGCTGCTGCGTCTCCGAGTGCAACTCGATGGAGTCGGATCCCGAGTTCCTCGGGCCCGCGGCGCTCGCGAAGGGCATGCGCTTCGTCGGCGATACGCGCGACAAGGCGGACGTCGAGCGGCTCAACTCGTACAACGAGGAGCACGGCATCTGGGACTGCACGCGCTGCTACTTCTGCAACGAGCGCTGCCCGAAGGGAGTCGATCCGCGGGACGCGATCGCGAAGCTCGGCGCGGAGTCGATCAAGCAGGGCGTCGACCACGACATGGGCGCGAAGCATGCGAAGTGGTTCGTGACCTCCGCCAAGACCACCGGCTGGCTGCGCGAGACGGAGCTCGTCCCCAAGACGCAGGGGATCGTGTCCGCGATCAAGCAGACCAAGTTCGCGATCGGGCTCGCGCGGCGCGGCAAGGTACCGCCGCCCTTCCCGCCGCACGTCGCCAAGGACGTCAAGGAGTCGCGCGCGCTCTACAACCTCGTCAAGGAGCAAGGACGAGACGGCGCACTCGGCATCGTCCAGGGCGAGCACGCGCTCGGCCGGATCGAGTTCGCGGAGCAGCACGGCGTCAAGACGAGCGATCCTGAAGTCCAACCGGGCGTGGAGCCGCCGCCCGCAGAAGGATGAGACGCGTCGCGTACTACAAAGGCTGTCTTGCGTCGCTGTCGGCGAAAGAGCTCGACACCTCGACGCAGGCGCTCGCACCGAAAGTCGGACTCGAGCTCGTGGAGCTCGAGTCGGTGACGTGCTGCGGCGCCGGGGACATCCACGAGGCGGAGCCGGACTACTACCTGCACCTCAACTCCCGCATCCTCGCCTATGCGGAGGCGGCGGGATGCGACACGTTGCTCACGATCTGCAACGTCTGCACGCTGAATCTCCGCCAGGCGAACTGGCAGCTCAAGAACGACGACGCGCTGCGCGAGCGCGTGAGCGAGAACCTGCGACGGGTCGGCGTGCCGCCCTACGGCGGCAACGTCGAGGTGCGGCACCTCCTCTGGGAGATCGCCGAAGGCGAAGGCTACGAGCTGCTGAAGCAGGCGGCGCACCGCGGCTTGAAGGGCCTGAAGGTCGCGCCGTTCTACGGTTGCCAGATCCTCAGACCGTCGAAGATCCTCGGCTTCGAGGATCCCGACCGGCCGTGGTCGCTCGAGCGGATCATCGAGGCGTGCGGAGGTGAGGCGGTCGACTACCCGGCGAAGATCAAGTGCTGCGGGTTCCCGATCATCCAGGCACGCGAGGAAACGGCGCTCGGCGAGCTGATCCAGCCGATCGAGCAGGCCCAGGAGGCCGGCGCGGACGCGATGGTCACTCCGTGCCCGCTCTGCCATCTGTCGCTCGACGCCTGGCAGTCGAAGCTGAAGGCCGCGACGGGAAAGGACTTCCGGATGCCGATCCTTCACCTCTCGCAGCTGGTGGGCGTCGCGGCGGGCATCGAGGAGTCCGAGCTCAAGTTCAAGCGGCATGTCGTCCCGGTGACACCGGTGCTGGAGAAGCTGGAAGTCTGACGGCTGTAACTCGCCGCAAGATTCGCGCGCGCCGCGCGTCTATCAAGTATTGGAGGGGCGGTTTCCGGCGCGATGATCTCTAGCAGATCTCGCGCCGGAGCCATTCTGGGAGGACTTGCCGGAGCGGCCGCCGGCTGGGGCTGGTTCGAGGCCGGCTGGGTGCGGCTGCGCAGCCTCGAGGTCCCTCTGCCCCGTCTGCCGGAACACCTGGCCGGCTTGCGGATCGCGCACCTGTCGGACTTCCATCTCGGCCTGCCCTCGCGGGGCTCGCGCGCGGTCGAGCGCGCGATCGACTGGGTCGCCGAGCGCCGGCCCGACCTCGTCCTGATCACGGGCGATCTCGTCTCGCGGCCGCACGCCGAACCAGTCCTGCGCGAGCTGCTCGAGCGCCTCGGCGCGTCATTCGTCGTGCTGGGGAACCACGACGTGGAGCACAGCCGCGACCCGTTCTCCCGCGCAGCGGGGTTGACCGATCTCACGCCGGCACGACTGCTCGTGGACGAAAGCGAGACCATTGAGCTGCGCAGCCGACGCGTCCAGATCGTCGGCGTCGACCCGCGCGCCTACCGCGAAGGCCGTTCGGAGCCCTGGCGGCTGGTCGACGAGTCCGCCGACCTCCGAATCCTGCTCTGTCACTTTCCCTACGTCCTCGACGTTCTTCCGCCGGGAGCGTTCGACCTCGTCCTCGCCGGGCACATGCACGATGGTCAGATCTCGCTCCCGCTCGGGCGGACGCGGAAGTTTCGCTTCGCGCATCCGCGCGTGCTCTACGCCACGGGGGTGTACGAGCGGCCGGGCGGAACGATGCACGTGTCGCCGGGCCTCGGAACGACCTTCGTGCCGTTCCGTTTCTTTGCGCGTCCCGAAGCGACCGAGCTAGTGCTACAACGCTCGAGATGACCACGATCTCCAGCGACATCCTCGCCAGCTACGCCGCCGACGCTGCACGCGAGGTCGACGGCGTGCGCGGTCTGGTGGAGAGCACGCTGCACAGACACAAGGGCGTGCGCGTGCTCGGGGAGGACGGCCGAGTGCGGCTGGAGCTACACCTCGCCGTCGAGTGGGGCGCCTCCGTCCCCGACGTCGGACGCGAGGTTCAGCAGCGGGTGGCGGCTTACCTCGCGCGGATGGCGAGCGTCGAGCCGGAGGCCGTCGACGTCGTGATCGACGAGATCGGATCGCCTTGACGGGACCGCGTGTCGCCGGGCTCACGGGCGTCACGCTGCAGGACGTGCCGACCGTATGCCACGAATGCATCTGGTGGCAGTCCCGCAGCGGACGCGAGACGGACAAGAGGAAGTGGATCGAGAAGGCCGAGACGGAGTGGGGCCCGTGGGGAACCGTGTACTACGACGCCGACGGGCACGTGCTCGGCTCGATGCAGTACGGGCCCGCAGGGCTGTTTCCACGCGCGGCGGATCTGCCCGCCGGGCCGCCGTCCGACGATGCCGTGCTCGTCACGTGCGCCTACCTCGTCGAGACATCGAGCCCGTGGGTGATGCAGTCGCTCTTCCTGGCGGCGATCGGCGACGCCCGGGACCGGGGTGCGAAGGCGCTGGAGACGTTTGCGTACCGCTATGCGGAAGGTGAGTCGCAGTACGAGCGCTTCCAGGTGCACAAGACGATCTTCCCGTCGGACTTCCTCGCGGATTTCGGCTTCCAGACCCTGCGCCGTTCCGGTCACGTCGAGCTCGCGCGACTCGAGTTCGGCGGACTGGTGCCGGTCGTAGAGGGGCGCCGCGAGAAGGTGCTGCGCGTCGTGAAGGAGGCGTTCGCGCCCGCACCCGCTCCGGTACCACCGGGACCCTAAGCGCCTAAGATTGATCTCCTGCTCGAGGAGGAAGATGGCGAAGAAGAAGATTGATCCTGAGGTACGGGCGTTGCTTGAAGAGATCCAACGTGATCTCCGCGAGGTCATCGCGTTCCTGCAGTCGAAGGCCGTCCAGAAGCCAACCTGAGCACGGCCTGAAGCCCACGCTCTGAACCGGGCCAGAGTTGCTCGACGAGGTCGCGGCCTGCGACCCGGGCGACATAGGCGATCGTCAGGGCGACCAGGATTGCATCGTCGACCTGGCCGGCGACGGGAATGAAGTCTGGAACGATGTCGAACGGCAGAGCCAGGTAGGGAATGAGAAGCGCGACGGCAACCTTCGCGCGACGAGGAACGCGCGGATCGCGCATGAGTCGCTTGAACAGTACGAGGCAGTCGGGGATGAAGCGCGCAACATCGCGGGCATCGCGTTCGCGCCCGAGGACGAGAAGCAGGACGATCAAGGCCAGCCACAGCGTGAGCGTCGCGCCGAGTCCGGCGAGGAGCCAGAGCCAGACGCTCAGGCGGCGACGGCGCGGCGCGCGAGCAGCAGTTCGGCGATCTGAATGGCGTTCAGCGCGGCGCCCTTGCGGAGGTTGTCGCAGACGACGAAGAGGACGAGCCCGTTGTCGACGGTGGGATCGCGCCGGATGCGGCCGACGAGGACGTCGTCGATCCCTGCCGCGTCGCGCGGCGTGGGGGTGTCCTCGAGTCGGATGCCCGGCGCGTCGGCCAGCACGCGCCGCGCGTCCTCGGCGGACAACGACTCGTGCGTCTCCACCCAGACCGCCTCGGCGTGCCCGACGAGCACGGGAACGCGCACGCACGTGGCGCTGATCGGGAGGTCAGGAAGCTCGAGGATCTTGCGTGTCTCCGCGCGCAGCTTCGACTCCTCCTCGAACTCGTCGCCGTCGAAGTCCCAGTCCATGCCGAGGTTGCCCTCGCCGGCTGCCTGGGCACGGAGCTCTTCCATTCGCTTGAGCCCCGCTCCCGAGACGGACTGGTAGGTACTCACGCGCACGCGCGCGAGGCCGGCGGCGTCGTGCACGGGCTTCAGCGCCATGGTGAGCGGGATCGTGCAGCAGTTGGGGTTGGCGACGATGCCGTCGTGCTCGAGGGCGCGGTCGCCGTTCACCTCCGGGACGACGAGCGGGATGCCCTCCTGCAGTCGGTAGGCCGAAGACTTGTCGATCGCGATCGCACCGCCGCGGAGTGCGTGCGGCACGAGCTCGCGTGACGCGGCGGCTCCGACCGAAAAGAGACAGAGATCGAGATCCCCCGCGGCCAGCGACTCGGGCGTCGCCTCCTCGACGGTGAGCTCGCCAACCTGCTTGCCGGCGGAGCGCGCAGAGGCAAAGGCGCGCACGTCGGCATAGCCGTGCTCGCGGAGCAGCTCGAGCGTGACCGTCCCGACCGCGCCGGTCGCTCCGACGACGCCGATGCGTGGGGACCTATCCAAGCTCGAAGGCCTCGTGGAGTGCTCGCACCGCCCTGTCCACGTCCGCGCTGGGAACGTGGCACGCGATCTTGATCGGCGACGTCGAGACCACCGGCGCGTCGATGCCGGCGGCCTCGAGCGTGGCGAAGGTCTTTGCCGCGACCCCCGGATGGCTCTTCATCCCCGCGCCGACGAGCGAGACCTTGCCGAGATCGTCGCGGGCCGACCACGTCACGCCGAGAGAGTCGAGCGTCCGCTCCGCGTCGGGACGGTCCTCGACGGGCGCCGAGAAGACGATCTCCGAGCCGGTCTGCACGATCGTGTCGACGTTGATGCTCGACTCCGCCAGAGCGCCGAACAGCTGCGCGGCGGTCGCGCCCTCGACTCGGTACACGGTCTCCTCGCGCTGGTGCACGACTCCGGAGATCAGCGCCTTTTCGAGCATCCTCTCGTCCTCCTCGCGGATCCACGTGCCCTGGGCGTCGTTGAACGTCGAGCGGACATGGAGACTCACATTGTGGCTGCGCGCGACCTCGATCGAGCGGGTGGCCATCACCCGCGCGCCGGAGGACGTCATCTCGAGCATCTCCTCGTAGGTGAGGACGTCGAGCTTGCGCGCATTCGGAACGAGGCGCGGGTCGGCCGAGTAGACGCCGTCGACGTCCGTGTAGACCTCGCAGACCTGCGCGCCGAGAGCCGCCGCGAGGGCGACGGCGGTGGTATCCGAGCCGCCGCGGCCGAGCGTCGTGACGTCGAAGGAGTCCGCCGAGATCCCCTGGAAGCCCGCGACGAGCACGATCTTGTCCTGATCGAGCGCTTGGTGGATCCGGCGCGCGCGGACGTCGACGATCTTCGCTTTCCCGTGCACGGTGTCCGTGACGATCCCGGCCTGCGAACCCGTCAGCGAGATCGCCTCGTGTCCGAGGTCGTGGATCGCCATCGCGGCGAGCGCGCACGAGATGCGCTCGCCGACGGAGATGAGCATGTCGAGCTCGCGCGGCTCCGGTCGGCGCGAGACCCGGCGCGCGAGGTCGAGCAGCTCGTCCGTAGTGCTGCCCATCGCAGAGAGCACGGCCACCACGCGTGAACCGCTCTCCCGCGCCGCCACGAGCCGGCCGGCAACGTTCCTGAGCTTCTCCGGATCCGCGACGGACGTGCCGCCGAACTTCATCACGACGGTGCCGACATGCGGCGCCTCGTCGTCGCGCTCGACCGCAGGAACAGCCTCGTAATCGGTCGTCGCCACGACTGAAGTCTACGGGGGAGTGCAGACTTGCTCCGTGCGCGCGATGGTGCTGGAGGCGCCGGGCAAGCCGCTCGAGGCTAGAGAGCTGCCGGAGCCGAAGCCGGGCGCAGGCGAGCTCCTGCTGCGGGTACATGCCTGTGCCGTCTGCCGAACGGACCTCCACATCGTCGACGGCGAGCTTCGGCAGCCGAAGCTCCCCCTCGTCCTCGGCCACCAGATCGTCGGCGAAGTCGTCGGCGAGGGACGGCGGATCGGTGTCCCCTGGCTCGGCTGGACCGACGGCACATGCCGGTACTGCCGCGCAGAGCTCGAGAACCTCTGCGACCAAGCACAGTTCACGGGCTATGACCGCGACGGCGGCTTCGCCGAGTACGCGGTCGCGGACGAGCGCTACTGCTTCGCGCTGCCCGAGGAGTATCCGGATCTGCAGGTCGCGCCGCTGCTCTGCGCCGGACTGATCGGCTACAGAGCCCTGCGGTTGACCCGCGATGCCGAGCTGCTCGGTCTCTACGGGTTCGGCGCGTCCGCGCACATCATCGTGCAAGTCGCGCGCCACGAGGGGCGGCGTGTGTTCGCTTTCACGCGTCCGGGCGACTCGGAAGGCCAGGCTTTCGCGGGCGAGCTCGGTGCGGAGTGGGCGGGAGGCTCGGACGAGTCACCACCGGAGGAGCTCGACGCCGCGATCATCTTCGCCCCGGTCGGGTCGCTCGTGCCCGTAGCGCTGCGAGCGGTACGCAAGGCCGGCTCGGTCGTCTGCGCCGGGATCCACATGAGCGACATCCCGTCCTTCCAGTACGAGCTGCTCTGGGGAGAGCGGGTCGTTCGCTCGGTCGCCAACCTCACCCGACGCGACGGAGAGGAGTTCCTCCACCTCGCGCCGCAGGTTCCGGTGCGAACGACGGTCACGGCCTTCGCGCTGGAGGAGGCAAACGAGGCGCTGAATCACCTTCGCCGCGGCGAGCTCCACGGCGCCGCCGTGTTACATCTCTCTGCGGCCGGCTAGGGCGCGGCCGAGCGTCACCTCGTCCGCGTATTCGAGGTCGCCGCCGACGGGAAGCCCGCTCGCAAGTCGCGTCACGCGCACGCGTCCCCGCAGGCGGTCGGCGAGATAGGCCGCAGTCGCCTCGCCGGTCATGTTCGGGTTTGTCGCGAGCACGACCTCTTGCACGCCGTTCCCCTCGACCCGGCCGAGCAGCTCGTCGATGCGGAGGTGCTCCGGCTCGACGCCGTCGAGCGGCGAGAGTGCGCCGCCGAGAACGTGGTACAGCCCGCGGAACTCGCTCGTCCGTTCCACCGAGACGAGATCCACCGGCTGCTCGACGACGCAGATGAGCGTGTGGTCGCGCCGCGCGTCGCGGCAGATCGCGCACACCTCTTCCTCCGTCAAGTTGCCGCACTCCTTGCAGAAGCGCACACGCTCCTTCACGTCCTCGATCGCCGACGCGAGCGCGAGCGCCTCGTCCTTCGGTCGCTGGAGCAAGTGGAAGGCGAGGCGATGGGCCGTGCGCGTGCCCACGCCCGGAAGGCGCGAGAGCTGCGCGACGAGGTTTTCCACAGCGGGGCTGAGCACCTGCCGTATTGTGCCGACATGCCCCGGATTGCCGAGGTCGCGCTCTTCACCGGCGACGTGGCGAGGCTGACCGAGTTCTACGAACGGCTGTTGGGAATCGCGCCCCAGAGCCGTTCCGAATCCCACGCGAGCTTCGATCTGGGCACGACGACGCTCTTCATCCACGTAGCGGGGGAGAACGGACCCGAGGGGGCGCCGAATCGGGACCACGTCGCCTTCGCGCTCGACCAGGATGCCGCCGCCGAGCGCGCGCGCTCGTCCGGAGTCGAGGTCGTCGGCCCGAAGGACTTCTACTGGGGCCGGTCGGCGTACCTGCGCGATCCGGACGGCCGGGCGATCGAGCTTTCTCAGGCGGAGAGCTGACGGAGACGGTCGGCGAGCCGCGAGTTCGCAGCGATCGCCCTCTCCATCTCCGGCCGCGCGATCGCGAGACAGCGGACGTCCGTCTGCGCGCGGACGCGCGCCGTGCGGCGGACGTCCTCGCCGACGAGCGACCGTTCGCCGAACACGTCGCCCGGCCCGAGCTCGTGCTGTCCCTCGGGCGACTCGACGATCGCTGTCCCCTTCTCGAGCACGAACAGTCCCGACCCTGCCTCTCCGCGCGTGATCAGCGTGCGGCCGGCCGGCGCCTCGAGCTCGCTGGTCGCGGCTGCGAGCCGGTCGAGCTGCTCGTCGTCGAGGTCCGCGAAGAGCGGGAGTGCGCGGAGGCGTTCCTTCACGCTTACTGGCCGAGTCCGGGCAGGCCGAGGCCGCCGAGCGCGCCCCCTGCCAGACCGCCCAGCTTCGTCTCCATCAGGCTGCGGGCCGAGCGGATCACCTCGTTGACGGCGGCGAGGACCATGTCCTCGAGCAGCTCGGGATCGCTTGGATCGATTGCCTTCGGGTCGATCTTGATCTGCTTGATCTCGCCGGCGCCGTTCGCGGTGACGGTGACCATCCCGCCTCCGGCCGTTGCCTCGACCGTCTCGTTTGCAAGCTCGTCCTGGGCCTTCTGCATCTCTTCCTGCATCTGGCCCACCTGCTGGAGCAGCTTGTCCATGTCCATTCCCATTAGTGCCCCTTCCAGTGATGCTGCCGAGTTTCTGGGTCGCGAGCACCAAGCCAGAGGCCGCACTCGCCCGCAGCAAGGCTAGCCAGCCTTGCTAAGGGCGAGGGTGGACTCTGGCGCAGCGTGATCGCGGGCCAGAAGCCGGCGTGTATTGCTGGGAGGGGCACTTAATCCTCTCGTTCGTGCGCGTCCAGGGTCTCCTTGACGAGCTCGAGAATCTTCTCCTCGCCGGGCGGCTCGTCGTCCTCCTCCGGCTGATCCGGGCGCGCCTCGCCCTCGGCGAACGCAAGCCCGAGGTGGCGGCCCGTCACCTCGTACAGCGCTTCGGCAAGGAGCGTGGCGTTCTTCGGCTCTTCGGCGAGCTGCCGGTGGAAGGTGGCGCTCGCCGGAAACTCGACGGTGAGCGTGTCACCGGCGAGACCGACCGGATGCGCTTCGCGCAACACCGATGCCGCGGGAATGGAACGCTCTTCGACGGCGGGGAGAATCGTGCGCTGCCAGGCCTCGCGTAGCTGCTCGAGCTCGAGCGAGGGCGGCTCGGCGCTCGGCGGCGGCTCGGACAGGGTCTCGGGGGGACGGGTTTCCGAGTCTGACGCCACGACGTGGCCGGTAGCGACATGGCTGCGCCTCTCGAGCTGCTCGAGCCGGTACGAGACGGACTCGCGCGAGAGGTCGGCCCCGGGTCGGGTCACCTTCACGAGCGCCAGCTCCAGCGGCAGCCGCGGATCGCCGCCCTGGCGCATGTCCTCGACCGCGACCGCGAGCAGGTCGACGAGCCGGATCACGGTCGCCTCACCAAGCTGGTTGGCCTGGGCGCGCAGCCGCTCGCGTGCCTCCTCGGTGAGTGGCAGCGAATCGGGCACCTCGCCCATGTGCTGGACGAGCATCAGGTGGCGGAGGTGCTCGAGCAGATCGGCGACGAGACGGCCGAGATCCTGACCCTGCTCGGAGAGCTCCTCGACGAACGTCAGCGTGCCGGCCGTGTCGCGATCGACGACGAGATCGATCAGGCGGAACAACGCCTCCTCCTCGACGGCGCCGAGCAGCTGGAGCACGGCCTGCACGGTCACCTGCTGCTCCGTCGCGGCAGAGAGCTGGTCGAGCGTCGACTCGGCGTCGCGGTACGCGCCGCGCGCACTCCGCGCGATCAACGCGAGCGCCTGGTCCGGAACGTCGATGCTTTCCGCGTCCGCGATCCGGCGGAGCTTCGTGACGACGTCGGCGAGGCGGGGCCGCGCGAACACGAAGGTCTGACAGCGGGAACGCACCGTCGGTAGCACCTTCGACAGATCGGTCGTGCAGAAGATGAAGACGAGGTGCGGCGGCGGCTCTTCGATCAGCTTCAGCAGCGCGTTCCAGGCAGCGTCGGTGAGCTGGTGCGCCTCATCGAGGATGTAGATCTTGTAGCGCCCTTCGGCGGGCTGGAGGACGACGCGCTCGCGGATCTCGCGGATGTCGTCGATGCCGCGCTGGGAGGCCGCGTCCATCTCGATCACGTCCAGGGAGGTCCCGTTCGCGATCGTCACGCAGGGATTGCAGACCTTGTCCGGCGTCGGAGTCGGGCCCTGCACGCAGTTGAGCCCCTTGGCGAGGATCCGTGCCAGCGACGTCTTCCCGGTTCCCCGCGGCCCGGCGAACAGGTAGGCCTGGCGCACCTGGCCGGAGGAGATCGCGTTCTTGAGCGTCCGGACGATCGCCTCCTGCCCGACGACCTCGTCGAAGTCCTGCGGACGGTACTTCCGGTAAAGGGCCTCCACTGAGGGCGATCTTAGATGGAGCCGCTGAAGGTGTCGCAGCCCGCCGGGCGGCCGTTCTCGTAGCCGCGCGAGAACCAGCGTCGGCGCTGCTCCGAAGACCCGTGCGTCCACGTCTCCGGGTTCACCTGGCCCCGGGTCGCCTCCTGAATCCGGTCGTCGCCGATCGCAGCGGCGGCGTCGAGCCCGTGGTTGATGTCCGCCTGAGTCAGCTCCTCGACGAGGCCTGTCTCGATCGCGTGAGCCGCCCAGACTCCGGCGTAGCAATCGGCCTGTAGCTCCGAGCGCACCGCGAGGCTCTCTGGCCCTTGCCTATCTCCTCGGATGTTGTCGAGGACCCCGAGCTGATCCTGCACGTGGTGTCCGTACTCGTGGGCGATCACGTACGCCTGCACGAATGGTGACGTGTCGACGCCGAAGCGTGACTGGAGCTCGTCGAAGAAGCCGAGATCGATGTACACGAGCTTGTCCGCCGGGCAGTAGAACGGCCCAACCTGCGAGCTCGCATAGCCGCACGCGGTCTGCACCTGATCGGTGAAGAACACTGTGTCGACGTACCGGTACTGGTGGCTGCTGCGCTGGAAGACGCCGTCCCAGAACTTCTGCACGCTGTTGACGACGGCGACGATGCGGCAGTCCTCGCGCCGGTTCGCGTCCTCACCCGAACGGCATGCTTGCGAGACCTCGCCCGGCGTCTCGCCCTGGCCGACCTGCTGATTGTCAAGGGGCTCGAGCTGTCCGAGGCCGCCACCGCCGTTCGAAAGCAGCGAGATCAGCAGGTAGATGACCAGCCCGGCGAGCCCGAGGCCGCCTCCACCAACCGCGACACCACCGGGGCCCACACGGCGTCCGCGAAGGTCCGTTACCTGTCCCGGATCGAGCCGGGCGCCACGCCGAAAGCGCACGAGACGTCTCTTGCCTGCCGCCGAGACGGCAAAACGCTCCAGGCCCGCTGCTACCATCGCCGAGCCGCGGCGGTGGAAGTGTGCGAACCGCGTCAGGGCCGGGAGGCAGCAGCGCTAAGCACTCCTTCCAGGCGCCGCGGTTCTCTCCCGGGCGCATAGCTCAGCGGGAGAGCGCCCGCTTCACACGCGGGAGGTCC
>DASWEF010000020.1:0-6770 GCA_036394855.1 Gaiellaceae bacterium | reverse complement strand
CGCGTGACCATGTAGCTGGGACACATGACGCCGCCGTGGGTGCGCCGGCACTTGCCGATCCCGACACAGCGCAGCGCGGCGTGCTCGAAGCTGCCGTGATCCTTCGTGAACGCGAAGTGGGTCTTCAGCTTCGGCGGTGCGTAGTCGGGCCCGAGCCGGAGGTTGTCCGTGATCCGGTAGGCGTCCACGATCTTGCCCGGGTTCATCTTCCATTCCGGATCCCAGATCGACTTGAACTCGCGGAACCCCTCGATCAGCTCGGATCCGAACATCTTCGGGAGCAGCTCCGCGCGCGACTCGCCGTCGCCGTGCTCGCCCGACAGCGAGCCGCCGAGCTCGAGCACGAGGTCGGAGGCCTCGTCGAGGAACGAACGGAACTTCCGGATGCCGGGATCGCTCTTGAGGTCGAAGTTCCAGCGGGCGTGGACGCAGCCCTGGCCGTAGTGGCCGTAGAGCGCGCTGTCGTACTCGTACTTCTTCGCGAGCTTGCGCAGGCTGCGTAGGTACTCGCCGAGCCGCTCCGGCGGGACGGCGGAGTCTTCCCAGCCCTCGTAGGTGTCCGGCTTGCCGGGGATGAACGCCGTCGCGCCGAGCCCGGCCTCACGAACTTCCCAGACGTGCTGCTCCTGCTCCTGATCGTCGAAGAGCTTGATCCCCACCGGTGGGTTCGAGCCCTTCTTCAGCTCACGGACGAGGTCGTGCGCCTTCGCGTCGGCCTCGTCCCTGTCCTCGCCGCCGAACTCGACCAGCAGCCAGCCTCGGCCTGCGGGCATCAGCTCGGTGTCCTCCGGGTGCAGGCCGACGGCCCGCATGTCCTCGACCAGCACGTGGTCGACGCCCTCGAGCCCGGTCGGCTTGTGCTCGAGCACCGTCATCACGTGGTCGGCCGCCTCGTACTCGCTGTCCCAGCCGAGCACGAGCAGGGAGCGGTGCTTCGGGCTGGGAAGCAGATGCACGGTCGCCTCGAGGATCGTGACGCACGTCCCCTCGGTTCCCGTCAGTGCCGCCGCGATGTCGAAGCCGTTTTCCGGCAGCAGCTCGTCGAGGTTGTAGCCGGAGACGCGGCGCGGAATGTCGGGATACCGCTCGCGGATCAGAGGCGCATAGCGATCGCGTAACTCGGTCAGGCGCTCGTCGATCTCCGGATCTCCGGACGTGCCTTTGCCGACGCGTAGCCTGCGCCCGTCGTAGAGCAGGACGTCGAGCTCGTGGACGTTGTGCGACATGCGCGGGCCCGGCCCGTAGAACTGCGCCATCACCGAGCGCACGCCGCAGGAGTTGTTCCCGATCATGCCGCCGAACGTGCAGTGGTCGTGCGTGGACGGATCCGGCCCGAACGTCAGCTGGTGGTCCCGCTCGGCGGGATCGCGCAGGTGGTCGAGGATCAATCCGGGCTGCACGCGGGCGAGGCGCGCGCCGGGATCGATGTCCAGCGTGCGGTTCAGGTACTTCGAGAAGTCGAGCACGACGGCGACGTTGCAGCATTGACCCGCGAGGCTCGTGCCACCCCCGCGCGGGAGTACCGGCGCGCCGTGCTCGCGGCAAACGCGGACGGTCTCGACGGCGTCGTCGACCGATCGCGGGATGACGACGCCGATCGGCAGCTGCCGGTAGTTGGAGCCGCCCGTGGAGTAGATGGCACGGTCGCCGTCGGTGAAGCGGATCTCCGCCTCGGTCGAGCGTCGCAGCTCGTGCTCGAGCGAGCGTACGTCGACGGTGACCGACCCGACGGGTGGTGTTGCCGCGCGCGGATCCGGCTTGGCCGGAACCTCCAACTGATGGTGGCCGTGCGCGCTGCGCTTCACTTGAGCTCGAGCCCGTGTCCCGGCCGCGAGCGATCCGGACGCAGCGCACCGCCACTCGGTTCGAGCACCCCGTCGAAGAGCATGCGCTCGACGCGCACGTGATCGTGGAAGTACTCGACGTGCCGGAACCGGGGCGCGGCGCAGCAGACGTGGGCGCTCGCCTGCGGCGCGCAGTGCGCGGAGACGTCGATCCCGTACGCGTCGGCCAGCGCGGCCGCGCGCAGGAAACCCGTGTAACCCCCGCAGCGCGTGACGTCGATCTGAAGACAGTCGACGGCGTTCGCGTCGAGGAGGTTGCGGAAGTCGGCCGGGACGAAGGCGTATTCGCCGGCCGCGACGTCCAGCGGCGTCCGCTCGCGCACGAGCCTGAGCCCGTAGAGATCCGCGGAGCTGACCGGCTCCTCGAACCAACGCACGCCCCACTCCTCGGCGTAACGCCTACCCCACGCGACCGCGTCCTCGCGGTCGTAGGCGCCGTTCGCGTCCACGTACAGCTCGACATCGTCGCCGATCGCGACGCGCGCCGCGTCGAGCCGCTCGGGATCGTCTTCGGGCGAGCGACCGACCTTGATCTTCACGCGCGGGATCCCGTCCGCGACCCAGCCGGCGAGCTGGTCGGCGAGGCGCTCGAGCGGATACGAGGTGAAGCCGCCACTCCCGTAGACAGGCGCCTCGTCTCGCACGGCGCCCAGCAGCTCGACGAGCGGCACGCCGAGCAGGCGCGCCTTGAGATCCCACAGCGCGATGTCCACCGCCGACAACGCCATGAAGCCGATGCCGGGGCGGCCGATGTTGCGGAGCTGCCTGCCCAGCTCCTCCCACACGGCGGGAACGTCGGCGACGTCGCGTCCGCGTACGAGCGGCGCGAGCTTGTCCTCGATCAGCCGTATCGCAGCGTCGTGCGTGTACGTGTAGCCGAGCCCGACGGCGGTACCGCTACGGGCCTGCACCACGACGATCGTGGTCGAGTCCCACTCGAGCGTGCCGTCGGATTCAGGCGCGTCGGTCGGGATCGTGCGGGCTGTGACCTCGAGCCTCTCGACCGCGATGCCGGTCGCGACGCCCATGACTCATCTCCCGGGCAGGAACTCGAGGATCTTGGCCTTGAACGACTGCGAGATCACGCCACGGGCCTCCGGATCACCCTTGCGCAGGGCCGCGACGAGCGCGCGGGCCTGGTCGGCGCGGATGTGCGGAGGCAGCGGCGGCACGTTCGGGTCGCACACCGCGTCGATCACGAACGGCCGGTCGGCCGCGAACGCCTGACGCCACGCGTCGCCGATGTCCTCCGGCTGCTCCACGCGCACGCCGGCGAGACCGATCAGCTCCGCGAAGTCGCCGTAGCGAACGTCTGGAATCCGCTGCGTCATCGGGTTCATCGGGTCGCCCTGCAACGCGCGCTGCTCCCAGGTCACCTGGTTCAGGTCCTGGTTGTTCAGCACGAGGACGACGAGTCGTGGGTCGGCCCACTCCTTGTAGTACTTCTTCGCCGTGATCAGCTCCGCCATCCCGTTCATCTGCATCGCCCCGTCGCCGACGAGCGCGACCGCGGGACGGTTCGGATGGCAGAACTTCGCCGCGATCGCGTAGGGCACACCTGGCCCCATCGTCGCGAGCGTTCCGGAGAGGGACGCCATGTGACCGCGGCCGAGCTTGAGGTCGCGCGCGAACCAGTTCGCGGCGGAACCGGAATCGGCGCTGATGATCGCGTCCTCCGGCAGGTGCTCGTTCAGCTCCCAGAAGAGCCGCTGCGGGTTGATCGGGTCGGCGTCCTGCATGGCGCGCTGTTCCAGCAGGCGCCACCATTCCTGGATCTCTTCCTCGATGTGCTGGCGCCAGGAGCGGTCCTCCTTGCGCTCGAGCAGCGGGTTCAGCTCCGTTAGCGTCTCCTTCGCGTCGCCGACGGCAGCGCACTCCATCGGATAGCGGATGGAGAGCATGCGACCGTCGACGTCGATCTGCACGCCGCGCGCCTGCCCCGGCTTCGGCAGCCACTCCGAGTACGGAAAGCTCGAGCCGACCATCAGCAGCGTGTCGCACTCGTTCATCAGCGTCCAGCTCGGCTTCGTTCCGAGCAGACCGATCGCGCCGGTGACGAACGGAAGGTCGTCGGGGACGACGGTGCGGCCGAGCAACGCCTTCGCAAGGCCGGCGCCGAGAGTCTCCGCCGTCTCGACGACCTCGTCCGTTGCGCCGAGCGCGCCTTGGCCGACGAGCATCGCGACCTTCTTGCCGGCGTTGAGGATGTCCGCCGCCTGCTGGAGCTGACCCTGCGGCGGGACCACGCGCGGACGGGCGTAACCGGGCGCCGAGAGGACTGCGCCGTGCTCACGCGGCGGCTCTTCCTTCGCCGGCTCCTCGGCGAGGTCGTTCGGGATGATCAGCGCCGTCACCGTGCGCTGGTCGAGGGCGATGCGATGCGCGCGGTCGATCAGGTGGCGGATCTGCGCCGCTTCCGTCGCCATCTGCACGTACTCGCTGGCGACGTCCTTGAAGAGCGTGACGAGGTCGACCTCCTGCTGGTAGTTGCCGCCAAGACCCATCCGCGACTGCTGGCCGACGATCGCGAGCACGGGCTGGTGGTCGAGCTTCGCGTCGTAGAGCCCGTTCAGGAGATGGATCGCGCCCGGACCGGAGGTGGCGAGGCAGACGCCCACCTCCCCGGTCCACTTCGCGTGCGCGCAGGCCATGAAGGCGGCCTGCTCCTCGTGCCGGACCTGGACGAACTTCAGCTTGTCCTTGTGGCGCTCGAGGGCGCCGATGATCGCGTTGATGCCGTCACCCGGGTAGCCGTAGATGCGCTCGACCCCGTTCTCGGAGAGGCGCTCCAAGACGAAATCTGCCGTTAGCTTTCCCATATGAACTGGGTAGCCAGCCGGGGCTCCTCCGAAACCAGCCACGCGTGCAGGCCGTTTTCGTAAGCCGCTTCGGTGGCCCGGACGTCCTCGAGGTGCGGGACGTCCCACCTCCCGAGCCGGGCGAGGGCGACCTCTTGGTGGACGTGGAGGCGACCGGCGTCAACTACCGCGATGTGTACGAGCGTGAGGGGAGCTACGGCGGCGAGCCGCCGTTCATCGCCGGAGTCGAAGGTGCAGGGCGAGTCGGGGAGACCGGCGCTCTCGTCGCGTGGAGCGACGTGAAGGGAAGTTATGCCCAGCACATCGCGGTTTCCGCGGAGCGAGCGGTCTCCGTGCCGGACGGCGTCTCCGCCGAGCTCGCCGCGGCGGCTCTCCTGCAGGGCATGACGGCGCACTACCTGGCGACGAGCACCTACCCCGTGCGCGAGGGCGACGACGTCCTCGTTCACGCCGCAGCCGGCGGGGTCGGCCTCTTGCTCACGCAGATCGTCACGCTACGAGGCGGCCGCGTCGTCGCAACGACGTCGAGCGAAGCGAAGGCCGAGCTCGCGCGAGCCGCAGGGGCCGATGAAGTAATCCCCTACGACGAGGTCCCTGAGCGCGCCTTCGCGGTCGTGTACGACGGCGTCGGCCAGGCGACGTTTGCCCGCAGTCTCGCCGCGCTGCGTCCGCGCGGAATGCTCGTCTTGTACGGCGCCGCGAGCGGGCCCGTGCCGCCGGTCGACCCGATGGAGCTGGAACGAGGCGGCTCGCTCTACCTGACGCGGCCCTCGCTGCGGCACTACGCGACGCCGGAGCGCGCCCGCGAGGTCTTCGATCTGATCCGAGCCGGCAAGCTCGACGTGCGCATCGGCGGACGCTACCCGCTCGCCGAGGCGCGCCGGGCGCACGAGGAGCTCGAGGGGCGGCGCACGACCGGCAAGTTGCTCCTGCTTCCCTAGGGTCGGAGCACGGCGCGGCGCGGGCCGGCGAGGAAGCCGGCCTCGAGCAGGAGCGGCATGATCTCCGTCTCGCCGACCGGCTCGCCGTCGAAGCGCTCGACCGCGAGGCGCCTGGCTCCGCCCTTCTTCACGTGCTCGACGAGCGCCGCCAGGGCGGTGCGGAGCCAGCCTTCCTCGGGATCCCTCAGCGGCACGAGCGAGCGCCCTCCACGCTCGACGAACAGCGCCGCCTCGCCTCCGAGCAGGACGACCTGGGCACCCGCCACGCGCGCGGCGCGCGCGCCCGCGCGTTTCGGCCACGGGATCGAGGCGCCGTACGGCTGCGCCGGATCGGCCGCCGCCAGGACGAGCGGTTCCGGCTCCTCGTCTTCGCGCGGACGGAGCTCCCGGAGCCGCTCGACCGCGCCCGGGACCGCGAACTGCGCGCCGCCGAGACCCTCGACGAAGTAACCGCGGCGGCACACGCCGAGCGTCTCGAGCGCACGGAGCTGGCCGTAGACAGCGCCGTAGCCGCCCGGAATGCCTTCGCCGCGGACGCCGTCGCGCGTCACGATTCCCTGCCGCTCGAGCAGTAGCTCGGCGAGCGCGCGCGGATCCGGCCGGCCGGGGAAGAGCCGGTCGGTCAGCGACCACCGGCCCTGCGTCGCAGTGATCCCCGCCGAACGCTGGCGCGAGAAACGGCGCGGGCGGCCACGCTGCGGCTTCGGCGTCTGGTAGCGGCGGCCGGCTCGAAGCGGCGTCCACGCGTCGTTCGTGACCTCCCCCGCCCAGACGAGATCCCACAACGCCGGGAGTGCTATTTCGGGCTCGAGTTCGGTCGCCGCGACGAGGTCGTACCAGAACTCTGCGCTGCGCCCGAGCGCCGACCGGATCGCGTCGTGCGGGTCACCCTCGGGAGCTGTGGCCGCTGCCGGCCGGCCGAGCGCCGGCGCGTCCTCGCGGAAGAAGACGGCGATACGATCGAGGCCGGCACCCACCCAGACGACCTCCCCCGAAGCGCAGAGCTGATCGAGCTGGCCCGGGTTGAAGCCGGGAACACGCCTGGGCAGAACGTCGGACTCCCAGAGCGCCACCGGCAGCGACAGTCCCTGCAGCGGCACCAGCGCCTCACGCAGCGACGCGCGCCGGTCGATCCCGTGCCAGTGCGGCAGGAAGCGGCCGAGCGC
>DASWEF010000019.1:0-17855 GCA_036394855.1 Gaiellaceae bacterium | reverse complement strand
CTGGAGGAGAACTGGCGCCAGAACGAGGCAGAGGCCGAGCAGCCCGAGGTGGGCGAGGAGGAGATCGCCGACATCGTCTCGATGTGGACCGGCATCCCCGTCTTCAAGCTCACCGAGGCCGAGTCGCAGAAGCTCATCCGGATGGAGGACGAGCTGCACAAGCGCGTGATCGGTCAGGAGGAGGCGATCGAGGCCGTGTCGCGCTCGATCCGCCGCGCACGCGCCGGCATCAAGGACCCGAAGCGGCCGACCGGCTCGTTCATCTTCCTCGGCCCGTCAGGCGTCGGGAAGACGGAGCTTGCGCGCACCCTGGCCGAGTTCCTGTTCGGCGACGAGGACGCGATGATCCAGGTCGACATGTCGGAGTACATGGAGAAGCACTCCGTGTCCCGGCTCGTCGGCTCGCCTCCGGGCTACATCGGCTACGACGAAGGCGGCCAGCTCACCGAGGCCGTGCGCCGCAAGCCCTATTCGGTGCTGTTGCTCGACGAGATCGAGAAGGCTCACCCGGACGTCTTCAACATCCTGCTCCAGATCCTGGAGGAGGGGAAGCTGACCGACGCGCAGGGACGCCGCGTGGACTTCCGCAACACGATCGTCGTCATGACCTCGAACATCGGCGCGGGCCAGATCTCGAAGAACCAGTCCCTCGGCTTCTCGATGGGCGACGACACCGGCATGTCCTACGAGGACATGAAGAACAAGGTGATGGGCGAGTTGAAGAAGGTCTTCCGGCCCGAGCTCCTGAACCGCATCGACGAGGTGATCGTCTTCCACAAGCTGACGAAGGAAGAGATCCTGACGATCGTCGACATCCAGATGAAGCGCGTGCGCGAGCAGATGGCGACCCACGACGTCGCGATCGAGCTCACGGACGAGGCGAAGGAGCTCCTGGTCGAGAAGGGCTATGACCCGGCGATGGGCGCGCGGCCGCTGCGCCGTGCGATCCAGCGGGTGATCGAGGATCCGCTTGCGGACTTCGTCCTCGGCCGCAGCTTGGAGCCCGGCTCGACGATCCTCGTCGCGCGCAAGGGCCAGACCGAAGAGGTCGACATGACCGTCATCCCGGGCGAAGTGACGCCCGAGAAGGTCACCGTCCCGCCGGAGGAACCCTCCGACGAGCCGGAAGAAGAACTCGCCGCCGAGTAGCCGTACGCGTGGGCCGGCTCAGCGCGTGAGCAACTGGCGGGCAGTGGATGCGCGGACTCTCGAAGGACGGCGGAAGGCGATCGCCCGCGAGCTTGGGGCGCGCGCGCGATCAAGCTCAACCGGTTCGACAACGAGCCCGGTCAGGCCGGCAAGGAGCACGACGAGCGCGAGAGTGGTCAGGAAGAGATCTACGTGCCGGTCGCCGGTAGCGGCCACATCGTCGTCGAACGCGAGAAGGTGCCGCTCGAGCCGGGCATGTTCGTCCTCGTCGAGCCGGAGTCGACGCGCCAGGTGGTCGCAGGGCCAGCCGGCCTCGCCTACGTGATCGTCGGCGCAGTCGTCTCGTGAGCGGGCGGCCG
Source organism: Gaiellaceae bacterium (assembly GCA_036394855.1). Classification (GTDB taxonomy): domain Bacteria; phylum Actinomycetota; class Thermoleophilia; order Gaiellales; family Gaiellaceae; genus 3-1-20CM-4-69-9. Next base: position 16,347 of record DASWEF010000019.1, on the reverse strand, counting down.
TCCGGGAGACGACCGCCCGCCCGAACTACGCGCTAGTCGCTCGGGGCGTCCTGCACGACGACGTCACCCGAATGCACCTCCAGGTAGCTCGGCTCGCCGCCCGGAAAGCCCGTCGTCGGCGACGGGCAGACGGCTGGGAATCCTGCCGGCCAACCGGATGCGTCGAGCGTGTCGGTGAACGACGGGCTCGCGAGATCCCGATCGCCCAGACCGGGTCCGCCGCGGTCGACGAAGTACTGGACGTACCCGAACCCGGCATTCGCACCTGAGGTGACGACGCCGCCCACCGCCGCTGCGTTGCCCTCCACGCGGAGGCAGGTGACGCTTCGGTACGACTCGCCGGCCCCGGGAGTGCCGTAGGTCGAGTTGCCGATGGCCTCACTGCCGTTGCCCTCTGCGTGGGCGTCAACCGCGAAGTTCCGTGGACGGGCGAAGCACAGGGTGCTGTTCGAGAAGCAACCGGGCCCGAACTGGCCGCCGCCGTAGAGGCGATCCTGCTTCTCGAGCTTCGCGCTCGGCGAAGCCGCCGAGTACGCCACGCCTGCCCCCACGAGCGTGAGCAGGGTGACGAGATACAGAGCGAACTTCTTCACGAAGTCTCCTTTCCTTCCGACTACGAGGACCGGAGAGATGATCGAAAGCCAATCTAACCCGGCACTAATCCGCACACGAGCGGCATAGTTCGAGAGGGCTACGACCCGGCGCGGGCCCGAATTAGCGCCACGTCCGGGCGGCGGCTAGCTCGCGCCGGTCCTCCCAGGGAGGTTCACTCGTTCAGGGATCGGCGTCGTCCACAGACGATCGAGCGGCGGTCTCACCGCACTAACCGGCACAGAAAGGACACAGTTGCCATCGGGTCCTGCTCCTAGACTGGCCGGGTGGCAAAGCCCGCCGTCAATTACGCGTGCACCGACTGCGGCTACTCGGCCGGGCGGTGGTTCGGCAAGTGCCCGGGCTGCGGCGCCTTCGGAACGCTCGTCGAGGACGTCGTGGGCGGGCCCAGCGCGAAGGCGCCGCCGCAGCCGATCCTGCGGCTGGTCGACGTGGAGGTCTCGGAGGCTCAGCGGATCCCCACCGGCGTCGCCGAGCTCGACCGGGTTCTCGGCGGCGGCCTCGTGCCCGCGTCGCTCGTCCTCGTCGGGGGCGAGCCCGGCGTCGGCAAGTCGACGCTCCTGCTGACCGCGCTCGCGGCGATCTCGAAGGACCGGCGTGCACTGCTCGTGACCGGCGAGGAATCGGTGGCGCAGGTCAAGCTGCGCGCCGAGCGCCTGGGCGGCGCGGAGGGCGTCGAGATCCTCGCCGAGACCGAGCTGGAGACCGTTTGCGCGACGCTCGAAGCCGAGCGGCCCGCGGTCTGCGTGATCGACTCCGTCCAGACGATCTACTCGGGGGAGGTCGGCTCGGCACCGGGCTCGGTGGCCCAGGTGCGCGAGGCGGCGGGACGTCTGCTGCGAACGGCAAAGGAGCTCGGCATCGCCACGATCCTCGTCGGTCACGTCACGAAGGACGGGACGGTGGCGGGCCCGCGCGTCCTCGAGCACCTCGTCGACTGCGTGCTGCAGTTCGAGGGTGACCGCTACCACGCGCACCGCATCCTTCGCGCCGCAAAGAACCGCTTCGGGTCGACGAACGAGCTCGGCGTGTTCGAGATGACGGGAACCGGCCTCGTCGGCGTGCCGGATCCTTCAGAGCTGTTCGGCCGCACAGCCGGCAGCGAGGTCGGCTCCGCGGTCGCCTGCGCGCTTGAAGGAACCCGGCCGATCCTGCTCGAGATCCAGGCGCTCGTCGCGCCCACCGACCTTGCGATGCCGCGCCGCGTGGCGACGGGAGTCGACCCGAAGCGGCTAGCGATGATCGTCGCGGTGCTGGGGCGACACGCACGCGTCGCGCTCGGCACGGCGGACGTCTTCGTCAACGTCGCCGGCGGGGTTCGCATCGACGAGCCGGGCGCGGATCTCGGGATTGCGCTCGCGATCGCCTCTGCAGCGAAGGGGGTACCGACACGCGAAGGGCTCGCCGCGTTCGGCGAGATCGGGCTGACGGGGCGGCTCCGCCCCGCGACGCAGACCGACCGGCGGCTCGAGGAATGCGCCAAGCTCGGGATCAAGGTCGTCATCTCGCCGGCGGAGACGGACACGCTGGCGAAGGCCATCACCGCCGCGCTCGGCCCCATAAACCAGTAGCTGGGTTAGACACCCTTTGCGGCACCGCTCGCGATCGCCTAGCGTCTGAACGTGCTGCGCGGCGTCGGCCAGAGGCCCGTGTTGGCCGTGCTCGTCGGCGCGGTCGCGATCGCGTTCTCCGGCATTCTCTTCCGCCTCTCGCACGTCTCGGCTTCGACGGGAGCGTTCTATCGCTGCGTGTTCGCGCTGCCGCCGCTCTGGCTGCTTGCGCGGCTCGAGACGCGTCGCTACGGTCGTCCGCGGCAACGCGCCGTTTGGCTCGCATGGCTGGCGGGCGCGTTCTTCGCGGCCGACCTGGTGCTGTGGCACAAACGCGATCGAGCAGGTCGGCGCCGGCCTCGCGACCGTCCTCGGCAACACACAGGTTGTCCTGGTCGGTGTGCTCGCATGGGCCCTGCTGCGGGAACGGCCGCATCGTTCGTCGCTGGCGGCGATTCCGGTCGTCGGCGTCGGGGTGCTGCTGATCTCGGGCGCGCTCGAGCAGGGCGCATATGGAGCGAACCCCGGTCTCGGCGCGCTCTACGGCGTGCTGACCGCGATCGCGTACTCCGGCTTCCTGCTCGTGCTGCGCGAAGGCAGCCGCGACCTGCGCCGGCCGGCGGGGCCGCTGTTCCTGGCGACGCTGGCAGCGGCGCTCGGGTGCGCGGCGATCGGAGCGGCAGTCGGTGATCTCGACCTGACGCCTTCGTGGGCGGCGATCGGCTGGCTGATCGTGCTCGCCCTCTCGGCGCAGGTACTCGGCTGGTTGTTGATCTCGACGTCCCTACCGCGGCTGCCGGCGGTCACGAGCTCGATCCTCCTGACCTTCCAGCCGCTGTGCTCGGTCGTCTTCGCGGCGCTGATCGTGGACGAGTCTCCGTCGCTGCTCCAGCTCGGCGGCGCCGTCTGCATCCTCGTCGGGCTCGTCACGGCAACTGTTGGCCGGCGGGAGGTCCCGACCGCGGAGCCTGAGCTCGCTGGCTGACCTGGCAAACTGAGATCCGATGCCGGACGCACAGCCCGACCTCGGCTTCACGCGCACGCCTTCGGAGGACGACCCTCGGCGGGATCCCGAGCTGCTCACGGCGCTGCGACGCATCGCGCCGGGTACCGACCTCCGGCAGGCCATCGACGACATCATCCGGTCGCGCGAGGGTGCCCTGATCGTGGTCGGCGACCCGAACGAGCTGTCGTTCCTCTTTTCGGGCGGGATGCGCCTCGACCAGCCGTTCACGCCGCAGTTCCTCTACGAGCTGGCGAAGATGGACGGGGCGATCATCGTCAATCAGGGTCTGACGAAGATCGCGTACGCGAATGTCCAGCTGATGCCGGACCCGACGATCCCGTCCGCCGAGACGGGAACCAGGCATCGCACCGCCGAACGCGTCGCGAAGCAGACCGGCGCCCTCGTGATCTCGATCTCGCAGCAGCGCGCGACGATCTCCCTCTACGTCGGCCAGGCGCGCTACCAGCTCGACGCCGTGGCCGAGGTCCTCGCGAAGACGAATCAGGCGCTGGCGACGCTCGAGACGTACGGCCAGCGGCTCGACCAGGTGCTCACCCGGCTCACCGCGCTCGAGTTTCAGAACGCGGTTGTGCTCGACGACGTCCTGGTCGTGCTCCAGCGCGCCGAGATGACGACACGCATGGCCGCGGAGATCGAGCGCGACTGCGTCGAGCTCGGAGCGGAGGCGCGGCTGATCCGGATGCAGCTCCACGAGCTCGTCGGCGACGTTCCTGCTCAGCGAGCGGCGGTCGTCTACGACTATCACGTCGAAGGTCCCGGCCCGCGCGCCGAGCTCACGCTCGAAGGTCTGCACGCACTCCCGTACCGGCAGTTGCTGGAGTTCGAGCGACTCGCCGAGCTGCTCGGATATCCGCGCGACGTGAATCCGCTGGACCATTCGGTCTCGCCGCGCGGGTTCCGCATCCTCTCGCACATCCCGCGGTTGCCCGAGGGCGTGGTCAAGAAGGTCGTGCGCGACATGAGCGATCTGGAATCGATCGTCCGTGCCTCCCAGCGCGACCTCGAGGCGATCAGCGGCGTTGGGACCGTGCGCGCGCGTGAGATCCGCGAGGGCCTGCGCCGGCTGCAGGAGCACAACCTCGTGGACAGGTATCTGCAGCTCTGAACAGAGCAAAAGGGCTTGCCGCGGCCTTCGCGGCGTTCGGGCTGTTCTGGGGCGCCTGGGCGGCGAGCCTGCCGGGCATCCAGGACTCGACGGGAGCGAGCGAGGCGCAACTCGGCCTCGCGCTGCTCTGTGTCGCGCTCGCCGCGCTGCCGGCGATGCTCGCGGCCGGCCGCCTCGCCGACGCCTTCGGGGCCCGGCTCGTCCCGATCGGGCTCGTCGCGTTCGGAGCGGCCGCGATGCTGCCCGGGCTCGCGCGCTCGGTCCCGGCCCTCGTGGTCTTTCTGGCCGTCGTGGGACTGGCCACCGGGACGCTCGACGTCGCGATCAACGCCGACGCTTCCCGACTCGAGGCGACCCATCGCGTCCGCGTGATGGATGGATTACACGCCGCGTTCTCCGGCGGTGTCCTCATCGGCAGCGTGGGGGCCGGGCTCCTGCGCAGAGCCGGGGCGCATCCGTCCTGGATCCTCGCCGGCGTCGGTCTGATCATTGTCCTGACGGCGACCGTGAACCTCGCGGGCCCGCGGCCGGCTGCAGCGCCGCGCGCCCGCGTCCGGCTCGGGCGACCGCTCGTCATCGTCGGCGCCGTGCTCGCGCTCGGGTTCCTGGTCGAGAACGGCCTCGAGGCCTGGAGTGCGCTCTTCCTCGAGCGCACGCTGAGCGCGAGCCCGGCGGTGAGCGGACTCGGGCCCGGGCTGTTCGCGGGAGCGATGGCGACGGGACGGCTCTTGGCGCAAAAGGCCGAGCGCTCCTCGGTCGCGGGCAGGATGCTCTTCGCGGGACTCGCGGCCGCGGGCGGCCTAGTGCTCGCGGCGACCGCCCAGCACGCGGTCGTCGCGCTCGCCGGCTTCGTCATAGCCGGCGGAGGGCTGGCGCTGTCCGCCCCGACCCTCTTCGGCCTCGCCGGACGGATCGGCGGGGAAGGCGGTCGCGGGGCGGCCGTCTCGACCGTGGCGATCCTCGGCTACCTGGGCTTTCTGGCCGGTCCGCCGCTCATCGGAGCGGTCTCGGGAGCGTCGAGCCTCCGCGGCGGACTCCTCTTCCTCTGCGGTGTGGCGGTCCTGCTCGCCGCGTGCGCCCCGGTCCTCCGCCGAGCGGCCGGTGAATCCCCTGGTTAGCAGGGATTTTGAGGAAAATATGGCCATTTCCAGCGTCTTTTGGTAGACTTGTCCACCTCGGCCGGCGGAATCCACCCGCCGGCTTCGCGGTCACATAAGACGATAAAGACGGAAAGGGGCGGGCTTGTACAAGGTCGGCGACAAGGTGGTGTATCCACACCACGGGGCAGGCACGGTCGTGAAGAAGGAGAAGCGCGACGTGCTGGGGGAGAAGCGCGAATACCTGACGATCAAGATCCTGCACAACGACATGACCGTCAACGTTCCGTCGGAGAACGCCGAGAAGGTCGGGCTCCGGAAGGTGATCGGCGAGGACATGGTCAAGGTCGTCGTCAAGGCATTGACCGGAGGCGGCACGCAGATGCCGAAGAACTGGAACCGCCGCTTCAAGCACAACCGCGACAAGATGAAGACCGGGGACATCCTCGAGCTCGCCGAAGTCGTGCGGAACCTTTCGTTGCGTGACCGGGAGAAGGGGCTCTCCACCGGCGAGAAGCAGATGTTCGTGAAGGCCAAGAAGATCCTGGCCAGCGAGCTCATGTACGCCAAGGACATGGACGAGGAAGAGGCTGCCGAGTGGCTCGACGGCGTCCTCGTCGGCTCCAGCTCGAATGGGCGGGACAACGGCGGTAAGAAGACCGCCGCGAAGCCGGCGAAGGTCGCGTCGAAGAGCACGAAGCCCGCCGCTCGCAAGACGGCGAAGCCGGCGGCTCGCAAGACCGCAAAGCCCGCAGCTAAGAGCAAGGCGAAGACGAAGGCGCGCGCCGGCTCGAGGTGAGCGTCTGGGCCATCCTCGCTGCAGCGGGTGGCGGGGAGCGGCTCGGCGCCGACCGGCCCAAGGCGTTCGTCCGGCTGGGCGACCGGCCGTTGCTGGCCGAGAGCCTGGAGCGGCTGGACGCCTCGGACTGGGTCGACGCGATCGTCGTCGCCGCGCCGCCGGAGTGGGAGGAGCCGTCGATCCTGCTGGCCGAGGAGCTCGGCTGCAGCAAGGTCAGCTCCTGCGTGACCGGGGGCGCGACCCGCGGTGAATCCGTGCGGCTTGCGCTCGCGGAGGTTCCGGAGGAGGCAGCGGTCGTGCTCGTGCACGACGCGGCGCGCCCGCTGGTGGACGACGGCGTGGTCGAGCGTGTCTTGACGGCGCTGAACGAGGGTTGGGACGGAGTGGTGCCGGCGCTCCCCGTTGCGGACACCGTCAAGCGAGTCGAAGGCGAGCGTGTCGTCGAGACGCTCGATCGTGAGGCCTTGCGGGTCGTGCAGACGCCGCAGGTCTTCGTCGCGCAGGTCCTGCGGGACGCGTGCAAGGGCGACGTCTCCGGCGCGAGCGATTGCGCCTCGCTCGTCGAGGCGCATGGCGGCCGGGTGAAGGTCGTCGACGGCGACCAGCGTCTCCTGAAGATCACCGACGCCGGAGATCTCGAGCGGGTCGCCGCTCTGTTGTGATCGTCGACTACCACATGCACCTTCGCAACGGCCGCGGTGAGATCGCGCACGACACGTTCTCGGTCGAGCCGTTCGTCGAGGCGGCGAAGGAGGCGGGCGTCGACGAGATCGGGTTCACCGAGCACGTCTACTACTTCAGGCAGACGCGGGCGCTCTGGACGGTGCCGTATCAGACCGAGCGCTGCGTCTACGACCTCGAGCCGTACGTGGAGGCCGTCGTCCTCGCGCGCGAGCGGGGGCTGCCGGTGAAGCTCGGATTGGAGGTCGACTATGTACCGGGCCGCGAAGACGAGACCCGCGAGCTCCTCGAGCCCTATCCGTGGGATTACCTGCTCGGTTCGGTGCACTACGTCGAGGGCTTCGGTATCGACAGCGAACCCCGCCTCGTCGATGCCGTCGGTGTCGAGGAAGCCTGGCGTCGCTACTTCGAGACGCTCGTCGACGCTGCCCGAACCGGTCTGTTCGACTCTCTCTCGCATCCGGATCTCGTGAAGATCTTCGGCGAACGTGCCAGGTCATTCGACTATGCCCCGGCGGCGGACGCGATCGCCGAGTCGGGTGTGGCCGTCGAGGTTTCGACGGCAGGCCTGCGCAAGCCGGTGCGCGAGCTGTATCCGCACCCTGAGCTGCTCGCCGCGTGCAGCGAGCGCGGCGTCCCGGCGACGCTCGGCTCGGACGCGCATTCGCCTGACCTCGTCGGGCGCGATTTCGATCGCGCTCGTGAGCTGCTTCGCTCGGCAGGCTATGACATGGTCACCGTCTTCGAGCGACGCCGCGCGCGCCAGGAGCCGCTCGGATGAGCTTTCGTGTCGGGCTCGGCGTGGATGCGCATGCGTTCGCGGAGGGTGTCCCGCTCGTTCTCGGCGGCGTGGGGTTCGACGCGTCCCGCGGCCTCGCCGGGCATTCAGACGGCGACGTCGTCACGCATGCGTTGATCGACGCGGTGCTCGGTGCTGCGGGTCTCGGCGACATCGGCTCGCTCTTTCCGTCCGACTCCTCGACGCCGGCGGGGATCTCCTCGCTCGACCTGCTCAGGGACGCCCTCGCGCGGGTGCGCGAGACCGGTTATGCGGTCGTGAACGCCGACTGTGTCCTGATCGGAGAGGAACCGCGCATTTCCGGACGGCGCGAGGAGATGGAGCGGATCCTCAGCGACCTCGTCGACGCCCCCGTCACGGTGCGAGCCACGACGACGGATCGCCTTGGCTTCGCGGGTCGCGGCGAAGGCCTGGCCGCGCAGGCGGTCGCGCTCGTCGAACGATCTTGAAGGTCGTTCGTTATGCGGACGACCCTGCGCTGCTCGCGATCCGTGGCGAAGTGCTGTCGAAGCCGGCGTTCCCCGCGTACATGGCACACAACGTGCCGGGTCAGCGCTACTGGAACCGGCTGTACGAGGACTTCCCCGACTTTCAGCTCGGCTTGCTCGAGGGCGACGAGCTCGTCGCCGAGCTGCACAGCGTCCCGACTGCGTGGGAGGGGACGGACGGCGACCTCCCTTCAGGCTGGGACGAAGCGTTTCTCCGCGCCTATAGGAGCGGCCGCGAGCCCGACGTCCTCTGCGCCCTTGCGATCGCGGTGCGCCCCGATCGCCAGGGTCAGGGATTGGCCGGCCGGATGCTCGAGGAGATGCGCCGCGCGGCCGCCTCCGGCGGGCTGCGAGAGTTGATCGCGCCGGTGCGGCCGACGCTCAAGGCGCGCTATCCGCTGATCCCGATCGAGCAGTACATGCGGTGGCGACGCGCCGACGGCTCGCACTTCGACCCCTGGATCCGCCTCCACGAGCGCAACGGCGGGGAGATCATCGCGCCGGCCGCGGAGTCGATGACGATCGAGGCCACGGTCGCGGAGTGGGAGGAGTGGACCGGCATGGAGCTCCCCGGCGACGGCGAGCACATCGTGCCGGGGATGCTGGCGCCGCTCTCGGTTCGCGACGGGGTCGGCCGTCACGTCGAGCCGAACGTGTGGCTAAGGCACCGGCTCTAGTTCTCCTAGAACTCCTAGAACTCCTCGACCTCGCAGGCGCGCACTTCCCCGAGGGCCGAGCCCGTCGCGGATCCCCAGGCACGGCTGCACCAGATCTGATCTCCCGGCTCGTCCGGGACGTTGGCAGTCGTGTTCCAGCAGACGGTGGTCTTCTGACAGTCACGGCGGGTGAGGCGCGCAACCTCGACGCCGTCCTTTTCGAGCACGACCGTGATCGAGATCTTGTTCGCAGGCGTCGCGCACACGACCCTGCCCATGCCGAAGACGTCCCCGGCATAGAGCGTGGGCGAGAGCGCCTCGATCCGACAGCTGGATTCGCCTGCACCTGCGCCTCCGGCGAAGACGAGCGGGACGAGGGCGAGCGCCGCTGCTGCGGCGACGCCGAGCGAGAGACGAGTAGGACGGGAGACCGGCGACCTCCCAAGTCGTCTAGGCGGTTATCGATTCGTATCTACCCCGTGCCGGTGCGATCGGATTTGCGCTCAGGACAGGTCGCGCAGGGCGCGTGCCACGCCGAGGACGAGCTGCCGACTCGAAGCTCGGATCTCGATGTAGAGGCCCTTGCGGATCAGCCTCCCGCTCCACTCGACGGGCGGCGGGGCCGAACCAGGTGGAACCACGATGCGCTGGTCGCCCTCCAGCACGATCGAGCCCTCGGGCGCCGGCGGGTCGCCGCCGTCGTTGAAGCCGAGCTGATAGGAGCCGGCAACAGACGCCGCCTCGCCGATGACGATTGCATCGGTCTTTCCGTAGGTGAGCACCAGCCACCTGCCCGGGGTCTTCGTGCCATCCGTGTAGGTCGTCTCGTCCGTCGCCAGCGCGACGCCGGTCAGCGGCAGGTCGCGGAAGGTCTCTCCGAGCCAGACCGGGGGTCGCCCTAGCGCGTTCGCCGCTTGCGCCGGCTCGATTGGCTCCGTCCTGTTCCCCCCGGCTCCTGTCGGACGGGGAGCCGAGAGCTCGGGCTTGGCGAAGTCTGCCGGGTCACGCGCGATCGAATCGATGGTGGCCACGCGCCACCTCTGCCCCGGTTGGCCTTCGTGGTTGTACGTGAAGAACAGCGGGCGGTACGAGGCGCCGTCGACGCCGACGTCCTCTGTCCCTCCATACCCCGTCGAGAATCGGATCAGCGTGACGTCGCCGTTGTGGCCGACGATCTTCGCCGTCCCATCGGCGAGCGCTTCCCGGTACTGCGTGACGAAGCCCGCGAGCGCGGGATCGAGTTGCGCCGCGATCCCGCCGGGATAGTGGCCGAGATCGGAATCCGATCCGGTCGGCGTCTCGACGATCTCCGTCAGCATCTTGCCGTCCGTGAGCAGCCGTGTGTGCAGGGCCGATCGTTCGCGGTCGTACCAGTACTCGATGGTGTGAATGCGCTCGCGCGCGTCGCCGGTGGCAAGGTCCACGACGAGGTTGTTCGGAGAAGACCGCTCGACGACGGCGTGGATGACAGGGCCGGTGCTGAGCGCGGCCAGCGCGCGGTCGACGACGTTCGGACCGCCGTTCGGCCAAGCCGTGACGAGCGCTACGGCGGCTGCGATCGCGGTGACGGTTGCAGCGACGCTCACCCGCAGGATCCTTCGCGGAGGCCGGCCCGCTTCTGCCACCGCCGTCGCCAGCCTGAGCAGATCCGGGCGGTCGCGCAGCAGGTCGAGGATTTCGGTGTCGATCGTGCTCACGGCGTGATCCCCTCCTTCTCCAGCTCGTCGCGCAGAGCCTCGAGGCCGCGGACGAGGCGCATCTTGCAAGCGGCTTGAGTCGTGTGGAGGCGACCGGCGATCTCTGCGAAGGGACGACCCTCGATGAGCTTCAGCACGACGACGTCGCGCTGGCCTTGCGGCAGCGTCGCGATCGCCTTGCGAAGAGCCGGTCCCAAGGCAGGCGACTCGAATGGGTCAAACGCGACGGCGCCGTGCGCGGCTTCGAGCGGCACGACCTTCGGCGACCGAAGGTCCTTTCGCGCTTCGTCGGCGAGGCGACGGCGGGCAACCCGATGGAGCCACCCCGCCAGAAGGCGCCGGTCGGTATTCAGCTTCCCACGGGCGGCGGCGGCGTCTGCGAAGACGGCCTGCGTGACGTCCTCCGCGTGCTCGGCGCTCGGGGAGCGGCGTCGCACGAATCGGTAGATCTGGGCGTAGTGGCGCCGGAAGGCGCTCTCCGCGACGTCCTCCACGATCATGAATTCGGTGGCGCGCCGCGAAAGTAACGCGCGGGGCTAGAGGCAGAGACCTCTAGCGGCGTCGGCCCTTGCGGGCCCGCTCGAGTTGGCGGCGCATCTGGCGGTTCTGGGCAATGCCCTCCGTCTGCTCGGCGGTCGCGTCGAGGTAGGCCTGCCGCTCCTTCGCGCTCAGGCGCGAGAGGGCCTGCGCGGCGCGTTGGGGATCTCTCGGAACGCCGCCGCGCTCCATCTTCCGGACCGCGCTCGCGAGCTCGGGGTTCTCACGTTCCAGCGCCGCCTGCGACGCCTTCTTCATCAGACGGCCGAGCAGGGGAAGCTTCATGAGTCCCGTCACGATCGGCTTGAGGTAGCGGCCGCCGCGGATTCGTCCCAGCAGCGCGAAGATGCCGAGCAGGAGGAGGAGACCGCCGAGGACGTAGAGCGGGAACAGGTAGAACCAGATCGACGCGGTCACGGGCGGATCGTAGCCGGTGAGCTCCCGTCTGACGAAGTCAGTCGAGCGCGTAGCCGCCGGCCAGCATGCGGTCGGCGCGGGAGTGGAACTCCTCGAACGCCGGCACGTCCCAGTCGAGCGAGTCCGCGAGCCGGACGATCATGTTGAAGAGCGCGGCGACGTGGATCGCGTCGATCAGCGCCTCTTCGGTGACGCCGGCGGCGAGCACCTTCTCCGCGTCGCCCGCCGACAGCCCGCCCGGGCGCAGGGTCAGCTTCTCGAGGAAGCCCAACGTCGCTCGTAGACGCTCGTCGACGGGCGCGGTGCGCCAGTCTTTCTCGACCGCTTCCCAAACCTCACGACCGAGTCCGTACGACGCGACCGCGCCGTGGGCGTTCGTTCAGAAGGGACATTGGTTGAGGGACGAGACGAATCCGGCGAAGAGCTCGCGCTCGCCCGGACTCCAATCGGACGGCCCCCTCATCGCGGCATCGAGTGCATCCGAATACGGACGGCCGAAGAGCTCGGGCCGGTAGTGCAGCGTTCTCAGCACGCCGCTCGGCTCGCGCCCGAGCCGCTCACGCAGCTCCTCTGCTCCCGCGTCGACGACTTCGAGTCTCATCGCAGCGTCGCCAGCCCGGCCTCGAGTCGCTCCAGTCCTGCCGCCGTGGCCGCGGACACGGTCTGCTCGAAGAGCTCGTCCTCCGTGAAGCCGGCTGTCTTCAGCTCTTCGACGTCCTCATCCGTGACCTTGTAGGCGTGCAGCCGAACCTGCTCCAGATAGCGCTGCATCCGCCGCGGGGCCGGCCGATCGGGCTGCGCGGCAGCGCGCAGGCGCTCGATCAGCTCGTCGTAGCGAGTGTTCACCGTGCCGGAAGCGCGACGACGTCGGCGTCCACGTGCACGAGACCGTCACGCGCGAGCGACCGGACGGCATCGCGGTCGAGCTCGTCGAGCGGCCTGTCGTGCTCGGCGACGAGCCGCAACGTCCGTGCGCGACGCTGCCGGAAGGATCCTTCGAATCGTCCCTGCTTTCGCAACGGCTCGTACCGGCGGCCGTGGGACGGACAGCCGTCGGCCAGCGGACAGATCCCGCAGCGGGGAATCCGGGCCAGGCAGACCGTCGCGCCGAGATCCATCAGCGCCTGCGCCGACGCGGACGAAAATTCGTGGCCGGTGCGCTCCTGCACACGGCGGACGTTCGTGTCCACCGGCACGACGCTGTTGCCGAAGGCGAAGTTGGCCACCGCGGCCGCCGTGTACGGGCCGACGCCTGGAAGCTCCGTCAGGTCATCGGGCCAGCCCCGGGCCGCAATGTGCTGCGCCGCTCTGTGGAGGTTGAGCCCCCGACGGTTGTAGCCGAGGCCCTGCCAGGCTCGGATGACCTCCGCCGGCGTGGCCGACGCGAGCACCTCGGCGGTCGGCCAGCGGTCGAGCCACTCGAGGTATCGCGGGATGACGCGCTCGACCTGGGTCTGCTGCAGCATCACCTCCGAGACGAGGATGGCGTACGGGTCGCGCGTCCGGCGCCAGGGCAGGTCACGTCCGTGCTCCGCGAACCAGGCGAGCAGGGCTCTCTCCACCGACGCCGACGCTATCGCGTCAGGCGGCCGGAAGCGTGAAACTGACGGCTGCGCCGCCCTCGGGCCGGCTCTCGGCCCAGATGCGCCCGCCCTGAGCCTCGACGAGGCCACGGGAAATCGCGAGGCCGAGGCCCGCGCCGCCGCCCGTACGAGACGGATCGGCTCGCCAAAAACGCTCGAACATGCGCTTCGAGGCCTCCGCGGTCAGACCGTCGCCCGTGTCCTCGACGATGATCTCCACCTTGTCCGCGCGCGGCTCGACACGTACCGCGACAGAGCCGTCGGAGGGCGTGTGACGCAGCGCGTTCGTGAGCAGGTTGTAGAGGACTCGCTCCACCTGGTCCGGCGCACACCACGCGGCAGGGCTGCCGGCGACGCTCGTCCGCAGCTGGACGTGACGAGCAAGAGCCTGCGGCTCGAAACCGCGGACACAGGACTCGACGAGCGGGGAGAGCTCGGCACGCCGAAGCTCGAGCGTCAACGTCCCGGTGTCGATGCGACTGAGCTCGAAGAGATCTTCGACGAGCCGGGCCAGCGTGAGAACCTGTTCGCGCAGTCCGGGAAGGTACTGCTCCGGCTCGGCGAGTCCGTCCTCGATCGCTTCCAGCATCGCCTGCATCGAGGAGATCGGCGTACGCAGATCATGGCTTGCCCAGGCAACGAGCTCCCGGCGGGCGTCGAAGAGCTGCTCCAGGCTCTCAGCCATCCGGTTGAAGGAGGCGCCGAGCTCGGCGAGCTCCGCCGGGCCGTGCTCGGGCGCCCGCGCCTGCAGGTCGCCCCGAGCCAGTGCTGCCGAGGCTCCCCGGACCCGATCGAGCGAGCTCGCGATGCTGCGCGCCAGGACGACGCCGGCACCGGCCGCAGCGGTCGCCGAAGCGGCGGCGACCGCAAGGATCTTCACGTCGTCGCCCATGTGGAACATCACCCAGCCCGAGAGGAGCACGACCGCCAGCGGCAGCACGACCGAGAGAAATGCAAGGCCGGCGAGCTGAAGACGCACCGTCGGCAGCCGCAGGACGAAGAGCCCGGCGGCGAGCGCGACGGCGAGCGTGGAGCCCGCGACGACGAAGGCCAGGTCGATCATCGCGAGAACCGGTACCCGACGCCCCAGACCGTCTCGAGATGACACGGGCGGGAAGGCTCGTCCTCGATCTTCTCTCGTAGCCGGCGGATGTGGACGGTCACCGTGCCCGTGTCCACGGCGGCCGAGTAGCCCCAGACGCGGGCCATCAGCTGGTCGCGGGAGAACACCCGGCGCGGGTGCGATGCGAGGAACCAGAGCAGCTCGAACTCGCGGGCGGTCAGGGTCAGCGCCTCGCCTCCCTTCGTGACCTCCCGCCCGGAGGCGTCGATGATCACGTCGCCGAACGCGATCCGCTCTTCGACGGGCCCCGGAGCCGTGGTGCGCCGCAGGACGGTGCGCACGCGGGCAGCCAGCTCGCGCGGTGAGAATGGCTTCGTCACGTAGTCGTCTGCGCCGAGCTCCAGCCCGACGATTCGGTCTGCTTCCTCGCCACGCGCGGTCAGCAGGATCACGGGCAGATCCGATCGGCTGCGGATCCAGCGGCAGAGCTCGAGCCCGTCGACGCGCGGCAGCATCACGTCGAGAACGACCAGGCTCGGGGACGCCTCCTCCACGAGCTGGCGGGCACGCTCCCCGTCCGCGGCCTCGAGCGTGCGATAGCCCTCGCGCTCGAGATACGAGACGACGACCTCGCGAACGATCGGCTCGTCGTCGACGACGAGGACGGTGGTCATGGCCCTATTCTGGCCATGACCACCTTACGAGGGTGTGAACAGTGGGGCCGGCCGGCCGGCCCCACTGCCAGCTACGAGTGCGGGAGAGGAATCACCGGACACTCGAAGCTCTTCACGACACCGAGGTCACGAGCTCCGCCGACTCCGCCTGCGAGGGCGGCGGCGATCTCCTCGTCGCTGTCGAACGTTCCGCTGCCGTTCGCGTCGTACGCCGCGAGCGCCGCGGAGTAGCTCGTGAACGAGAGCGCGTGAACCAGCCAGCGGCCGCCGTTGTAGCCGGGATCTCCCGGCGCGGCGGTGGCGACGTTCAGCTGAAGCCCGCCGAAGTCGTAGATCGTGTCGTAGCTCTGGGCGGGCGCGCCGGTGCCGGAGAGGTCGGTCGGCGTGCCCACCGTCCGGTAGAGCTGGCCGTCGACGTAGAACGCCGGGCCGCCGACGTCGGCCCGGGCAGCGGTCGTGAGCGCTAGGACGGCGGCACCTGCGGCAAGCAAGCTGATTAGAGGTCTCATCGTGAACGCCCCTTTTCGGTCGATTCCGGCCAGCGTGACCGAGCGACCTTGTGGTCACGTTGCGAGAGGCTTACGAGAGCCTTAAATCCCGCGGTAGCCTCTCCCCATGACCCGCGTCCGCTTCGCTCCCAGCCCCACCGGCTCGCCTCACGTCGGGAACGCGCTCAGCGCCGTCGCGAACCGACGGCTGGGCGACTGGATGCTGCTCAGGATCGACGACACGGATCCTCAGCGGAACGTTCCAGGCGGTGAGGAGGAGATCGTCCGCGATCTCGAGTGGCTGGGGCTGGCGTGGGAAGAAGGCCCGATCCGGCAGAGCGAGCGTCAGGAGCGCTACCGGGAAGCCGCGGCGCCGCTCGGCGACCGCTTCGACGGGATCACGCTCCTACGCGAGGACGGCACGGCGACGTACCACCTCGCGAGCGTCGTCGACGACGCCGATTTCGGGATCACGCACATCGTGCGCGGCTTCGACCACCGCCCGAACGAGAATCTCCATCGGAGACTGTTCGAAGCGCTCGGCGCGGCCCCGCCGGAGTTCCTGCACCACGGACTCATCCTGGGCGAGGACGGCAAGAAGCTGGCGAAGCGCGCGCCCGGCGCAACCGTCGCGTCGCTGCGCGAGGCGGGCATCCCGGGTGAGGCCGTGCGACGCTACCTGGAGGAGCTCGGCCTCCCGCAGCACGACGTCCACTACGACCTCTCGCGTGTCCGCCGGCTCGCGATCGAGGCGATCGAGGCCATGAGCGACGACGAGCTCGCCGCGGCGGCCAATGCGCCTGTCGAGGTCGTTCCCGCCCTACGCGGCGCGCGCGACCTCAACGAGGCGAGGGAGTACGCGCAGGCAATCCTCACACCGCCGGAACCCGTCAAGGTCGACGCGACGCAGACGTTGGAGCGTTTCCGCGAGCTCGTCGAGCGCGCAAACGGCAGCGTGGACGCGCGAACGATCGTGCGTGAGCTGAAGGCAGTCGGCGGGAACCTGCGCGCGCTTCGTCTTGCATTGACGGGCCGCGAGCGCGGGCCTGAGCTGTGGGCCGTGATCGCGGCGCT
>DASWEF010000018.1:0-7053 GCA_036394855.1 Gaiellaceae bacterium | reverse complement strand
CGCGAACACACGGTTCTGGAAGAAGCGCATCGGGAGCATCGGCGCCTCTGCGCGCAGCTCCCACAGGATGAAGAGCGCCAGGACGACGGTTCCCGCGGTGAGCGCGGTCACGATCTCCGTCGACGCCCAGCCCTGCCCGTTCCCGCGGACGAGCCCCCAGACGATTCCGAGCAGTCCACCGCTCGCCAGCCCGAGCCCGGGGAAGTCGAGCTTGCCCGAGGGCCCGTACGTCTCCTGAAGCCGCGTGAACGCGAGCGGGATCAGGGCGATCCCGATCGGGACGTTGAGCCAGAAGATCCAGTGCCAGGAGATGCCGCTGACGACCGCCCCGCCGACGAGCGGGCCGAAGGCGACGGCCAGCCCGGCGATGCCGCTCCAGGCGCCGATGAACGCACCACGGCGATTCGCCGGCACGCCCGCGCTGAGGATCGTCAGCGTCAGAGGCGTCACGATCGCGCCGCCGACACCCTGCGCCGCGCGGGCCGCGATCAGCGCGCCGGCCGTCGGGGCGAGCGCGGCAGCGGCCGAGGACAGGGTGAAGATCCCGAGCCCCACCGCGAGCATCCGGCGCCGGCCGAAGCGGTCACCCAGCGCGGCTCCGGTCAGGAGCAGCACCGCGAAGGTCAGCGTGTACGCGTTGACCGTCCACTCGAGGCTCTCGACGGTCGCGTGCAGGTCTTCGCGGATCACGGGCAGCGCCGTCGTCACGACGAGGTTGTCGAGCGTGGCCATGAAAACGGCCGCGGCGGTGATCGCGAATGTCCAAATGGTGCGTGTCCTGGCAGTCATGGATTCCTCCTTCGGCTCGTCCTTCCGATCTTGCGGAAGGGGAAATGCCGCGTGAATGCGGCCTCCTGGGGTCTTGGGGTGCGGCTAACCCGCCTGTGCTTGTGAGTGGTCACTTACTTGAACCTCAAAAAAATTCAGGCGTCCTTGCGGCAGCCCTCGATCAGGCGCTGCGCCCAGCCCTCGTCGGCGCCGAGCAGGTCCAGCGAGGCCACCACGTTGAGAAGCATGCCCTTGGCGAAGAAGTGCGCGACGCGCTCCGACGGCAGGCCGGAGACGCGCTCGACGTACTCCACGAGCTCGCCGTAGCCACGTCGGACCAACTCTCGGATCTCCGGGTCCGAGCACGCTGCGTACGACTGCATCTGGGCATGGAGATAGGTCGGGTTCGCCAGCCGCTGCATGTAGGCCTCGCCGATCGCCGTCAGCGCCTCCTCGCCCTTGAGGCCGGCCGAGGCGGTGCGCATCATCTCGAGCGTTCCGCGCAGGCAGCGCTCGACGGTGGCCATGAAGAGCTCCTTCTTCGTGCCGAAGAGCCGGAAGACGTACGGCTGCGAGATCCCAACCGTCTTGGCGATCGCCTCGGTCGAGCCGCCCACGAGACCGCGGGCGGCGAATTCAGTCATGGCGGCCTCGAGCACGGCCTCCCGCCGTTCCTCGGCGCTCTTCCGTTCCGTGACGACTGCCATGGCCCGCATTATTAGGGATTACTCACTACCTTGTCAAAATCACTTCATTAGCAGCGACATTCCGCGTGCCAGCCGGACCGGCTCCCGCTCCTGCTCGTGGGCAAAGCGCGGAAACGCCTCGGTCGAGTTGACGTCGTCGGAGAGGAGCACGCCGCCCGGACGCAAGTGCGGCCACGCAGCGGTGAACTCGAACCACATGCACTCGAACGAATGCTCGCTGTCGTGCATGAACGAGTCGATCGCTCCGAGGCGGCCGAGCAGCGGCGGCAGCTCCTCCTGGCTGCGGCCGAGGATCAGCGACCAACGCTCTCTCAGGTCTGACGGGATGAGCCATCCGGGCTCGGAGCCCGGCGGGATGCCGGCGCGGCCCTCGCCTTCGTAGAACGTGTCCGGCGCGTACTCCCGGCCCACTTCCCGAGGCAGGTCGATCGAGTGCAGCTCACCCTCGCCGTTCGCCTGGAGCGCGAGCAGGGAGAAGGCCGTCGAGAAGCCGTTGGCGACGCCCGTCTCGACGGCGATCCGCGGCCGCACCTTTCGCAGCACCGCGTAGAGATAGACGCCCTCCGTGTAACCGATCGCTCCGAGCGAGTGACCGCTCTCGCCAACGGCTGCCTGATGTTCCCGCCCCTTCTCGAGCAGGTGCTCCATCAGCCCGCTGGCGCGCACCTCCCGTTCGAATCCGGCCAGCACGTCGCGTCCACCGAGATAGCGGGCGACCTCCGCTCTGATCCGCCGCCGCTCGAGCGCCCGTCTCGGGTGCCGCGCGCTGCGGACCGCCCGGTAGAGGGTTCGTTTCAAGGGCGCGGATCGTATCGTTGCGCTTCGTGGATGCCCGCGTCCTCCACCTCCCGGTCAACCTTGCGGGAACCGGGTGGGCACACGTGAATGCGTTGCGCCGGAAGGGCGTCGACGCGCGTTTGCTCGTCTTCTGGCCGCAGAAGTGGCGGCCCGACGAGTACGACATCAACCTCGACCTCCCACGCGAGGGCTTCCTGCGCCAGCAACTCGTCCAGTGGCGCGCGCTCGCGCGCTATCTCCCGCAGACGGATCTCTTCCACTTCTACTTCGGCAAGACACTCGTACCGAAGCGGCTGAACATGCCGATCCTGCGCGCGACCCGGAAGAGGTCCGTGATGCACTTCCTCGGAGACGACATTCGCAACAAGCCGCTCTCGGAGCTCGAATACCGCAAGAGGTTCGACGCGACGATCGTGGGCTCGTACGCGGCCACGCGGTGGGTTCCCGATCCGACCGCCGTCGTCCCTCCCGGTCTCGATCTGCGTGCGTACGAGCCCGTGCCGCCCGTCGAGCGCGAGCGGCCGCTCGTCGTCCACGCGCCTTCGGACTTGGAGAAGAAGGGAACGCAGCACGTGGTCGAAGCGTGTGCGCAGCTCCCCGTCGATCTGGACGTCGTGCACGGCGTGCCGCACGACGAGGCGGTCGAGCGCTTCAAGCGTGCGGACATCGTCGTCGACCAGCTGCACTACCTCTGGCACGGGGTGTTCGCGATCGAGTCGATGGCGTACGGGAAGCCGGTCGTCACGCGCCTCGATCCCGAGGCGGTGGCACAGACCGAGGAGGCGTTCGGCGTGAAGGTGCCGATCGTGCCCGCGACGAAGGACGACCTCGTGGAGAGGCTGAGCCCGCTGGTGGAGTCCTTCGAGCTGCGAAAACGGCTCGGACAGGAGGGCCGCGCCTACGTCGAGCGCGTCCATGACCTGGACAAGGTCGCGGACCGTTTCATCGAGATTTACACCTCCATACTCTGAGCGTGATTGGAAGTTCGGTCAGTGGACGCATGCCGAATTCTGGTTTAGACGGCCGCACGGGCGAAACCCGTACGGCCTCTATGCAGCGCCGCCGGGTCGGCGCCTTGGTCTGACCATGCTGGAGCGACTCAAAGAGCTCGTGCGCCACTCGGCGATCTACGGCCTGGGCAGCATCGTCGCGCGCGTCATCGCGGTCCTGCTGCTGCCGCTCTATACGCGCTACCTCTCGCCGAGCGACTACGGGCTGATCGAGACGCTCGTCGCGCTGTCGGCGGTCCTGACGGCGCTCGTCGCCCAGGCGATGAAGAGCGCCTTCTTCCGCTTCTACTTCGACTCCGCGGAGCCGGAGCGCCGCCACCTCGTCGTGCGCACGGCATTCTGGTACGTCTTCGCCGCCTCGACGGGCGTGCTCGTGGCCGGCGTCGCGCTGGCACAGCCGATCTCCTGGCTGCTCTTCGGAACCCGCTCGCACGACGGACTGGTGACAGCGGCCTTCGTCGGCCTCTGGGCCGCCATGAACTACGAGCAGATGACGTCGCTGTTCCGCGTCGAGCAGCGTTCGACCGCGTACGTCGCCGCGACGCTGGCGAACGTCGGCATCACGATCGCCGCCACCGTCCTCCTCGTCGTCGTCTTCGACAAGGGGCCGCTCGGCGTGCTCGTCGGGAACTTCACCGGCACGCTCGTCGTCTACGCCGCGCTGCTCGCCTACAGCCGCCGTGCGTTGGGGTTCCAGTTCGACCGCACCCTCTACCGGGCGATGAACCGATTCGGACTACCGCTCGTTCCATCCGCCTTGGCGCTCTGGCTGACGAACTTCAGCGACCGCTTCTTCCTCGTCAAGCTCACCGACGCGCACGAGGTCGGGCTGTACTCGATCGGCGTCCGAGTGGCCTCGGCGATCGTGCTGCTGCTGACCGCCTTCCGAATGGCCTGGCCCGCCTTCGCGTACTCGATCGAGGACGACCGCGAGGCGCAGCGCACGTACAGCTTCGTCCTGACCTACGTCGTCTACTTCTGCTGCTGGCTCGCGCTCGCGCTCGGCCTGCTCGCGCCGTGGATCCTGAAGCTGATCACGACGAGGCCTTTCTATCCGGCGCAGAACGTGGTCGCGCCGCTCGCCTTCGGAGTGGCCGCGTTCGGGGCGTACGTCGTCGTGCAGATCGGCACCGGACGCGCTCGGCAGACGCGGTCGAACTGGGTGGTGACCGGCGCCGCTGCGGTCGTGAACGTCACGCTGAACCTGGCGCTGATCCCACCGTACGGGCGCATGGGTGCGGCGATTGCAACGGTCTCGGCCTACACGCTGCTCTTCGTCGGGATGGCCTGGCGCGCGCAGAGCGTCTTTCCCGTTCCGTACCAGTGGCGGCGTGTCGGCACCCTCGGCGCGGCTGCCGTGGGCCTGACCGTGCTCGGCAAGCTGCTCGACGCACCGCTCGCCCTGGCCCTCGGCCTGACGGCGGCGTATCCGCTCCTGTTGGCGCTCCTGGGCTTCTACCTCCCCGCAGAGCGCAGGCGCTTGCTGCGGCTCCTGCCTATCCTGGGCCGATGAACGTTCTCGCCGCAATCCTGATCGCCTCGACCTCGCTCCACATCACCGTCTGGCCCGACGGCGAGGGCCACACGCCGAAGCGCGCCTACACGCTCCGCTGCGCCCCGGTCGGCGGCACCCTCCCGCACCGAGCCGCGGCTTGCAGGAAGCTCGCCGCGCTGAAGACGCCGTTCGCGCCCACGCCGAAGGACCGGGCGTGCACGCAGATCTACGGCGGGCCGGAGGAAGCCCTCGTCAGCGGCCGCTTCCGGGGCCACTCGGTCCGGGCACGCTTCAGCCGGGAGGACGGCTGCGAGATCGCCCGCTGGAACCGCGTCCGGTTCCTCTTCCCCGGCTGAGCCGGCAGCGTCAGTAGCATCGCCGCGGCGATGCGCGACATCACCGTCCTCGTCACGGCCTCGGGGGCGCCGGGCACTGCGGCGCTTCTCCGAGCGCTGCGGCTGAACGGCGAGCGCGGCGTGCGCGTCATCGGAACGGACATGTCGCCGCAGGCGATCGGGCGCCAGTTCTGCGACCGGTTCTACGTCGTTCCGCCCGGGCCCGACCCGGCGTTCGCGAACGCCGTTCAGGACATCGTGTATCGCGAGAACGTGGATGCCGTTCTGCCGCAGTCCTCGTTCGATCTGCTCGCCCTCGCCGACGCGCGGGAGCGATTCATGGGAACCACGGTGCTCGTCTCGCAGCCGGAGACGATTCGCACGGCGAACGACAAGGCGCAGGCCTACGCGGTGCTGCAGCGGATCGGACTGCGTGTGCCGGCCTGGCGCCACGTCGTCGGCGGGCGCGCGCTCGCCCTGGCAGCGCAGGACCTCGGCTATCCGGACCGGCCGGTCTGCTTCAAGCCCGTGTTCAGCTCGGGCTCGCGCGGCTTTCGCGTGCTCGACGCGACGGTCGATCGCGCCAAGCAGCTGATCGAGGATCGTCCCGGCAACCTGGCGCTGCGGCTCAAGGACGTCCTCGACCTGCTGCCGGAGGAGGGAGGACCCGATCTGCTCGTGATGGAGCTGGCGCAGGGCCGGGAGCGCACCGTCGACGGGATCGCGCGCTCAGGCCAGGTCCTCATCGGGCACGCGAAGACGAGGGAGTCGCTGAGGGGCGGGCTTGCGATGTACTTCGAGACGCTGAACGACCACTGGTTGCTCGAGGTCGCGCAGCGGATCGTCGCCGAGCTCGGCATCGAGTACTTCTTCAACATTCAGCTCATCGGCGACTACGTGATCGAGGTCAACCCGCGCATCTCGACGATCGTGTACCAGGAGGATCTGAATCTCGCGTATCTCGGCATCAAGAGCGCACTCGGCGAGATCTCACCCGAGCAGCTCGCCGAGCTGAGCGCGCGCGTACGGCCGAGCCGGCGCGCCTTGCGCTACTTCGACCAGGTCGAGTGGGACGAAAGCTCGCCCGCGGGCACGCAGATGCCGCCGCGCGCGCGGACGCCGTCCAGCACCCTCGAGTAGAGGCGGTCCCAGCCCGCGGAGGTGACGGGGTCGAAGCGGTCGGGATGCCAGAGGATCGCGAAGCCGCCTCCGTGCTCCGCCGCCCAGTCGAGGAGCGCCGTCAGCTGCGGTTCGGCCCGCTTTGCGGCGAGGCCGAGGTACCGCTCCTCGGCAAGGGTCGCGTCCATTGCAGCCAGCGGAATCTCGACGAGGCGCGACGGCTCGTCCCGCTGGAAGTCCCAGGGGCGGTAGGGGTGCGCGATCCCTGCGCGGAAACCGACCGCGTCCGGGAAGCCAAGCGTCGTGTCGTAACGGAAGCCGAGCTCCGCGAGCCCTCCGAGGTTCCTGTGCGGATCGCCGCGCAGGTAGTGGTAACGGTGTCCGCTCACCTCACCCGCGAGCGACTCGAGGACGGCCTTCTCCTCCTTCAGTCGCGCCGGGTCCTCGGCCGCCGTGTAGCTGCCGTGCAGGCCGATCTCGGCACCCGTGTCGAGCAGCGTCTCGACGAGGCGCGGCCGGAGGTGCTCGTAGGTCTCCGGCGCGGCGCCGTCGTGCGGGTCGTGGTGGGCCGCCAGCACGAAGAACGTGGAGCCCCGCGCTCCTCTCCGGCGCTCCTCGGCGACGATCTCCTCGAAGCGCCAGTTCGGATCGGTGCCGCGAAGACGGTGGATCGGCGCGGTGGCGAGGCCGGTGGCCTCACGCAGGGCCGGGCCGAGACGCGCCTGCGCGACGTCGCGCTTCAGCCGGGCGGCCGCGCCGCGCAGCCCGATGCGCGTCCAGCGCCAGGGCGAGTCCACGTCGTGCGTGAGCGCGACCGCGAA
>DASWEF010000017.1:0-35244 GCA_036394855.1 Gaiellaceae bacterium | reverse complement strand
TAGGTGACGAGCCGGATCACGTGCGGCCACGGGAAGGTGTCGGTGGCCGAATGGAGCCGTTCCTCGAGCTCCTCGATCACCTCGGCCTTGCCCTTGAACACGAGCACGTGGGCACGCCGAACGGTCGTGACGTTCAGCGGTTCGTAGCTCGCATTGAGGACGAGAACGTGCTGCATCTGGGCCGAAATGTAGCTGAGTGAGTCCGTGTCAGCCCGCCATGGCGCGCTCGACGGCCTCTTCCTCCTCGGGGGAAAGCGCCACGTTGGGGCGGCCTCGGTCGAGCTCCTTCACGTAGATCCGCGCGTAGTCGCGGCCCTGGATGGCGCTCAGCACGACGCCGCTTCGGCCCGCGTCGAGGAGGGCGATCGATGCGGACTGGTGCCCGCCGGCGCCCTCGTAGGCGTCGTACCGTACGAGCGAGATCTTCGAGACCGCCGTGTCGACCCGCCGGTCGACCCGAGAGAGGCCCGCGGCGATCTCGTCGACCGCACGGTGGAGATCGTCGATCCGGCCCTGGAGGGAGACGGCGAAGTCGACGAGATCCTGCTTGCCGCCGCCGAGCAGGACGAGCTGCGCGACCCGCACCGCCCGCAGCTTCCACCACGCGAGTCCTGCGACCAGCAAGGAGACGCCTGCGGCGCCACAGGCCCCGATCGCGATCCACTCCGCGGTCGAGAGACTCATCCCTATGCGACCGAGAAGATGACCTTGTACTCGGCCGAGTTGTTGTCGGTCTTCGCTTCGCCGGGCACCGGCTCGATGTCGACCGAGATTGTGGTCGGCAGGCCGAAGAGGCCGGTGAGATCGATGTCGGTGAAGGTGACGTTCACGGTCGCGCCGGCGTTGATGACAGCGATCTTCTTCGTCTTGACGATCGACTTTGGAGACCTCTGGATCGTCAGGGTCACGCCCACGTTGAACTCCTGGAAGTCGCCGGAGTCCTCGACGGCGACCCGGAAGGCGAGGTCGGTCGACGCGGTGATCTCGTTGTCGCTTGCCGCTCCCGTGGGATCGAGCCGCTTGCCGTCCGGCAGTGCCGTGACGGAGACGAGCGCGCTGCCGTGCTTGCCGCCTGGCGTCCCGCCGGTCGCGGCGCCATGCACGCGCTGCCAGACCACCATCATCGCCGGCGTGCTCGCGGAGTCGGGGTTCGGGAAGATGTTCGAGTCCGGAACGCCGCCGATGTCACGGATGCCTTGGCGCTCGAGCTCGCGCTGCGTCGGATCCCTGAAGTAGAAGTCCCAGTTGACGTCGCTGGCCACGAGGAGCCGGGCCTGGTCGGCGATGAGGCGTCCGGAGGTCGTCGCGTTCTTGGCGGTGGCCGTCTGCCGGAAGGCATCCGCGAGGCGGCTGAGCGCGCTCGCCCTGAGCTGGAGGATCTCGATCAGATGGTCGTGCTCGACGCGGAGCGGCCCGGGCGGATCGAGGTCACGCGCCTGGGCGACCTCCTGCTGCTCCTGCGCGGCGTAGCCCTTGATCTTTCCCTCGAGCGCGCTCTCCTTGATGCCCGTGGCGGCGAGCGTGCTGTTCAGCTCCTTGCCGATCTCTCCGGACCGTCCGGCGATGCCGCGCACGTCCTCGATGTACTTCGCGTAGCGATCGTGCTTGCTGCTGGAGGCGCAGCCGCGCGCCAGCACGACCAGGAGGACCGCCGCGAGGATCAGGAAGGCGATCAGACCGGCGAGCCTGAGCATCGGGATCAGACCCGAGGGAGGGCGCACGGGCCGGCGCGGGCCCCGTGGCGGAGGCCGCCGCGGGGTGCGCACGCGTTCCGTCGCTTCTTCGGTCTCGGGCTCGTCGAAGAAGTCGAACTCGATGTCGCTATCGCGCTCGGTCACAGGCGAATCCCAGCCGAAGCCGCAATCACTCTAACCCGTAGGGATGTCGTGGTTGGTTCATGCCGCTCGGTCGGTCATTTCAGACGGACGCACGGGCAGAGCCCGCGCGTCCTGAAGAGCGGCAGCGCAAGCGCCGCCGCTGGCGAATCCCAGCCGAAGCCGTCGTCACTCTAACCCGTAGCCCGGCCGTGAAGGACTTGCCGGTGTCCCCGCCAACCCTGGAGAGCCGATGTCGAACGCCGCGCCAGCCCTGGCCCAGAGTGAGCTCGTGCTCGGCCGCTACCGCCCGCTACGGCCGCTCGGGAGCGGCGGTTCCGGGTCGGTGTGGCTCGCGCGGGACGAGCGCAACGGGCTCGACGTCGCCCTGAAGATCGTCCCCCGCGAGGGCAAGGCGGCGTCTCGCGCCGAACGGGAGGCCGAGGCGGCGGCGCGGCTGCGGCACCCGGCCTGCCAGCGCGCCTACGGATTCGGCCGCGACGCGCGGCACGTCTACATCGCCTACGAGTACGTGCCCGGCCGGACGTTCCGCGAGGCGCTGCGGAGCGGCGAGCTGGACGACGCGTCGGCAATCGAGGCGGCCGTGCAGATTCTCGACGCCCTCGCACACGCACACGAGCGCGGGATCGTCCATCGGGACGTCAAGCCTTCGAACGTGCTGCTCGCAGAGGGCAGGCACGTCTCCGTCCGCGTGCTCGACTTCGGCCTGGCGCAGATCCAGGAGGCGGAGACGCTCACGGCGCAGGGAGACGTCCCAGGGACGCTGGCTTACATCGCGCCGGAGCGGCTCGCCGGCGACGCCACGACCGAAGCGGCGGACGTGTGGGCGGTCGGGGTCATGCTCTGGGAGGCGCTCGCGGGCCGGCATCCGTTCTGGCACAGCTCGCTGCTCGAGACGGCCCGGGCGATCGAGGCCGGCGCGCCCGCCCTCGAGTCCATGCGCCCAGACCTCCCGAGGTCCCTGCTTGACGCGATCGCCCGGGCACTCGATCTCGATCCCGCGCGCCGGCCCAGCGCGGCCGCGCTGGCGGGAACGCTCCGTCTGGCGGGACGGAAACGACGACGGCGCTCGGGCCGTGGCCGCACGGCGACGGTGCCTGCCGCTGTCCCGCGGTTCCTGCCGGCCGTGTTTGCAGCTCTCGTCGCCGGCTGGACCGCCTGGACGATCCCGTTCTTTCCCGCCGGCTGGGCGCTCGGGCTCGCCGCGCTCGCGGCCGGAGCGACGGTGCTGCACCCGCGCGCGGGTCTCGTCTTTGCGCTGGCGGTTCCCATTCTTCCGCTGGGGAATCTCGCCCTCGGCGCTGCGACCCTCTACGTCGCGGCCGCTCTGGCTTTTCTCCTCCTCGTCTGGAGGGAGCCTCGCAGCGGGTTGCTCTTCGCGCTCGGGCCGCTGCTCGCGCCCATCGCCGGGCTCGGGCTCATGCCTCTCGCGACGCTCGCCGTCCGGTCGCCCGTGCGTCGCGCTGCCCAGGCCGGTGCCGCCGTTTTGGTGGCGGGGCTCGTGGCCGGGATTCGGGGCGCCCCGCTTCCCTTCGACGGTGCCGCCCCGCCGAGGAACCTCGGCCTCGCCGCGAGCGGCGATCCGCTCGACGTCGCCTCGGCGCTCTGGAGCGCTCTGCTCTCGCGGCCCGCCCTCGCGGTGGGGATGCTCGTGCTGGCAGGCGTGGCGTTCCTGCTCCCGATCGCCCGTGCCCGCGGGCTCTGGGCGATCGCCGCACTTGGGTCGGCCTTCCTCGCGGCAGGGCTGCTCGCGGTCCCGGACGTTGCCGCGACCCCCCTTGCCATCGCCGTTTGGGCCACCTGTGTCGCGGTAGCCGTGCGTTAGCATCGATCGCCGGGGTAGTCCCCGGCACATGGTTCTCCGCACAATCGAACAAAAGATCGAAGGCCTGTTCGAAGGTATCTTCGGCAGGGCGTTCCGCGCGAACGTCCAACCGGTCGAGCTTGCGCGCAAGCTCGCCAAGGAGATGGACGACCACCGCACGGTCTCCGTCTCCCGCGTGTACGCGCCGAACGAATACACGATCTACCTCGCGCCGGGCGACCGCGAGCAGTTTGAGAGCTACGAGGAGAACCTTCGCGGCGAGTTGCAGGAGTACCTCTCCGAGCACGCCCGGCGGGAGGGCTACGCGCTGCTCTCGCCTCCGCTGGTCCTGATGGAGACCGATGCCGACCTCGACGTCGGCGAGTTCGGGATCGCAACCAGGATGGCTCAGCCCGACCGTCGCCGCGCGGGCGCCGGTGAGCCCCCGGGCGACCTCGAGCCGGGCGCGACGATGGTCTACAAGGCGAAGACGCCGGCGCCGACACAGGCGGTCTCCCCGGCGGAGCTCGGAGTCGAGCAGGAGCTCGTGACGCTGATGTACGACGGGACCCGTCACGAGGTCAAGCAGCGGCGCGTCGTGCTCGGACGCTCGCGGGACTGCGACATCCAGCTCTCCGACGCCAATGTCTCGCGGCGTCATGCCGAGCTGCGCCAGGAAGGAACCTCCTACTGGATCGTGGACCTCGGCTCGACGAACGGGATGGAGGTCAACGGCAGGCGGGTCAAGCGAGCCAAGCTCACCGACGGCGACACGATCACGCTCGGCTCCACGAAGGTCACGTTCTCGCGGGAGCAAGAATGATCTTCGATTCAGCCGCGGTCGACGAGGTTCTCCTCGTCCTCAAGATCGCGTTTCTCGTTCTCCTCTACCTCTTCATCTGGCGCATCGTGCGGACGGCGAGCCGCGACCTGCGCCTGCCGCAGGAGAGCTTCATCCTCGCTCCCTCGAGCGTCGCGGGCGTCCATTCGTCGCCCCGCGGGCCGCAGACGGGCCGGCTCGTGGTCGTGAAGAGCCCCGATCTCGCGGAAGGCGAGGATTTCAATCTCGACTCCGCCCAGCTGACGATCGGCCGCGGACGGCAGAACGACATCCCGATTGCCACAGACGAGTACGCCTCCGCCCGCCATGCGCGCTTCGAGCCGCGGCAGGACGGCGTCTGGGTCCAGGACCTCGGCTCCACGAACGGCACCTACCTCAACGGCACGAGGCTCGACCGTCCGCGACGCCTCACGCAGGGCGACATCGTTCGCATCGGCGAGACCGATCTCAGGTTCGAGACGTGATCGGCCGCGTCGCCGCCGTCACCGATCCCGGACGCAGGCGCCGCCGGAACGAGGACTCGTACGTCATCGAGCCGCCTTTGTTCGCCATCGCCGACGGGATGGGCGGCGCGCAGGCCGGCGAGGTCGCCTCTCGTCTCGCCACGGTCGCCTTGAAGGAGAGCGGCACGGAGGCGAGCGGAGAGGAGCGAATCATCGACCTGATCCAGGAGGCGAATCGCCGCGTCTACGACCGCTCGAGCACGGATCCGAACACGTCGGGCATGGGCACGACGATCACCGTCGCGGTCGTCGAGGACGAGCGGGTCGCGTTCGGACACGTCGGCGACTCCCGCGCGTACCTGATCCGGGAAGCGACCATGGAACAGCTCACCGAGGACCATTCGCTCGTCAACGAGCTCCTGAAGACCGGCAGGCTCTCGCGCGAGGAGGCCGAGACGCACCCGCAGCGCTCCGTCATCACGCGTGCGCTCGGGACCGACCCGGACGTCGACGTCGACACCTTCACGATTGCGGCCCGCGAGGGTGATCTCTTTCTCCTCTGCTCGGACGGATTGACGGACATGGTGTCGGAGGATTCGATCCTCTCCGTCGTCGAGCGCAACCGCGACGACATCAGCGGCGCGCTGCGCGCGCTGGTAAGGGCGGCGAACAAGGCCGGCGGCGAGGACAACATCACCGTCGTCGCGTTCGAGATCGGGGACGAGGCACTGGCGCGCGACGGCGACACGCTCGAGCAGGCGCGGCCGGCCGTGACCGCGTCGGACGACGAGGTCACGCTCACGGAAGCAGATGCAGTGCCGACCGTGGACACGATGGTCGTGCCGGCGGAGGAGATCCAGACGGAGCTCCTCGTCGAGGAGGGGGAGAACGGGGCGATTCGCCGGCGCCACCTCAGGGGGCGCATCGTCGCCTGGCTCGTCGTGCTTCTGCTCCTGGCAGCGGCCGCGCTCGTCCTCTACCTGAGGTTCCTGCGCTGAGCCTTCGCAACCGGGAGCTCCTGTTCCTCATCGTCGTCGGATTTCTGACGGCCGTCGGGTTCGCAAGCGTCTACATCGCACGCCAGGACGTCGTCTCGACGGCCTCGCTGACGTACGCGGGCTTCTTCTTCGCGCTGTATCTCGCGGCCCATCTGGTCGCTCGCTACACCGTGCCCTTCGCGGACCCGTACCTCCTGCCGATCGCGGGACTGCTGACGGCGATCGGCCTGACCGAGATCTACCGGCTCAATCCGGACGACGCCTTCAGGCAGGGGATCTGGATCGTCGTCGGCGTCGCATTCTTCGCGCTTGCGCTGTTCGTCCTGCGGCACGACTACCGGCGGCTCGAGACCTACAAGTACCTGTTCGGGCTGACGGCGATCGCGCTGCTGCTGCTCCCGATTCTCCCGCTGGTCGGGAAGACGGTGAACGGGGCCCGGCTGTGGGTGCAGGTCAGCTCGCTGCGCTTCCAGCCCGGCGAGCTGGCGAAGATCATGCTGATCGTCTTCCTCGCCGGCTACATGCGCGAGAAGCGCGAGGTGCTCGCCCAGGGCCGGCTGAAGGACTGGGGGCCGCTGCTCGTCATCTGGGCGCTGGCGATGCTCGTCCTCCTCGAGACGCGGGATCTCGGCGGCGGGCTGCTCTACTTCGGGATCTTCCTGGCGATGCTCTACGTGGCGACCGCGCGCGTCGCCTACGTCGCCGTGGGGCTCGGTCTCTTTCTCGTCGGGGCCGTCGGGGTCTGGAGGATCACGCCGCACGTGCGCGAGCGCGTGACGGTCTGGATCCATCCCTGGACCGAGCACAAGGTCTACTGCCCGACCTCGCAGCACTTCGACCTGCGGCAGAACTGCCAGAGCTTCCAGCTCGTGAAGTCGCTCTACTCGATCGGTAACGGCGAGTACGCCGGCACCGGGCTCGGCAAGGGCACGTTCGAGTCGGTTGACGGCACGCAGCTCATCCCGGGCATCAACACGGACTTCATCTACTCGGCCCTCGCGCAGGAGCTCGGGCTGATCGGCGCCGCCGCGCTCCTGCTCGTCTACATGATCTTCGTGCTGCGCGGGATGCGCATCTCCCTGCTCGCACAGGACGGCTTCTCAAAGCTCGCCGCCGCAGGGCTCACGTTCGGCTTCGCCCTGCAGACGTTCATCATCGTCGGTGGGATCCTGCGGATCATTCCGCTGACCGGGATCACGCTCCCATTCGTCTCGTACGGCGGCTCCAGCGTGGTGGCGAACTTCCTGCTCTTAGCCGGGCTGCTGCTCGTCTCCAACCGGGCCAACCGGGAGATGTTGAGGTAATGCCGGCCCGCTCCCGTCCGCCTCGCACTCGCCAGGGCGCGGCAACGCTATGAACCGCCAGGTTTCCCACATCGGCATCGCGTCGCTCGTGCTGCTCGCAGCCTTGATCGTCGGGACGACGTACTGGCAGACGTGGGCGAACGCGGGCCTCGCCGACCGGCAGGACAACGCGATTCGCACCGTTGCGCAGTTCACGATCAAGCGCGGCAAGATCTACGCCGCCGACGGGAAGACGCTTCTCGCGAGGAACGTGGCGAAGCAGGTCGACGGTCAGACGTTGTACTTCCGCCGCTATCCGGCGGGCCCGCTCTTTGCCGACATCGTCGGCTACTCCACGCAATCGCACAACCGGACCGGACTGGAGGAGTCGTACAACGACTATCTCACCGGCTCGAACGCGAACCTCGACACGGTGTTTCGGTCCGCGCTCGACAAGCTGCGGGGGACGACGATCAGCGGGAACGACCTGGTGCTCACGGTCCGTCCCGGAGTGCAGGCCCTCGCGCTCCGGGCGTTACGGGGGAAGTGCGGCGCCGTCGTTGCGCTGGAGCCGTCGACCGGACGCGTGCTGGCGATGGCGACCAACCCGACCTACAACCCAAACCTCGTCGAGCATCACTTCGCCCAGGCGACGAAGACGAACGCCCCGTGCGGCGCGCCGCTCTTCAACCGCGCGACGCAGGGCCTGTTCGTACCCGGCTCGAGCTTCAAGGTCGTGACGGCGTCGGCGGCCCTGGACACGGGCAGGTTCACGCCGCAGTCGACGTTCGAGGATCCCGGCTACTGCCTCGAGTACGGGAAGCAGGTGCACAACTTTGCCGACCAGAGCGGACCCGAGGTCTTCGGGACGGTGAGCTTTCCGACCGCGCTCGAGCATTCGATCAACGCGGTCTTCTGCAACATCGGCAAGTCGATCGGCGCCTTCACGATCCTCGACTACATGAAGCGTTACGGCTTCTACTCCGTTCCGCCCCTCGAGACGCCGCTGAACGAGCGACAGGCGAGCGGCCTGTACAAGAAGGGCAAGCTGTTCTACCCGAAGAAGGCCTACCAGGTCGACGTCGGCCGGCTTGCGTTCGGGCAGGCCGTTCCCGATCTGTTCGCAACGCCGCTGCAGATGGCGATGGTCGCCGGCGCGATCGGCAATCACGGAGCGATGATGCGGCCGCAGCTGATCGAGCGCGTCGTCTCACCGGGTGGGAAGACGATCACACACCTGAGGCCCGACCGGCTCGGTCGGCCGATCAAGCAGAGGACCGCCGCCGAGCTGACGAGCATGATGGAGCTCGTCGTCAGCGGCGGAACGGGAACGGCTGCTCAGATCTCCGGCATCCGCGTGGCCGGCAAGACGGGCACGGCCGAACAGGCCGGTACGCGTCTGAACACGACCTGGTTCATCGCCTTCGCTCCGGCCGACGCGCCGCGGGTCGCGGTGGCGGTCGTGCTCGAGAAACAAGCCGGGTCCGGCGGCAGCGTGGCAGCGCCGATCGCCAAGCAGGTAATGGAGGCGCTGCTGCGGTAGGGGCGAATCCCTACCCTGGGCAAACCCGTGGCCGTTTCCGACACCCTCATCAACACCCTCTTCGACGGGCGCTACCGCATCCTGCGGAAGCTCGGCACCGGGGGGATGGCGAACGTCTACCTCGCCGAGGACGAGGTGCTGGGACGGCGCGTCGCGATCAAGATCCTCGACGATCGCCACGCCGGCGACGATCAGTTCGTCGAGCGCTTCCGTCGCGAGGCGAAGAATGCGGCAAGCCTGTCCCATCCCAACATCGTGTCGATCTACGACCGCGGCGAGGCCGAGGGCACCTACTACATCGCGATGGAGTATCTCGACGGGCGCTCGCTCAAGGAGCTGATCGTCGCCCGCGGCCCCGCGCCGGTTCACGTCGCCGTCGATTACGCGCGGCAGGTCCTCGCGGCGATCCGCTTCGCGCACCGGCACGGAATCGTTCACCGCGACATCAAGCCGCACAACGTGCTCGTCGACGGGGAAGGACGGCTGAAGGTAACGGACTTCGGCATCGCCCGCGCAGGCGTGAGCCAGATGACGGAGGCAGGGTCGATCATCGGCACCGCGCAATACCTGTCGCCCGAGCAGGCGAAGGGCGCGCCTGTCGACCAGACGTCCGATCTGTACTCGGTCGGGGTTGTGCTCTACGAGCTTCTGACCGGCGTCGTCCCGTTCAGCGGCGACACGCCTGTCGAGATCGCCATGAAGCACCTCTCGAGCGTGCCGGAGCCGCCGTCCGCGAAGCGGGCCGAGATTCCGCGCGATCTCGACCTCGTCGTGCTGCGTGCGCTTGCCAAGGATCCTGGCGACCGCTACCAGAGCGCGGAGGAGATGGACGCGGATCTCGCACGCGTTGCGCGTGGCGTGTCCGTGTCGCCGGCGACGGAGGAAGCGGCGACGGCCATCATCTCACGGCCCCCGCCGACGGCCGTCACCGAGATCACGCCTCGAGCCCGAGATGCGGTTCCGTACGCGCCGCCGGCGGCGTACTACGACTACGACGAGCCACGCCGGCGCGCGGTGTGGCCGTGGTTCGTCGCGCTGCTCTTCGTCGCGGCGGCCGTCATCGGCGGCTACTTCCTCTACGACCAGATCCAGAATCAGCTCAGCGGCTCGAAGACGGTCGCGGTCGGAAACTACGGCGGTATCCGCGAGATTGCGGCCGTGAGAGACATCCGCTCGATCGGCCTGAAGGTCCAGGTCGTCAGACAGTTCAGGGCAGACGTAGACGAGACCTACGTGTTCAAGCAGGACCCGCAGCCCGGATCGCGGATCCCGAAAGGCAACTACGTCACGATCTTCTCGTCGCAGGGACCTCCGAAGACGACGGTTCCAAGTGTCGTCGGAGAGTCTCTCGACCGCGCGCTCTCCGATCTCCAGGACAAGAAGCTGAAGGGGAAATCGGTCCCGGTCGACTCCGACAAGCCGGAGGGCGAGGTGGTCTCGCAATCGCCGACGGCGGGCGCGTCGGTAGTCGAGGGATTCCGCGTGACGCTTCGCGTCTCGAAGGGGCCGAAGCCGGTCGCGGTGCCGAACGTGATCGGCTTCAGCTTCGACAGCGCGAATTCGACCCTGCTGGCGAGGGGCTTCGCCGTCCGCCGCGTCGACGTCGAGTCGAGCGAGCCAAAGGACATCGTCGTGGGGGAGAGCCCTGGAGCGGGCACGTTCCAGCCGCCGCACACGACGATCAAGCTGAGCGTCTCCAAGGGGCCGAAGACGTCGACCGTCCCGACGGTGACCAGCCTTTCGCAGAGCGATGCGGTCGCGCAGCTGAGGGCGTCCGACTTCCGCGTCAGCATCGTCTCGCAGCCGGTCTCCGACCCGAACCAGGACGGCATCGTCCAGACGCAGGACCCGGCGGGTGGGACGCAGTGGCCGCCCGGAACGGTCGTCACGATCGCCGTGGGCAAGTTCGGCGGGACGACGACCGGCGGCGGTCCGCCCCCACGGTAGATGAGCCGCCTCCGCGTCGCCGTCCTCGCCGGCGGGCGCTCGTCCGAGCACGAGATCTCGCTCGCCTCCGCCCGCTCCGTGCTCGAGTCCCTCGATCCACAGCAGTACGACGTCGTCACCGTGGCGATCGGCCGCGACGGACGCTGGGAGCTCGGTTCCGGGGACGGCTCCGTCGCCGAGACACTGCCGGTGCCCGCGGCCAACGCACCGGCGACGCTCGGCTCGGTGGATGTCGTCCTGCCGATCCTCCACGGCCCGTTCGGCGAGGACGGGACCGTGCAGGGCCTGCTCGAGCTCGCCGGAGTCGCCTACGTGGGCGCCGGCGTCGCCGCGTCTGCGCTGTGCATGGACAAGGACCTGTTCAAGAAGGTGCTGCGCGACAGCGGGATCCCGGTGGCAAGGCACGTCGCCCTGCGGACCGGTGACGCGATCGCCAACCCGTTCGGGTTCCCGTGCTTCGTGAAGCCCGCCCGCCTCGGCTCGTCGGTCGGCATCACGAAAGCGCACGACGAGGAGGAGCTGGAGGACGCGGTCGCCCTCGCCTTTCGTCACGACGAGAAGGTCCTGATCGAGGAATTCCTGGACGGGATCGAGGTCGAGGTCGGCGTGCTCGGGAACCGCGAGCCGATCGCGTCGCTCCCGGGCCAGATCGTTCCCGTCGGCCACGAGTGGTATGACTACGCCTCGAAGTACGACGAGGGCGGAATGGAGCTCGTGATTCCGCCCGAGCTCCCGGAGGACGTGATCGAGCAGGTGCAGCGCGTCGCAGTCGAGGCCTTCCGTGTCACCGAGTGCGAGGGGATGGCGCGCGCGGACTGCTTCGTCGTCGACGGCGAGCGCGTGATCGTCAACGAGCTCAACACGATTCCCGGCTTTACCTCGACGAGCGTGTACGCGAAGCTCTTCGAAGCCTCCGGCATTCCGTACGACGAGCTGCTCCGCCGCCTGATCGACCTCGCCGTCGAGCGGCACGAGCGCCGCTCGCACCTCAGGTACTAGTTCCGAAAGCGCGCGCCTCGTTGACGTGCGCGTAGTCGAGCGCCGGCGGGAGCTTCGTGATCCAGATGACGTAGTACTGCTTCGGCCCCAACGGATCGATCGCGAAAACAGTTCTGCGACCGACGGTGTGCTTCTTCGAGACGGCCTGAGTTTGGCCGCCGAAGACGTTTGTCGCGCGAATCTCGGCCGTGAAGCCGGGCGTGTCGGTGACAACCGTGACGCGTGAGACCTGGACCAGGCTGCCGGCGTCGAGCACGACGCCGACGCCTGCCTTCGTGAACGAGTTGTAGGTCTCGGTCGGCCAGTAGGTCGATGGATTTCGGTCGGTGACCTTCGGTGCGTCCTTGTCGTGCTCCCCTCCGTCGCCGTACGGGTCGTAAGCGCCTATCCCGTCGAGCGAGATCGGCGCGCCGACCGAGCCGCTCGGTCCCGTGCTTCCCCGGAGTGCCAGCAGTCCGAGAACGATCGCTGAGATGGCCAGAAGGGCGAGCAGCATGATCCCGATCGGCAGGCGCGAGACGCCTTTGCGCTTGCGACGCCGCAACGCGGGAATCACCATCGTCGCGTCGTCTCCGTCCTTGCCACCGTCGAGCTCGGCAAGACACGCCTCAAGCTCTGCGGCGAAGGCATCCATCGTGGGGAAGCGCTGCTCCGGATCCTTCTCGAGCGCCCGGTCGACGGCCGCGGCCACGCGCAGCGGAACGTCTCGCCGCGCGTCGAGGAGATTCGGGGGCGGCTCGTGTACGTGCTTCATCGCGACCGCGACAAAGCTCTCGCCCGGGAACGGCACCTCTCCGGCGAGCAGCTCGTACAGGACGACGCCAAGCGCGTAGACGTCCGTGTGCGCGTCAACTCGCTGACCGCTCGCCTGCTCCGGCGCGATGTAGTTCGACGTACCGAGGACGGTGCCCGTCTGCGTCATGCCGTCGACGTCGAGCGAGCGTGCGATGCCGAAGTCCGTCACCTTCGCGCGGTCGTCGTTGAGCAGGACGTTCTGAGGCTTCACGTCCCGGTGGACGAGGCCGTGCTGGTGCGCAAACGCGAGGCCGCGCGCGACGTCGAGCGCGATCTCGAGTGCCTCGCGCACGTCGAGCCTTCCCTTGCGGACCACGAGCTCCTTCAGATTCTCTCCGTCGATGTACTCGAAGACGATGTACTGGCGGTGGTCCTCCTCGCCCCGATCGATCACCGTGACGATGTTGGGGTGCTGTAGCTGGGCGACCGACCGGGCCTCTCGCTTGAAGCGCTCGACGAAGTCGTCGTCCGCGTTGTACTGCTCGTGAAGGATCTTGAGCGCGACGTTGCGCTCGAGCAGCGTGTCGTGTGCCTTGTAGACACTCGACATGCCACCGTGGCCGACGAGCTCTTGCAGCTCGTAGCGCCCAGCGATTAGCTCCCCGACCACGGTCGAAACGCTACCCGGGCGTCGAGGCCCGTATTCCTGGCAACTAGTGCGCGCCGCGGGCCCGACGGAGCCGCAGCCCGAGCCAGAGTCCGCCGCACCAGATCAGGTACAGGAGGAGGACGAGCCCCGCGAGGAACCAGGCCGGGACGAGCGGGGCCCCGCTTGCATCGGTCGTCCGCGCAGCCGCCAGCGAGAGGGCCCAGCCCACTGCGACCACGCTGCCCGCCGCGAGCACGATCCGGGGCCGTCCGAACCCGCTCACGCCGAAGACGAACGGCAGCGCGAAGGCGATGACGGCGATGAGATACCCGGCCACGACACCAGGTCTATCGGCGCGGTGCCAGGAGAACGTGAACCTCTTAGAGGTTCTTAGAGGGCCGTGCCGAGGGCGTCTTCCCAGACGCCCAGGGCCTCGTCCAGCTCGGCTTCCGAGATCACGAGCGGGACGAGCACGCGGATGCAGTTCGAGTAGATCCCGGACTTGAGCAGGAGGAGCCCACGGCCGGCTGCCGCCTCGACCACGGCCGATGCGAGCTCGGGGGCGGGGTCCTTCGTGTCGCGGTCGTGGACGAGCTCGACTGCGAGCATCGCGCCGAGGCCGCGGACGTCGCCGATCGCCGGCCAGCGCTGCTGCCAGGCGAGCATCCGGGCCCGGATCACCTCGCCGAGCTGTCCGGCGCGCTCGACGAGGCCCTCGTCCTCGAAGACGTCGAGGACGGCGAGCGCGGCCGCCTGGGCAATCGGGTTGCCGACGTAGGTACCGCCGATCGCCGAGTCGCCCGGCGCGTCCATGATCTTCGCGCGGCCGATCACGCCCGAGAGCGGGAGGCCGGCTGCAATCGACTTCGCGACGCACATCAGGTCCGGCTCGACGCCGAAGTGCTCGATTCCCCACATCTTGCCCGTGCGTCCGAAGCCGGTCTGGACTTCGTCGACGACGAGCACGATGCCGTTGTCGTCGCAGATCCGCCGGACGCCTTCCATGAACTCGCGGGGGGCGACGACGAAGCCGCCCTCGCCCTGGACGGGCTCGATGACGATCGCGGCAACGCTCTCTGCGGCAACCTGCGTGACGAGTGCGCGTTCGAGGGCCGCCAGGGCGTCGCCCGCGCTCGGTCCGCGGTAGTCCTGCGCGAACGGGAGGCGGTAGACCTCGGGCGCGAACGGCCCGAGCCCTGCCTTGTAGGGATGGGTCTTCGACGTCATCGAGAGCGACAGCAGCGTCCTGCCGTGGAAGCCACCTTCGAACGCGATCACCGCCGGCCTCTTCGTGTACGCGCGCGAGAACTTGATCGCGTTCTCGAGCGCCTCGGTGCCGGCGTTGAAGAACGCCGCCTTGCGCGGGCCCGAGATCGGCGCCGTGTCGGTCAGGCGTTCGGCGAGCGTGACGTAAGCCTCGTACGGAACGATCGTGAAGTCGGTGTGGAAGAACTTCGCCGCCTGTTCCTGCACGGCCTCGACGACACGTGGATTCGCATGACCAACGTTGAGGCAGCCGACACCCCCCGTGAAGTCGATGAACGTGTTCCCGTCGACATCGGTAAGGGTCGCCCCCTCGCCGCGGTCGATCACGACGGGAATGAAGATCGCGAGCGGGTCGGCCACCACGCGCTCCTTGCGCGCCAGAATTTCCTGGGAGCGGGGACCGGGGATCGCGGTCCGGAGCTCGATTGCCTTCGTCGTCGCCATCAGGCTGACGATAGCGCAGCTATCGGCCTCTCTGTATAGCTGTATAGCGGGCTCTCATCATGCCCGCGCCGGTGGCGCGCGCTAGCGGAACTGAGGCGTCGAAAGCGCCTTCACGGTGTAGACGCCGGCGGCGTTCCACAGCATGAAGCCCTTGACGTGCTCCAGGCGGGCGGCCTGGATCTCGTCCTGGACGTCGGCCAGGGTGTACGTCCGGCCCAGCGAGAAGTCCTGCAGCCACGGGATCAGCTTCGTCTTCCGTCCGCGGAGCTTGTCCCGGAAGTCGCGGAGCGAGTACGCAACGGTCGTTCCGGGCCGAGAGTTCGGATCGATGATGTTGTACTCGCCGGACACGTAATGGGAGGGATAGACCATCGGGTAGATCGTGTCGACGAAGGGAGCGATTCGGCGCGGGAACTGCGCGATGCCGAGATCCCTGGTGGCCGAGAGGCCGAAGACGTCGACCGAGATGCGCACTCCGAGCGGCTTCAGCCGCGAGCGGGCGTACTTCAGAAACAGGGGGATCGTCCAGCCCATGGGCTGTGAGTGGACGCCCGGGTAGCGGATCTGGGAGATGTCGCCGTCGCTCGGGAAGCGGACGTAGTCGAACTGGATCTCGTCGAAGCCGAGCCGAGCCGCCTGCTCCGCGATGTCGACGTTGTACTTCCAGACGCGGCGGTCGTAGGGATTCGTCCAGCCGAGCCCCGCGCTGTTCACCCAGCGCGACCCGTCGGCTCGCCTGATCGCGAGCTCGGGCGCGCCCGCGGAGAGTGCCGGATCCTCGAACGTGACGATCCGGCCGATCAGGTAGAGCCCGGCCGCGTGTACCTTCGCCACCGCGAGCTGCGGGTTGTAGTAGCGCTTCGCGGCTCCGACCTTGCGGGCGAGGGGAACGTTCGCGAGGAAGGCGACGTCCCCGTTCTCGTCCTTCACGTCGAGCTCGATCGTGTTCAACCCGCCGTCCTGCATCGCGATGAACTCCTCGAGCTTCCCCGGGCTGCCCGCCAGTGCCATCGTCACGTGGACGCCGCGGACCTCCTCGGGGAGCGGACGGGGCTGCAGCCCCTGCGGCTTCGGCTTCGCGCTTCGCACCGCGGCACGCACCGTCTTGTGCCCGTGGACGTGCGTCGCAATGACCCCGCCGGCGACGCCCGCGGCGATCAGGGCAAGGAGGGCGCCGGCAGCGACGAGACGCTGCTTGTCACGGCGCCTCTGCGCCTCGAGCCGGCGCAGCTTGGAGCGTGCGTTCGGGTCGACGGGCTGAAGAACCGACCGGGGGGGCCGAGGCGACGGCAAGGTGTGGAAAACTAGCACCCGGCCGTAGAATCGGCCCATGGTCCTCTCCGACCGGACGATCGCCAGGCTGCTGGAAGAAGGCCGGATCGAGATCGATCCTTATGACAACTCGCTCCTCCAGCCGTCCAGCGTGGACGTCCGCGTGGACCGCTACTTCCGAGTTTTCCACAACAACCGCTACCCGTACATCGACGTCCGCGAAGAGCAGGAGGACCTGACCGAACTCGTCGAGGTCGAGGACGACACGCCGTTCGTGCTTCATCCCGGCGAGTTCGTGCTCGGGTCGACGCTCGAGCGGGTGCGACTGCCGGACGATCTCGTCGCTCGCTTAGAGGGAAAATCGAGTTTGGGCCGCCTCGGATTGCTGATCCACTCCACCGCCGGTTACATCGATCCAGGCTGGGACGGTCACGTCACTCTCGAGCTCTCGAACGTCGCCAATCTGCCGGTCACGATCTATCCCGGGATGAAGATCGGCCAGATCTCGTTCGTCCAGCTCAGCGAGCCCGCGCAGACGCCCTACGGCACGGGGGAGATCGGATCGAAGTACCAGGGGCAGCGCGGGCCCACGCCCTCGCGCTACTGGCAAAACTTTCGCGCGAAGCGCGAAAGTGACGAGGGCCGGAGCGCTGAAGGCGCGGAGGCCCCCGTCAACTTCCAGAAAGAACCGGCGGGTTGATCCTCGTCACCGGGGGGACGGGGTTCGTGGGCGGTCACGTCGTGCACGAGCTCCGCGGCCGCGAGCTCCCGGTGCGCTGTCTGGTCCGTGACGTCCGCAAAGGAGCGAAGCTCGCAGGCTGGGGCTGCGAGCTTGCCGAAGGGGACGTGACCGACGCGGCGAGCTTGCACCGCGCCGCCTCGGGATGCGACACGGTCATCCACCTCGTCGCGATCCGCCAGGGGCGCGAGGAGCAGTTCCGCCGGATCATGGTGGAGGGAACGCGCAGCCTGCTCGCCGCGGCCAAGGACGCAGGCGTCCGCCGCTTCGTCCACATGAGCGCGCTCGGCACGAACGAGGCGACCAAAGATCTCGTTCCCTACTACCGCGCGAAGTGGGACACCGAGCAGATGGTGGGGGCATCCGGCCTTCCGGAGGTGATCTTCAGGCCGAGCTTCGTCTTCGGCCCCGACGGCGGGATCCTGCCGACGTTCGCGAAGCTCGCGCGTCTGATGCCCGTCACGCCGATCGTCGGCAGCGGGCGCCAGCACATCCAGCCGATCTGGGTCGACGACGTGGCCGTCTACTTTGCGGAGGCCGTCGAGCGCGACGACGTCACCGGGCGCCTCTTCGAGCTCGGCGGCCCAGACATCGTGAGCTGGAACGAGTTCTGGGAGCGGTTGAAGCGGGGCCGCGGTCTGCGGCGACCGAGCATCCACGTCCCGGTCGGGCTCATGCGGATCAACGCTCTCGTCACCGAGCGGCTGCCCGGGAACATCCCGCTGACGCGTGACCTCCTGAAGATGCTGGAGCACGGCGACAACGTCGTCTCGAACGACGATGCGGTCCAGACCTTCAAGCTGCCCCTCCTTCCGCTCGACGATCAGCTGCGCCGCGCGTCATGACCGAGCGGCTCGCGCGCGCATCGGCGCTCCATCCCTGGCGCACGATCGGCGCCTGGATCGCCGGCGTCCTCCTCGCAGGCGCCGCGATCGCGCTGCTCATGGGCGACCTCACGAGCGAAGGGCATCCGACGAACAATCCCGAGTCGCAGCGTGCCGACGCCGCGCTCTCGCGTGCCTTTCCGCCGAAGCCGAACGCGATCGTCACCGACATCGTCGTCGTCCGCTCCGAGCGGCATCGAGTCCGCGATCCAGAGTTCCGGGCCTTCGTCTCCAGGCTCGTGCAGGACGGTCGCCGGACGAAGGCGATCGGCGGATTCCAGAGCTACTACTCGACGCACGATCGCTCGCTGGTGTCGAAAGACGGCCACGCGCTCGCGGTGCCGATCTTCATCACGGACAGCGATCTGGCCGGCGACGTCGTCGATGTCGTCGACCGGGCGGACCACGCCCCGGACTTCGCGGCGTCGGTCACCGGCGACCAGACGCTGGACAACGACACCGAAAGCCTCGCCCAGAGCGACCTGAAGCACGGCGAGCTGCAGTTCGGCGCGCCGGCGGCGCTGCTGGTCCTCGTCCTGGTGTTCGGCTCCGTCGTCGCAGGCCTCGTGCCGCTGCTGATGGCGATCCTCTCGATCGTCGTCGCCCTCGGGCTCGTGGCGCTGTTCTCGCAGGCGTTCGACCTCGCCACCTACATCTTCAACATGCTCACCGGCATGGGCCTCGCGCTCGGGATCGACTACTCGCTGTTCGTCATCTCCCGCTACCGGGAAGAGCGCGGGCACGGTCTCCAGCGGCATGACGCGATCGCGGCCTCCGGTGCGACGGCGAGCCGCGCGGTCTTCTTCAGCGGCACGGCCTTCGTGGTGGCGATGTGCGGGATGTTGATCGTCCCGAACAACATCATGCGCAGCCTCGCGCTCGGAGCGATTCTCGTCGGCATCGTCTCGGTCATCGCTGCCCTGACGCTTCTGCCCGCGCTGCTGGGACTGCTCGGGGATCGTGTCAACGCGCTGCGAATCCCGTTCGTGGGACGCGCTTCGCTCGAGGCGGCGAATCCCGAAGGTCGTTTCTGGCACGCGGTCGTCGAGCGCGTGCTCAAGCATCCGGCGCTGAGCCTCGCGTTGGCGGGCGGAGTCCTCGTCGCAGCGGCGATACCCGTCCTCGGGCTCGACATCGGGACGAACGGGGTCTCCACGTTGCCGGACCGCCTGGCCTCGAAACGCGGCTTCATCGCGCTCGAGCGGAACTTTCCCCGCGTGACGACGGATCCGGCCGAGGTTGTCGTCGCCGAGGGTTACGGGTCACGCGCGGACGAGGCGCTCATGCGGCTGCGGGATCGGCTGGCCACCGACCCCCGCTTCGGTCGTGGCCAGGTGATCGTCGCTGCCAACGGGACCGTCGGCGCGCTCCGTGTCCCTGTCCGTGGCGATTCGGCGGGAAGCGAAGCCGTTGCGGCGGTGCGCGAGCTGCGTTCGGAGCTCGTCCCGGAGACCTTCGCCGGGACGGGCGCAAAGGTGCTCGTCGGGGGAGACACGGCCGAGAACATCGACTACTTCGACTCCGTCATCGATCCGGCCCCGATCGTGCTCCTGTTCGTGCTCGGCCTGACCTTCGTCTTGCTGACGATCGTCTTTCGATCGGTCGTCATCGCCGCGAAGGGAATCCTCCTCAACCTGCTCTCGGTCGGCGCCGCATACGGATTGCTCGTGCTCGTCTTCGAGCACGGCTTCGCCTCCGGCCTGCTGGGCTTCCAGCACGTGGACGCGATCGAGGCGTGGGTGCCGCTGTTCCTCTTCTCCGTCCTGTTCGGGCTCTCGATGGACTACCAGGTCTTCTTGCTCAGCCGGATCAAGGAGCGCTACGACGAGACCGGCGAGACGAGGGCCGCGGTTTCGTGGGGCGTCTCCTCGACCGCACGGATCATCACCGGTGCGGCGCTGATCATCATCGTGGTCTTCCTGGGCTTCGCGATGGGCGACATGGTCATGTTCCAGCAGATGGGATTCGGCGTCGCGGTTGCGCTTCTGCTCGACGCGACCGTGATCCGCTCCGTCGTGCTGCCGAGCCTGATGGGCATGCTCGGGCGCTGGAACTGGTACCTGCCGCACTGGCTCAACTGGTTGCCCGAGCTTCGCGTCGAGCGGCCCGCTCGTGCCGTCTGACGCATGCGTCAAGCTGTCGCCGGCCCCTACGTAAGGAGGAGCATGACCGTCGGCCTAAGGGCTCTCTTGCTCGTTGCGGCAGTGGTGTGCTTCATCATCGCGATCTTCGCCACGACTCACTACCCCGACTGGCTCGCGATCGGGCTGGCCTGCTTCGCCGGCTCGTACGTCGTCGGAGAGATGGGCTGGGATCGCCGACTCGGAACGACGCGCCGGACCTAAAGAAAGGGGGCCGCTCGCGCGGCCCCCGATCCGGTTACCAGCGATGGATTAGTAGAGGCGCTTCCGGCCCTGATCCGAGAGATCGGGCGGCGCGTAACGCGTCGTCCCCCACGCTGGCTAGGCGATTCCCCGTAGG
This sequence comes from Gaiellaceae bacterium, assembly GCA_036394855.1. Classification (GTDB taxonomy): domain Bacteria; phylum Actinomycetota; class Thermoleophilia; order Gaiellales; family Gaiellaceae; genus 3-1-20CM-4-69-9. The sequence goes on along the minus strand of DASWEF010000017.1, from coordinate 15,081 downwards.
TCCCGGGGACGCACCTCTACCCGCTGGTACCTCCACTGCCCGTACTTGAAATCTCCACTCTCGGACCACCTCCTTTCCGCGGTTAGCGACCAGAGTACCAGGCGGTGCGGAGAACGACCGAGAGCTCCAGGCCGCGGTCGAGCGGAACGGTGACCGACTCCAGCTCGGGATCGGTCTGGCGCGCCCGGGAGTAGGCACCGAGCGTCTCCACGTGCGAAAGGACGTTGTCGGCGATCACGAGCGCGCCCGCCTCGAGCTTCGTCCGCGCGAGCCCGAAGAGGTGCTCGTAATCCTCCTTCTCCGCATCGAGGAAGACGGCGTCGAAGACGTCGTCGACGGCGGGGATGGTCTCCTTCGCGTCGCCCTCGATCAGATCGGCCGAATCCTCGAGCCCGGCCTCGGCGATGTTCGCCCGCCAGGCCTCGCATTTGCGCGGGTCCTGCTCGAGCGAGAGGACGCGGCCGCCGAGGTGGCGGACGCCCGCGGCGAGCCAGATGGTGGAGTAGCCTCGCGACCCGCCGATCTCCAGCACCTCACAGTCGGTCTGCGGTGCGACCAGCGAGAACAGAAACTGGCCCGTCGTCCGGGCGACGGCGCGCGAGCGCTCCGCGGGGGGGAGACCCGCCTCGCGCTCACGGGCGTCTTCCTCCTCCAGCCGTGCGAGCACGGCGCGGGCACGTTCGTCGAGCATCAGCCGACCTTAGCCTTGATCTCCCGCTCGACTTCGTCTCGCACATAGCAATCGGCGAGGTGGTCGTTGACCACGCCGCAGGCCTCCATGGCGGCGTACACCGTGGTCGGGCCAACGAACCGGAAACCGGCGCGCTTCAGCTCCTTGGAGAGAGCGACGGACTCCGGAGACGTGGGCTCTACTTCTGCGAAGCTGCGCCGTGCCGGCCGGGGCTTCGGGCGATGTGCCCAGACGAGCTCGTCGAGCGGCGTTCCCTGCTCGCGCAGCACGAGCGTTCCGCGCGCGTTCGCAATCGCGGCCTCGATCTTGCCGCGATGCCGCACGATCCCGGCGTCGCCGAGCAGCCGCTCGACGTCACTCGCGCCGAAGCGCGCCATCCGCTCCGAGTCGAAGCCGGCAAACGCCGCCCGAAAGTTGTCGCGCTTGCGCAGGATCGTGAGCCAGGAGAGCCCCGACTGGAAGCCTTCGAGGCAGAGCCGCTCGAGGAGCCCGCGTTCGTCCGTGACCGGACGTCCCCATTCGTCGTCGTGATACGCGACGTAGAGCGGGTCGCTCGACGTCCAGCACCGCTTCGGCTCAGGCAATCGTGACCTTGATCATCCCGTTGTCGACGCGAACCGGGAACGTCGCGACGGGCTCTACTGCGGGAAGCGTGAGCGCCCGCCCCGTCCGGATGTCGATGTTCGCGCCGTGGCGAGGGCAGACGGCGACACCCTCGTCGCACTCGAAATCGCCCTCGCAGAGAGGCCCGTCGTCGTGCGAGCAGCGGTCCTCGAGTGCGAAGTACACCCCGTTCAGGTTGTAGACGCCCACCGCGATCGAGCCGGCGTAGACGATCTTGACCGAGCACGGCGGCAGCTCCTCGACCGGGCAGACGTCGAGCTCGGCCACGCTACGCGTCCAAGTTACGCGCCGCGGGCCACATTCACGAGGAGCGCCAACGGCAAGGGGAGTTACTTCAGCTCGAGGTCGGACGAAGCCCCGGCCCACTCCTCGGGCAGAGGTGTTCCCTTCGCCTTGTGCAACGCGAGCTTCAGCGTCGACAGCCCGAGCAGCGCGCACTTGAGCCTTACGGGCGTGAGGGGGATGCCGATCTCTTCGAGCAGCGCGTCGCGTGGAAGGCTCGCGACCTCGGTCGCCCGGCGGCCCTTCACCATCTCGGTGAGCATCGAGGTGGCCGCCTGGGAGATCGCACAGCCGCGGCCGGAGAACTTGACGTCGCCGATCGTGTCGCCGTCCTCCTCGAACGCGACATAGATCGAGACCTCGTCGCCGCAGAGCGGGTTTTGCCCCTCGGCCTGCGCGTCGGCGTCCTCGATCAGGCCGTGCCCGCGCGGATTCTTGTAGTGATCGAGGATCACCTCCCGGTACATCTGGTCGAACTCGCTCATGCGAGAAGCTTATGGGCCTTGTGCAGGCCTTCGGCGAGCCGGTCGATCTCCTCCGGGATCGTGTACAGGTAGAAGCTGGCGCGGTTCGTCGCGGCCACGCCGAGCTTTGCCATCAACGGCTGGCAGCAGTGGTGGCCGGCGCGGATCGCGACACCGTCCATGTCGAGCACCTGCGCCACGTCGTGCGGGTGCACGGTCTCCAGGTTGAAGGAGACGATGCCGGCGCGCCGCTCGGGCGCGGGGCCGTAGGCGATCAGGCCGGGGATTTCCGCCAAGCGCTCGAGGGCATAGACGAGCAGCTCGCGCTCGTGCTCCTCGATGGCGTCGATACCGACGTCGGTGACATAGTCGACGGCCGCGCCGAAGCCGACGGCCTCGGCGATCGGCTGCGTTCCCGCCTCGAACTTGAACGGGATCTGCCCCCAGGTCGTCTCCTCGAGCTTCACCGACCTGATCATGTGGCCGCCGAGGTTGAACGGCGCCATCGCCTCGAGGAGCTCGGCTCGCCCCCACAGCGCGCCCACGCTCGTCGGACCGCACATCTTGTGAGACGAGAAGGCGAGGAAGTCGCAGTTGAGCTCCTGGACGTCGATCGCGTGATGCGGCGCCGCCTGAGCGGCATCCACGACCATGATCGCTCCCTGCCGGTGGGCCCAGGCGGCGAGGCGCTCGACCGGATTGATCGTCCCGAGCGCGTTCGAGACCAGGTTGTTGGCGACGACCTTCACGTTGCCCGCGCGCGCGATCTCGTCCAGCGCACCGAGACGGAGCTCACCCTGTTCGTCGAGCGGAATCGCCTTGAAGGCTGCACCCGTGCGCTTGGCGATGTACTGCCACGGCACGAAGTTCGAATGATGCTCGAGCTCGGTGACCACCACGACGTCGCCGGGTCCCAGGTTGTCGAGACCCCACGCGTAGGCGACGAGGTTGATGCTCTCCGTCGCGCCGCGCGTGAAGATCACCTCACGTGCCGCGGGGGCGTTGATGAAGCGGGCGACCTTCTCGCGGGCGCCTTCGTATTCCGCCGTCGCCAGCTCCGAGAGCGTGTAGACGCCGCGGTGGACGTTCGCGTACGACGTCTCGTAGAAGGTCCGCAGCTTGTCCAGCACCTGGCGCGGCTTGTGGGCGCTCACCGCCGAGTCGAGGTAGGCAAGCGGCTTGCCTCGGATCTCCTGCTCGAAGATCGGAAAATCGGCGCGGAGCTTCCGCGCGTCCAGCTTCGTCTGCGCCGTTACGGCCACGGGACCATCGTACCGCCGCTCGTCCTCGCTACGACTGCGTGGCTCGCTCGAGTGCAGCGAGCTGCCAGAAGAATCCGCGGTGCTCGAGAACCGGCGTCAGTCCTCGCCGCTCCGCGACGTCGAGCATTGCGGGCACCGGGTGGACGAAGCCGCGGAAGTCGTTGCGCGTGAGCCGCAGCCAGAGATTCATCAGCGTAAAGGCCGTGCGAACGAGAGCCCGCTCGCGCGGGAAGCTGAAAACGAGCAGCCGGCGTGTGCGTTCGGCGGCGGCCCCCACGAGGGCGTCGTAGTCCGGGTAGCAGCAGACCACACGGTTGAGCACGACCGCGTCTGCGTCCGGGACGCTCGGCTCGGCGACGAAGTCGCCGATTCTTCGCTCGAGCCGATCGTCGAGCCGAAGCTCTTCGGCGAGCTCGGCGGCAGCCTCCTCGTACTCCGGCGAGAGCTCGACGTTCATTCCCCTCGCGGCGCCTGCCTGCAGCAGCTCGACCTCGAGCGCTCCGATCCCGCCGCCGATCTCGAGCACCGTCGCGCCACGGACGCCGTGTTCGCGTACGACCGCGGCGATCCGCGCCGAGAGTCCGTCGAGTCCGCGCTTTCGATAGCGACGGAGGGCGCGTCGCGCGGCTTTCTCGCTGAAGAAGGCGCCGTAGCTTTCAGGCCGGCAGCAGGAGCTCACGTCACGCCTGGGGAATCCGCGCTTCGAGCGCGGTCGCGAGTGCCTCGCGCACCGGCTCCAGCTCCACCCGGGCGAGCACGTTCTCGAAGAAGCCGCGCACGATCAGCCGCTCGGCTTCGCTCCGGGAGAGGCCGCGCGACATGAGGTAGAAGAGCTGCTCGCGATCGACCCGGCCGACGGTGGCGCCGTGCGTGCAGCGCACGTCGTTCGCCATGATCTCGAGGCCGGGAATCGGCACCGCGTGAGTCGTCGGAGAGAGCATCAGGTTCCGGTTCTCCTGGTACGCGTTCGTCTTCTGGGCGTCGGGCTCGACGCGGATCATCCCGCGCCAGACCGCCGTCGACCTGTCACGTAGCGCGCCCTTGAAGGCGAAATCGGAGGTCGTGTTCGGCGCGATGTGCTCCTGGAACGTGTCGTAGTCGAGGTGCTGGTCGCCGTCCGTGAAATAGGCGCCGGTGACGCGGGACGTCGCTCCCTGTCCCGCGAGGTCGTTCTGGATGCGCACCTTGCCCTTCTTGGAGCCAAAGCCGCCGGTCACCCAGTCCAGCTCTGCGTCGCGGCCCACGCGCGCGTGCTGCGACGCGAAGTGCCAGGTCTCGCGCGAGAGGTTCTGGAGCGAGACGTACTCGAGCTTCGCGCCGTCCTCGACGAAGAGCTCGACGGCGGTGTTCGTGTAGGCGCGCAGGTCGGGCGACGAGGACACGACCTCCTCCACGAGCGTGAAGCGCGCGCCGGGATCGGCGATCACGAGCAGGCGCCAGAAGAGGGAGGCAGCTTCTGTCGAGTTCGCGATCCGCACGTACAGCGGCTTTTCCAGCGCGACGCCTTTGGGGACGTGGACGAGCAGGCCGTGTTCCCAGACCGCCGCGTTGTGCGCAGCGAACTTCTCGTCCCAGCCGACGAGCGAGTAGAGCCGCTCGTGCTCCTGGGTGAGCGGTGCGAACGTCACGCCCTCGGGCGCGCGTTCGATCTGAACGCCGGCTTCCGTGATGGTGGCCAGACCCGCCACGTCCAGTTCGAGCATCGTCCCGGCCGTACCAGGCCGGGTGTCTGACACCAGGCCGTGGCCGAACGAGTCGGGGTCGAAACCCTTCAGGTCCGTGAAGCGCCAGTGCTCCTCGGTCGTGTCCGGGAGCGGCAGCTCGCGGTACCGCTCGAGCGCGGCTGCCCTGCTCACGGCGCGTACCGCCGGTGCAGGATGAGCCGGTTTCCGTCGGGATCGTTGAAGAACGCCATGTGGCAGACGCCGGAGTCCCGGCTACCGACGAACGAAACCCCCTTCGACTCGAGCTCCTTCCGCGCAGCCTCCACGTCCGGCACGCGCAGGGCGATGTCGCCGCAGCCGTTCGTCTCGAACTCGAGCTCCGCCTCGGTCGGGTTGAACAGCGCGAGCGTGACGTTGCCCGCCTCGAACTCCGTGGGCACGCGAGGATTCTGTGGCAAACCGATCACGTCGCGGTAGAACGCGATCGACCGCTCGTAGTTGCGCGTCGGCACGTTGACGAAGTCGACCCGCTCAACCTGCAAGGTCCTAACCGACGGAACCTTCCATCTGGAGCTGGATCAGGCGGTTCATCTCGACGGCGTACTCGAGCGGCAGCTCTTTCGTGATCGGCTCGACGAAGCCGGAGACGATCAGCGCCGACGCCTCGGCCTCGGAGAGACCGCGCGACATGAGGTAGAAGAGCTGCTCCTCGCCGATCTTCGACACCGTCGCCTCGTGCCCGATGTCGACGTCGTCGGCGTCGATCTTCATGTACGGATAGGTGTCGGAACGCGATTCCTCGTCGAGGATGAGGGCGTCGCAGACGACCTTCGACTTCGAGCCGACGGCGCCCTTTCCGACCTCGAGGAGTCCGCGGTAACCGGCACGTCCGCCGTTCTTCGAGATCGACTTGGACGTGATCACCGAGGATGTCTTCGGCGCGACGTGGACGGCCTTGCCGCCCGCGTCCTGATGCTGACCGTTGCCGGCGAACGCGATCGAAAGCACCTCGCCATGGGCTCTTTCGCCCATGAGCCAAATAGCCGGGTACTTCATCGTGAGCTTCGAGCCGAGGTTCCCGTCCACCCACTCCATCGTCGCCCCTTCGTAGGCGACGGCGCGCTTCGTGACGAGGTTGTAGACGTTGTTCGACCAGTTCTGGATCGTCGTGTAGCGACAGCGCGCGTTCTTCTTGACGATGATCTCGACGACCGCGGAATGCAGCGAGTCGGTCGAGTAGATCGGAGCGGTGCAGCCCTCGACGTAGTGCACGTAGGCGCCCTCGTCGACGATGATCAGCGTCCGCTCGAACTGGCCCATGTTCTCCGCGTTGATCCGGAAGTAGGCCTGGAGCGGCATCTCGATGTGTACGCCCGGCGGCACGTAGATGAACGAACCGCCCGACCACACCGCCGAGTTCAGCGCCGCGAACTTGTTGTCGTTCTGCGGGATGATCGTGCCGAAGTGTTGCTTGACCAGATCCTCGTGCTCGCGCAGGCCCGAATCCATGTCGAGAAAGATCACGCCCTGCTTCGTCAGGTCTTCCTGGAGCTTGTGGTAGACGACCTCTGACTCGTACTGTGCGCCCACGCCGGCGAGGTATTTCTTCTCCGCCTCCGGAATGCCCAGCTTGTCCCAGGTGTCCTTGATGTCGGCCGGCAGGTCTTCCCAGGAGTTCGCCTGCTTCTCGGTCGGCTTGATGTAGTAGTAGATGTTCTCGAAGTCGATCTGCGTGAGATCGCCGCCCCACATCGGCAGCGGGCGCGCGAGGAAGTAGTCCAGCGACTTGTGCCGGAACTTCCGCATCCACTCGGGTTCCTTCTTGTGCTCGGCGATCGCCTCGACGACCTCGTGCGAGATGCCGCGCCCGGACTTGTAGAAGTACGCCTCGGCCTCGTCCGGATTGGAGAAGCCGTACTGGTACTCCTCGCGGATCTGCTTGACGACGTCGGTCTCAGTCGGCAACTGCTGTCACCTCCGGGGCGAAAGCCTCGTAGCCCTCGGCCTCGAGCCTATGGGCGAGCTCGGGACCGCCTTCTTCCACGATACGCCCGCCGACCATCACGTGCACGAAGTCGGGCTCGATGAAGTTGAGGATTCGCTGGTAGTGCGTGATCACCAAGGCTCCCATCTCCGGACCCACGAGTTCCTCTACCCCGCTCGCCACGATCCTCACCGCGTCGATATCGAGACCGGAATCGGTCTCGTCGAGGACGGCGATGCGCGGCTTGAGCATCGCGAGCTGGAGGATCTCGATCCGCTTCTTCTCTCCGCCGGAGAAGCCGTCGTTGAGATAGCGGGAGGCCAGCTCGCGCGAGACCTTGAGCCGGTCCATCTGGGCCAGCAGCTCCTTCCGGAACTTCGGGATCGGGATCGGATCGTCTTCGCCGCCGGCACGTGCCTTCCGGATCGAGTTGATGGCGCTGCGCAGGAAGTTCGTCACGGTCACGCCCGGGACCGCGTGCGGGTACTGGAACGCGAGGAAGAGGCCGCGCTGTGCGCGCTCGTCCGCGCCCATCTCCAGCAGGTTCTCGCCGTCGAAGAGGATCTCCCCGCCGGTGACCTCGTAGGCCGGATGGCCCATCAGGGCGTACGCGAGGGTGGACTTCCCGGAGCCGTTCGGGCCCATGACCGCGTGCACCTCGTTCGGATTCACCGCGAGGTCGACCCCCTTGACGATCTCGGTGCCGTCCTCGAGTGCGACGCGCAGATCTCTTAGCTCCAGCAATGCCAACTTTGTAACGTCCTTTAGGGCGTGGGAAAGCGGCCTGGGCGGCCAGCTAGCAGCCCCATCGTAGCCAATGCCAGACCGGCTCCGATCACCCCTCTGTGCAAGCGCAGCCAGGTCCAGGCCGTCGTGCCGCGTGACCGGTCGTCGAACCGGCCGTGCGCGCCCGGATCGCCCGGCAGGGGCTCGAAGAGGTTGTCCGCCGAGTCGGTCGGCTTCAGCTCCTCCGTGTGCTGTCCCCTCCAGCCGTTTCGCAACAGGATCAGGTCGCCGGCCCGAGGGGACAGTTTCTGCCCCCAGAGCAGCTTCTGTGCGCCCCAGCCGATCGGCAGCTCGCGCACGGGACCCTTGCAGCATCGGGCCACCGCCTCGGCGAACGGCTCCGGCTGGTAGATCGGCGGTACCGGCTGAGGCTGGAGCCCGATCTTCTGGCGCGCGCGATCGAACTGAGGCGTGTTGATCGCGGCAGGGAGGATCACGCAGACGTCGACCCCCGCCCGCTCCTTTTCGAGCTCGACACGCGCGCTCTCGAAGAACGTCCGCAGCGCGGCCTTCGTCGAGCAGTACGCGGCCTGGAGCGGAATCCCGCGGTACGACAGCGCCGAGGCGATCTGGATGAACGTTCCGCGCGAGTCGCGTAGGTGCGGGAGCGCCGCCCAGTACCCGTAGACGCCGCCGAAGAAGTTGACGTCGAAGACGCGGCGCAGCTCCTCGTCCTCGAGCCGGTGCGCCTCCGCGTAGACCGTCACCATCCCGTTGGCGACGTACGTGTCGATGCGTCCGAACCGCTCGACGGCGGCCTGCACGAGCGCGTCGACCTGCGCGCGGTCGCTGACGTCGGTCTCGACCGCGGCTCCCTCGGCCCCCTCCTTCTCGATCTCGGCGAGCGAGCCGTCGAGCGCCTCGCGCGCGCGTGCACCCACGACGACCTTCGCCCCCTTCCGCGCGGCGGCGGCGGCGATTGCCCGGCCCAGGCCGTACGAGCCGCCGCCGATCACGACGACCTGCTCGGCAAGCGGTTTCTTCCGTGCCATCCGCCGGTCGTGTTTCCCCCACCCGGGCCTCCAAACCGCTACGCTGAGCCCATGCCCAACGTAGGCCCGTGGGAAGTCATCCTGCTCCTCCTGCTGGCGCTTCTGCTGTTCGGAGCAAAGCGTCTTCCGGAGATCGGACGCTCGATGGGACGCGGCATGCGGGAGTTCAAGGACTCCGTCAGCGGCAAGGATCGAGACGAGGAGCCGGCCGAGCTTCCCACGCAGACGACAGACGCAACGATCGCAGCCCGCGAGCGCGAGCGCGACCCCGCTTAGCGGACGATGAAGCGGTTGCCGCGGCGGCTTCGCCACGGCGAAGAAGCAACGCTCGTCGAGCACCTCGAGGAACTTCGCACCCGCATCTTCGTTTCGCTCGGCGCGCTCGTCGTCGGCGTCGCAATTGCCTTCATCTTCCGGGGTCATCTCCTCGACTGGCTGAACCAGCCCCTCCCTGAGGGTCGGCGCCGGCCGATCACGCTCGGCGTGGCGGAGCCGTTTCTGACCTCCATGAAGGTCAGCCTGATGGCGGGGTTCGGGCTCGCGCTGCCCGTGATCCTCTGGCAGCTCTGGAGCTTCCTCGCGCCGGCGGTCGAAGAGCACGCCGAACGAACGGTGCTGATGTTCGTCTTCCTGGCGACGGCGCTGCTCGCCTGCGGTGTGGCCTTCGGTTACTGGATCGTGCTCCCGAAGGCCGTCCATTTCCTGACGAACTTCGACGAGCAGCATTACGCGGTCCAAATCCGGGCCCGCGAGTACTACTCGTTCGTGCTGACCGTTCTGTTCGCGGTCGGCCTTGTTTTCCAGCTACCCATCTTCATCCTCTCGCTCGTGCGCCTCGACGTTCTCTCGACGCGCACGCTGCGACAGAACCGGCGAATCGGCTATTTCATCGTCGCCGTGATCGCGGTCCTCTTGCCGGGGATCGACCCGGTCACGACGACGCTGGAAGCGGTCCCGCTCGTCGTGTTGTACGAGGGATCGATCTGGCTTGCGGTGCTCATGGAACGCCGGGCGCCGCGCCCGGAACCGGCTAGCCTTACCGAGCCGTGAGCCAGGTTCTCTCCGCCGACTGGGTCCTGCCGATCGAGGGGCCGCCGATCGAGGCCGGGGCGATCGCTTTCGACGACGGTCGCATCGTCGCCGTCGGCACGGTCGACGAGCTCGGGGAAGGGACGCGGTACGAGCACGCGGCGATCGTCCCGGGCTTCGTGAATGCTCACTCGCATCTCGAATACGCGGTCTACGCCGGCTTCGGCGACTCGCTCACGGATTTCGCCGAGTGGATCCGGCTGCACACCGAGCGGAAGCGCCGAATCGGCTGGGAGGACTACATCGCGATCGCGCGGCTGGGCGCCGCCGAGTCGCTCCGGTCCGGCGTGACGACCGTGGGCGATTGCAGCTTCAGCGGCGCCGCCGCGCTAGCGATGGACGAGCTCGGTCTGCGCGGCCTCGCGTACCTGGAGGTCTTCGGCGCCGACCCGGACGAGGCGCTCGCGCAGTTCGAAGAGCTCCGGCTTCGAGCCGAGTCCCATCTCTCCGACCGTGTCCGGCTCGGCGTCTCGCCGCACGCTCCCTACAGCATCTCGCCGGAGGTCTACCGCGCCTGCGCCGGCCTCGGGCTTCCGATCGCGACCCACATCTCCGAAAGCGAGTCGGAGGTCCGGTACCTCCTCGACGGGAGCGGCCCCTGGGAGACGATCGACTGGCTCGTCGCGCCCCCCGGGACGACCGGCACGCGCCTGCTCGCCGGCGAAGGCCTGCTCGGTCCGGACGTCCTCGCGGCCCACTGTGTCGTCGTCGAGCCGGACGAGATCGCGCTGCTCGCGGAGCACGACGTCGCCGTCGTGCACTGTCCGCGGTCGAATGGGTACGTCGGCTGCGGCATCGCCCCGCTGCGTGAGCTGAGGGACGCCGGGATCAGGGTCGGAGTCGGGACCGACGGCGTCTCGTCGACGCCGTCCCAGGACTTCTTCGACGAGCTGCGGGCCGCCGTCATGATGGCGCGGGCGCGCGAGCGGCGGCCGGACGCTTTGACTGCGACCGAGGCGCTGGAGCTCGGGACGCTCGGCTCGGCTCGTGCGATCGGTCTCGATGCCGAGACCGGCTCGCTCCGGCCCGGGAAGCGCGCCGACATCGCCGTGGTCTCCCTGGTGGGTTCGCCGTACCTGCCGTGGGAGGATCCGGCAGCCGCCGTCGTCTTCGGAGGTTCGCCAGACCGTGTGATTGCGACGTTCGTGGACGGGGAAGCGCGCTACGAGAAGGGAGGAATGGATTGGCACGAGCTGACCGCCGCCGCGCACAGCGCGAGGCGCGCCATGCTCGCCGTGCCGCCGGCCGCCGAGCCGGTGCCGGCTCTGCGCGCATAGCCGAGAACACGATGTTCTTCCCCCGCCTGCGCAACCAGGCGAAGTGGGCGTTCGTGTTCCTGATCGTCGTCTTCGCGGGCGGCTTCGTCTTCCTCGGGGTGGGCTCGGGCGGGCTCGACCTCGGCGAGCTGATCCGCGACGCGTTCGGGAACAAGAGTGGTCCATCGACCGGCTCGATCTCGAAGGCCAGGAAAGCGGTGGAGGAGCACCCTCTCAGCGCTGCCGCCCGGCGGAATTACGCGGACGTCCTCGAGAGGAAGGGTCAGGCCGACGATGCGATCGCCGCGTGGCTTCAGTACTCGAAGCTGAGGCCCAAGGACGTTGTCGCGCTTCGTCATCTCGGCGACCTCGAGCTCGGGCAGGCCGACCGCTACTTCCGGCAAGCGCAGCTGGCGGCCCTCGCCCAGCAGGAAGCCGGTGCCGCCTCGCCCTTCCGGCCTTCGACGACCGGGAAGTTCGGACAGGCGCTTGGAGAGGACCCGATCTCGACGGCCCTCTCGACCAGGGCCAGCTCCCAGTTCCAGGAGGCGTCGGCGAAGTACCAGACCGCGGCCACGCAAGCCGTCCAGACCTACAAGCAGCTCGTGAAGCTGCGGCCGAACGACCAGCAGGCGCTCTTCTCGCTTGCCCAGGCGGCGGACACCCTCCACCAGACGGCTGTCGCCGTCCGTGCGTACAAGAAGTTGCTCACGTTCGACCTCGACCCCACGACGAAGGCGCAGATCCGCGAACGCATCAAGACCCTGCGCCAGTCGGGGGGTTAGACTCCGCGCCGACGGGAAGAGGCCCGCCGACACGATCCCGGGGGGACGATGAACTTCGACATCAAGACGGAACAGCTCGGAGACGACGCCTACGTGATCTCGCTCGCGGGCGAGGTCGATCTCTACACCGCGCCGGAGTTCAAGCAGCAGCTGCTCGAGGTGATCGGCCAGGGTGGGAAACAGGTGATCGTCGACTTCAGTGACACGACGTTCATCGACTCGACCACCCTGGGGGTGCTCGTCGGCGGTGTGAAGCGCCTGCGGACGAACGACGGCCAGCTCTCGCTCGTTTGCAGCGACCGCAACATCACCAAGATCTTCGAGATCACGGGCCTCGACCGCGTCTTCACGATCTATCCGACCCGCGGCGAGGCAGTCTCGAACGTGAAAGCTGCCGACCAGCCTCCGGCTTAAGCGTTGCGGCGCGCTGTTCTAGCCGCCGCAGGAGGGGTGGCTGTCGCCCTCGCGCTCGCGGCCTGTGGAACGGGCGGGATCGCGTCGGGAGTCGCGGACGAGGAGAACGGGAAGACGCTCTTCCTCGGCAAAGGCCAGTGTGCGGGCTGCCACACGCTTGCCGCCGCAGGTTCCAGCGGCACGATCGGGCCCAACCTGGACGACGCCTTCGCACAGGCACGCGCCGACGGCTACAAGGAGAGCGCGATCCGGAACATCGTCCACGAGCAGATCAAGTACCCCGGTCAGTATCCGACCGCGCAGAACAATCCGAATTTCATCAAGGCCAACATGCCGGCAAACCTCGTCAAGGGGCAAGACGCCGAGGACGTGGCGGCGTTCGTCGCCGCCAACGCCGGTCTGCAGGGGTTCTCCGAGTCCCAGGCCGTGACGGGAACGAACGGCAAGCTCATCTTCACGAAGAAGTGCGGCGGCTGCCACACGCTCAAGGACGCCGGCACGACCGGCACGACCGGCCCGAATCTCGACCAGCTCATGCCGACATTCCCGGTGGCGCAGAAGCAGGTGACCAACGGCGGCCGCGTCATGCCGGCCTTCAAGGACATCCTCAACAAGGCACAGATCGACGCCGTCGCGAGGTACGTGGCCACACACGCCCGTAGGTAGTTCCGATCGACATCGAGGAGTTCATCGAGCGAGGGCGCGACCGTCTGCCGGGGCTACTCGGCGTGCGGATCGACGAGATCGAGGAAGGCCGCGTCCGCATGCACCTCCCGCTGCGCCCGGAGCTGCTGGCGCCTAACGGGTACCTCCACGCCGCGACCGTCGTCGCGCTGGCGGACTCGGCCTGCGGTTACGGCTGCATCGCGTCACTGCCCGAGGGCGCGACGGGCTTCACGACGATCGAGCTGAAGACGAACTTCCTGGGCACCGCCTTGGAGGGCACGCTTTCATGCGAGTCGAGACGAGTGCACGCGGGCCGGACGACTCAGGTCTGGGATGCGACCGTGACGGCTGAGTCCGGGAAGACGCTGGCGCTGTTCCGCTGCACGCAGCTCTTGCTGTATGCAGCGGCGCCCTGACGGCGTCTCGGTCCAGCGGCGAACGAACGAGCTCGCCTGTCCAAAGCGGACAAGCTCACCCGCCGGACCGGACAGGCGGTCCTCCGCCGTCGTCCTCCATCCTGCCGAAGACCGGCACGATCGCAGCTCCTGTGGAAGAAAAGTCACACTCTCGGCACGAACTCCACGTCCGCTGCGGACCCGCCGGCCACGGCCCTTCGGGCCGTGGCCGGGGACAGTCCCAGGACATGTCCCGCCGTCGTCAGGACGACGACACGGCGAAAATCGTCATCGTTCCGGCGAGGTCGGAGCCGGACCTTCGCGGACTGTTTCGCGCTCGCGTTCGAGGTCGACGACGACGTGCGTGATCGGGACGGCGAAGCGCTCACGCGCCTTCTCGACGACGCCGCGCTCCAACCAGTGGGAGCGGCCCTCCGGATGCGTCGAGATGATGATCTCGTCGGCGCCGAAGGTACGGAGCGCGTCCTCCATCGCCTGGAGAGGATCGCCGTCCCCCACCTCGCCACGTGCCTGCACGCCCGCCTCGGCGAGCTTCGCCAGGCTCGCGTCGAGCCGTTCCTGAGCGTCCGCCCGGGCCTGGTCCTCGTCCGAGACCCAATGCCGCAGCGGGGAGTTGAGCGCGGGCGTGACGACGAGGATCTCCTCGCGGACGTCGAGGCTCTTCTCGAGGATTGCGGAGCGCAGCGTGTGGCCGCCAACCGTTTCGTTCGCGATCACGAGGATCCGGCGCTCGCCGGCCGCATGAGGTCGAGGCGTCGTCTGAACAGGTCGCTCCTCCCGGCGGGCTCGCAGCCACCAGCCCAGCACGACTGCCGTGAGGAAGGCGAAGGCTCCGAGCCCGACCCAGTGGCCGCCCGCGACGGTCGCGACCACGATCGCCCCGAAGTACGCGATCGACGCGATCAGGAACCTGAACGCCTCGGCCTCGCTACGCAGCGGGTTGATCACGGACGACCCGTCCTAGATGAGATAGACGGTGGAGTACACGACAATCCACATTACGTCCACGAAGTGCCAGTAGATCCCGCCGATCTCGACGCCGTGATGGTGCTCCGGCGAGAAATGGCCGCGGAAGGCCCTGATCGTCATGAAGAGCAGGATCGAGAGCCCGACGAAGACGTGCGCGCCGTGCAAACCGGTGAGGCAATAGAAGATCGTCCCGAACGCGCCGTCGTGGGGAGCGAAGCCGACGCGCGAGTACTCGCGCGCCTGCGTCAGCAGGAAGACGAGTCCCATCAGGAAGGTCAGCAGCAGTCCCGCCTGCAACCCCGCCCGGTTGCCACGCTTGATCGACTGGAGCGCCCAGTGCATGGTGAAGCTCGAGGTGACGAGAATCGCCGTGTTCACGCCGGCGACGAAGATCGGCAGCTCGAACTGCTTCGGAGGCCAATCGATGCCGTTCACGACGCGGACGAAGAAGTACGCCGTGAAGAACGAGCCGAATAGCATCACCTCGGAGGCGATGAAGAGCAGCATCCCGAGCACCGAGGCGCTGACGCGCGAGCTCTGATGCGCGATTGGTGGGCCGTGATGAGCGGCAGCCTCGGCGTGCGCTTCCATTAGACCTTCACCTCGCTTGGGGCCATCACGTGCTCGACGGGGAGCTTCGTCTCTTCACGGAGCCGCTCGACGAGGTCGCGGCGCAGCCAGCCCGACTTCTCCGGCCCGAACGTCGAGACGATGATCTCGTCTACGCGTTCCTCGCG
>DASWEF010000016.1:0-4780 GCA_036394855.1 Gaiellaceae bacterium | reverse complement strand
AGCTGGCTCGACCATCGCGCTGATGGTCGCCGTCTCGCTGATCCTCCTGGCTTGGGGTCTGGGCGAGATTCTCCGCTCGCTCTGAGCTCAGGAAATCAGCGCTGCATCGCGCCCGAGGGCGAGGGCGCACGCGTCGTCGAGCGTCAACGCTCGTCCATCCTCATACCGCGTCGAGTATGTGTTCGTGTCGAGACTTGCCAGCGTTCGCGCGAGCCAACGGTCGTAGAGGATCTGCTGGTCCGGTTGCCGCTGGGCTCCGATCGACGCGCGGGCGGCGTCACTCGCGCCGAACAGCGTCGCGGCCCGTTCGACGTCGCCCCCCGTCGCCGAGATACCGGCGAATGTCTCGAGGCAGACGGCGATGCCGTGCGCCTCGCCGAGCCCGCGGGCGAGCGCGAGGCTCTCTGCGAGCAGATTCGTCGCTTGCACGGTCTCGCCGAGGTCGATCATCGCCGCAGCGAGCGAGCGCGAAGCGGCGGCGACCTCACGGTCGTCGCCGACTTCGCGCGCGAGCTCCAGCGCGTCGGTCAGCCATGTCACCGCCTCCGGGACGTCGTCCGCGGTGAGCGCCATCAGCCCCACGTTCTCCTTCGCCAGCGCCTGCCCACGCAGATCTCCAAGCGAGGCGAAGTGCTCGATGCTCTCCTTGTAGAGATCTCGCGCCGCGTCCAGGTCGCCCCCGTAGAACGCCATGTTTCCGAGGTTGACGAGCGCGGATGAGATCGAGCGCGTCGCCTCGACCGCACGGGCATCTGCGAGCGCGGCCTGGAACTTCACCCGGGCGGCATCGAAATCTCCCTGCTCTCCCGCAAGGATTCCGATCATGTTGAGCGCGTTCGCGCGGTCCTCCGACGGCGCAACAGGTGTGATGGCAAGCGCGGACTCCAGCACCTGACGACCCTCTGCCAGATATCCGTGGATGTGCCAGAACCGACGCACGCCGACGACGAGGCGCAGCGCCGACGAGGAGTCGGCAGTCTCGAGCGCGTACGCGAGGGCGGCGCGCAGGTTGTCGTGCTCGTGGTCGACACGGTCAAGCCATTCGATCTGGTTGGCGCCGATCAGTTCCGGCTCAGCCTGCTCCGCAAAAACGACGAAGTGCTCGAGATGCCGACGGCGAGTCTCCTCGCCCTCGCCGGAGGTTGACAGCCGCTCGAGCGCGTACTCGCGCACGATCTCCAGCATCGAAAAGCGAGGCTCGCCCGCGAGGGTCTCGCGCTGCACCACGAGACTCTCGTCGACGAGCGCTGCGAGTCCTTCGAGCACCGACCCGTCGCCGTCGCAGACGGCCTCGGCCGACGGAAGCGTGCAGCCGCCGGCGAACACGCCGAGCCGAGCGAAGAGTCGCTGCGCATCGGGATCGAGCAGGTCATAGCTCCAGTCGAGCGTCATGCGCAGCGTCTGCTGGTGCTGAGGCGCATCGCGCCGCCCGCCGGTGAGGAGCTCCAACCTGTTTCCCAGCCGCGAGAGCAGTGCCGTCGGCGGGAGAAGCTTCGTTCGCGCCGCGGCCAGCTCGATCGCGAGCGGCAAGCCGTCGAGGCGCGCACAGAGCTCGGCCACCGCAGCCGCGTTTTGCTCGCTCAGCGCAAAGTCCGGATTGGCGGCCTGTGCGCGGGCGATAAAGAGCTCTGCCGCCTCGTCCTCGGCGAGCGGCGGCACCGGGAACTCTCGCTCCGCCGCGACGTGAAGAGGCGCGCGGCTGGTGACGATCAGCTTCAGCGCCGGCGCGGCCTCGAGCAAGCGCGCGATGTTCCGGGCGGCCGGCAAGACCTGTTCGAAGTTGTCGACCAGGAGGAGTAATTCAGAGTCCTTCAGCACCCGGATGAGTTCTTCCTCCGGGTCCCGGCCCACCTCGGGGATCTCGAGCGCTTCGAGGATGGCGCGCGTGACGAGCGCGGGGTCGCGGAGAGTGGCGATCGTCGCGACGGCCGATCCGTTGTGGAACTCCGGGGCGAGTCGCCGGACGAGCTCCAGCGCCAGGCGGGTCTTGCCGATGCCGCCGGTTCCGGTGAGCGTGACCAGCCGCGTGTCCTCGTTGCGGACGAGATCGGCGAGCGCGGCGAGCTCGCGTTCGCGGCCGAGTAGCGGAGTCGGCGGAGTGGGCACGCGGCGCGGCGACGTCGCGCCGGCCTGCGGTGCATTCAAGGAAGGGTCATGGGCCAGGATCGATCGCTCGAGCCGCCTGAGTGATTCGCCCGGCTCGATTCCGAGCTCGTCGACCATGGTCCGCCGCGCGCGCTGGTAGACCGCGAGGGCATCCGCCTGTCGCCCGGAGCGATAGAGCGCGAGCATCAGCTGCCCGCGGAGCCGCTCTCGGAGCGGGTGCTCGGCGACCAGGCGCTCGAGCTCCGCGATCAGCTGACCATGCCGCCCGAGCGAGAGATCGGCCTCGATTCGATCCTCGAGGGCCGCGAGGCGAAGCTCCTCGAGCCGGACGATCTCCGTCTGGGCGAAGGGCTCCCACGCGAAATCGGCGAGCGGTGCCCCACGCCAGAGCGCGAGCGCTGCCTCGAGGGCGTCAGCAGCGCCAGGCGCGTCGCCCGCTCCCAGCGCCGTCCGTCCCTCCTCGCTCAGCCGCATGAACTCGAAGAGGTCGACGGCCTCGGGCTCGACGACGAGCCTGTAACCGGGAGCTGCGGTCTCCAGGACGCCTTCCGGCAGGAGCTTCCTCAGTTGCGACACGTAAACCTGGATCGTGTTGCGCGCCGTGTCCGGCGGATCTTCCCCCCACAGCGCGTCGATGAGGCGATCGCGCGAGACGACGTGATTTGCGTCCAGGAGCAGGACGGCGAGCAGCGCGCGACGCTTCTGCCCTCCGAGCGCAATCGGTGCTCCGTCGAGCGTCAAGGAGAGAGGACCGAGGAGGCTGAACTGAGCCGCCATCGGTAGGTGATAGCACGATTCAAGCGCTTTTTCAGCGTTTCTTCAGCGCCCGGAGCCACGATCGCAGCGTGAATTCGTCGCCTGACAACAAGTCTGCGGCAGGCGCGCCGGCAAGCCGCACCGTCGAGCGCGCCAATATCACGGGCGGGACGGCCGTCGCCGTCGCGGCCGTCCCGAAGCCCGAAAGGAGGAATCATGAGGCGCAGCAGCAGCTGGAGCTAGAGCCGTCGAACGAGGGGGAGGGCGGCGCCTCGGCGCCGCCCGTCGTTCGGTCGATCAGATGGCTGCCCTGACAGGGGCAGCAGCGAGGTTGATGCCGGAGCGGCTCGAGCGCCCGCTCCGGTCTCCGTCGTTCCGCAGGCTCGCGCTCGGCAAGAGCATCTCGTACCTCGGCGACTGGCTGATGGTGGCGGTGCTCGTCGGCTGGGTGTACCAGTCGACCTCTTCGGTTGCGCAGGTTGCCCTGCTGATGGCGATCAGGCTCGTGCCGCCCATCGTCGGGGGCGGCCTTGCGGCGTCGCTCGTCGACCGGCTGCCGCGGCAACGCGTGCTCGTCTGGAGCGAGGCCGCCTGCGCAGCGACCATCGCCGGTGCGCTCGTGGGGGTGATGGCGGGCTCGCGGCCGATCGTTTTCGCGTTCGTCGGTCTCTGCGGCCTGGTCTCGATGGTCTCGACCGTCGCGGGCAACGCGCTGATCCCGATGACCGTCGAGCAGGATGAGCTTGCAGCCGCGAACGGGATCCACGCGGTCGGGCAGGAGGCTGCGATGGCTCTCGGTGCCGTCGCGGGTGGGCTCACTCTCGCTTTCGGCGGTGCAGCGGCCGGGCTCGCCGCGAATCTCGCGAGCTACGGGATCGCCCTCTTCCTGTTCGCGCGGATTCGAGTCGCGGACGAGGGCGGCCGAGAGACAAGCAAGCGCGGCGGCTTGATCGACGGACTCCGCTACGTGCTCGGCCGGCGAGCCTTGGCGGTCGTGGTGGGCGGGTTTGCGCTGGGCACGCTCGCAACCGGGCTCGTCAATGCGACGCTGCCGAAGTTCACGACGGGCCTGGGTCTCGGTGCGAGCGGCTACGGCTGGGCGCTTGCGGCGCTCGCCTGCGGCATGATCGCCGGGGAAGCACTCACGGGTGCGATCGCCGAACGGGTCGAGCCCAGGTGGCTGGGAGCCGGGCTCGCAGCGATGGGCTGCCTGTTCTTCGCCTTTGCCTGGTCCGGCAGCATCGTGATTGCGCTCCTCCTTTTGACGGCGTTCGGCGTCGCGAACGGCTTCACGGAGGTCGTGATGATGACGGCCATCCACCAAGAGGCCGACGCCGGCTACCAGGGACGAGTGTTCGGGGTCGGGTCGACCATCTGGCGGACGACGATGCTGGGCGCGGTGGCGCTGGCGCCGGTCGTGGATGCCGTCGCGTCGTCGGCGCAGGCGATCACCGTCGCCGCGGGTTTCCTCTTCGTGGGTGCGATCGTCGTTCAGGTCACGCTGCGACCGTCGCCGCAGCCCGCGACCGCGACGGCGTGAGCGTCAAGCGACGCGAACGGGCTTCAGAAGCTCGGCACCGAAGACGCCCGGCTCCGTGCGCCAGAGCTCCTCGAGCGCAGCAACCACGCGCGGACAGAACTGCGTCCCCGTGTGAGCGCGGATCTCGGCCAGCGCGCCGAGGAAGGGCCGGGCGGCGCGATACGAGCGGGTGCTCGTCAGGGCGTCGAGGGCGTCGGCGACGAGCACGATCCGGGCGGGCAACGGAATGTTCTCGCCGCTGAGACCGTCCGGATAGCCGGCACCGTCGATCCGTTCGTGGCTCGAGCGCGCGCACTGACGAACGAAGGGGTGGAGGTCGAGCTCCGAAAGGATGTAGTCGGAGATCACGGGGTGCGTCTTGATGAGCTCCCACTCGTC
>DASWEF010000015.1:0-2491 GCA_036394855.1 Gaiellaceae bacterium | reverse complement strand
TCAAGGATCCCGACCTCCTCATCCTCGACGAGCCGACGAACGGGATGGATCCCGCCGGCATGGCGGAGATGCGCACCTTCATCCGCCGCCTGGGCCGTGGAGCGCGGACCGTGCTCCTCTCCAGCCACCTGATGACCGAGGTCGAGCAGATCTGCGACCGCGTCGGCGTGATCAGCAAGGGCACGCTCGTCGGCGAGGGGACGGTGGACGAGCTGCGAGGTCGCGAGAGCCTGTGGCTGCGGGCCGAGCCGCTCGAGGATGCCGAGCGGGTGGTGCGGGCATTGCGAGGGATCGACGAGGTCGCTCGGATCGACGGAGGCCTCCGGGTGGCCGCCGATTCGGCCGCAGCGCCGGCGATCAATCGGGCGCTGGTCGAGGCCGGGATCGCGGTCGGCGAGCTTCGCCCCGAGCGCGCCTCGCTGGAGAAGGTCTTTCTGGCGTTGACGGAGGACGCAGCGTGAGAGAGAGCGTTGCAGCTGAGCTCCTGGTGGTGCGCAAACGGCTGAGCACGTGGATCCCGCTCGGCATCTGGACGCTGCTCGCGCTGCTCTTCGCCTACATCGTGCCGTACATCCAGTACCTGAACGGTGAATCGCGGGCGCCGCTGAGTGATTTGCTTCCGCAGCACCTCGTCGGCACGCTCATGGGCGGATTCCCGTTCTTCGGCGGCGTCTTCGCGCTACAGCTCGCCGTGCTTGCATTCGGCAGCGAGTACGGCTGGGGAACGCTGAAGACGATCCTCACCCAACGTCCCGGCCGGCTGCGGATATTCGCCGCCAAGCTGCTCGCGCTGGCCGTGACGCTCGTGCCGTTCGTGCTCGTCGTCTTCGCCTTGGGCGCGCTCTCGAGCTATGCGATTGCCCTGCGCGAGGGAGCAGACGTGACGTGGCCGTCGGCCTGGCTGCTACTGCGAGGGCTCGGCTCCGGGTGGCTCATCCTGGCTGTGTGGGCTGCGTTCGGAATCCCGCTCGCCGTGCTCTCGCGCGGGACGTCGCTCGCGGTCGGGATCGGGATCCTCTACGCGCTGGTGATCGAGGGCCTCCTGAGCGCGCTCGCGAGCCAGGTGAGCGTGCTCGACCGTCTCGTCGAGTTCTTCCTGCGCGCGAACGGCTACTCACTCGTTGCGGCCCTCGGGGTCTCAGCCGAGGACGTGGCCGACAGGGGGCCGGGATCGTTCTCCGGGCCGTTCGTGAACGGCGGTCAGGCGCTCCTGGTTCTGGCCTCCTACCTTGCGGTGCTGCTCGTGGCGTCAGGGTGGCTGCTCCGTCGCCGCGATGTCGTGTGACCGAGTCGCGAGCCGAGCAGCGCTTTCCGTGTAACGCGCCAGTGCCAACAGAGTCAGCACGCACAGCGCTGACAGGCCGAGGTACGGAACGGCGTCGCTCGTCGCAGACGCAACCGCGCCTCCGATCGCCGAGCCGCCGGCCTGGCCCGGAGCCCAGGCGATATTGATCAGGGCGAACGCGTAGCCGTAATCGAGACCGAAGACCTCGGCCTCGTCGGTGACCATCGACATCGCCGGCGTCCAGAAGCTGCCGAACGCGAATCCCGCGCACACGATCACGACGGCGAGGAGCCACGGACTGCCGGGCCACGGCAGGACGAAGGTGACAACTGCCGCAGCGAGGAGCGCGGCGCGCAGAGGTGGAAAGCGCCCGTAGCGATCGGAGGCATGACCTAGCACCGGCGCCCACGCAGCTTCGATCCCGGCCATCACGAGATACGTTCCGCCGACGGCGGCCGCGCCCCAGCCGAGGTCGGAGAGGCGCAGCGGCGCGAGGACGGAGAGATTTCCGAACAGCAACGCGGGGAGGAGGCAGAGCCAGACGCCGATCTGGATCTTCCGGACGCCGAGCGCGCGGAAGAGCATCCGCAGCGGTTGCGGCCGGGCAGGAGCGGCGGCCGGAGTTGCCCATGCCGCGGTTGCAAGGACGAGGGCGAGTCCTGCCACCGTGCCGAACGCCGGACCCGTACCGGTGTACGACGCGATCGCGCCGAGCACGGGGCCGAAGAGCGCGCCCGCGATCGCCGCACCGAATGCCGACCCGATCAGCTGTCCGCGGCGTCCGGGCGGCGACGCGGCGACGAGCCACGCGAGCGCGCCCGTCCAGGAAAACGCGCTCGACACTCCCTGCAGGAACCGCGCGAGGTCGAGTGCCCAGACCGAATCGGCGAGGCCGAACGCAACGGTCGTGACGGCAAGCAGCGACAGTCCGATCAGGACGGTGCGCTTGACGCCGAGCCGCGCGGCGGCGATCCCGCTCGGGATCCCCGCGACGAGCGCGCCCGCCGGATACATCGCCTGCAAGAAACCCGCGCCGGCCTTGCCGAGGTCGAGCCTGTCGACGTAGTGGGGGAGCAGCGGCGTGAGCGCCGCGAAGAACATCGTGTCGACGAGGACGATCGCTCCGACGAGCAGCAGCAGCCTCCGCACGATCCTGAGGCTAGCGGCGGGTTGTCTCGCTACGTGCGCCAGTCCGGTACGCGCCGG
>DASWEF010000014.1:0-15592 GCA_036394855.1 Gaiellaceae bacterium | reverse complement strand
GTGGGGGAGCAGCGGCGTGAGCGCCGCGAAGAACATCGTGTCGACGAGGACGATCGCTCCGACGAGCAGCAGCAGCCTCCGCACGATCCTGAGGCTAGCGGCGGGTTGTCTCGCTACGTGCGCCAGTCCGGTACGCGCCGGTCGAGAAAGGCTCTCAGCCCTTCCTGCCCTTCCTCGCCCGAGCGAAGACGCGCGGCGATCCGGGCGGTGTCGTCCCCCGAAGGCCGCTCGCGGATGAGCCGCTTCGCCTCGCGCACGGCCTGCGGGGCCGACGTGAGGAGCTCGCCGACGGCGCGTTCGACCGCGGCGTCGAGATCCTCCGCGAGTTCGTGCACGAGTCCGATGCGGAGTGCGGTCTCCCCGTCGAAGCGCTCGCCGGTCAGAAAGTAGCGCCGTGCGTGCGCGCCGATCTTCGGGAGGACGAACGGCGAGATCACCGCCGGGATGATCCCGAGCTTCACCTCCGAGAAGCCGAAGACGGCATCCGGCGCTGCGATCGCAATGTCGGCACATGCGACGAGCCCGGAGCCTCCGCCGAGCGCATGGCCCTGCACCCGCGCGACCACGGGTGCTGCGCAGCGATCGATCGTCTCGCACATGCGGTACAGACGCATGGCGTCCTCGACGTTCTCCTCGAACGAGAGCTCGATCGCGGATCGCTGCCACTCGACGTCCGCGCCCGCGCTGAAGCTCTGGCCCTCACCCGCGAGCACGACGGCGCGTGCGTCGCCGACATCGGCGAACGCCCCGGTCAGCTCGGCGATCAGGGCCGCATCGAAGGCGTTCCGGCGCTCCGGCCGTGCCAGCGTGACCCGCAGCACGTGCCCGTCCCGCTCGATCCGGAGGCCGGCCATCGCCGGAGCTTAAAGTTGGGGCATGCTGCGAGGAGCACTGGCTGCGGCGGTTACCCCGCTGAAGGATGCCGGGGAGGCGCTCGACGAGGACGCGGTCGCCCCGTACGTCGACTTCCTCACGGCGGGCGGCGTGGACGGGCTGCTGGCGCTCGGCACGACGGGGGAGGGGTTCCTGCTCCCGATCGAGCAGCGGCTGCGGGCCGCACAGCTCTTCGTCGAGGCCGCGAAAGATCGGCTCCTCGTTGCCGTGCACTGCGGTGCCCAGTCGACGTGGGACACCGTCGAGCTTGCGGCCCACGCGGCCGATGTCGGCGCCGACGCCGTCGCGGTGATGGCGCCGCCCTACTTTCCGCTCGACGCGGAGGAGCTGCTGGCGCATTTCACCGCCGCCGCACGTGCCTGCGAGCCGGCGCCGTTCTACGTGTACGAGTTCGCCGCCCGCAGCGGCTATCCGGTTCCCGTCGCCGTACTGGAGCGCCTCCGCGACGCGGCGCCGAATTTTCGCGGCCTGAAGGTCTCCGACACGCCGTGGGAGCTCTTCACGCCGTACCTGATCGAGGGGTTGGACGTCTTCGTCGGCCCGGAGGCGCTGCTCCCACAAGGCCTGGCGGCGGGCGCAGCCGGCGCGGTGTCGGCGCTCGCCTCGGCCTTTCCCGAGCTCGTCGCGGCGGCCGTGCGTGATCCGGACACCGCCGACCTCGGGCCGGTTCGCGCTGCAATGGAGCGCTTCCCCTTCCAGGCGGCGGCCAAGATCGTGCTGGCCCAGCGCGGCGTTCCGATCGGGCCGGACGTTCGTCGCCCGCTGCGGACGCTCACCGACGAAGAGCGCGCGGAGCTCGAGGCATGGCTCGGATCGTCATCGCCGGTGGCGGCGCAGTAGGCGCCTCGATTGCGTACCACCTCGCGCTGCTCGGCGCGCGCGACGTGGTACTCGCCGACCGCGATCGCATCGCGTCCGGCGCGACCGGCAAGGCGATGGGCGGCTTCCGGCAGCAGTTCTCGAGCGAGCCCGAGGTGAGGCTCGCGCAGGAGAGCGCGAAGCTGTTTCGGGAGCTCGGCCCGCCCTTCTTCGAGCCCGTCGGCTACATGTTCCTCGCAACGCGCGACGAGGGCTGGGAGCGGCTGCGGGCACGAGCCGCGATGCAGCGCGAGCTCGGTGTGCCCGCCGAGGAGGTGGATCCGTCTCGCGTGCGAGGTTTACGCACCGACGACGTCGTCGGTGCCGTTGCCTGCTGGGAGGACGGCGTGGCAGAGCCGCGCGCCGTCACGGAGGAGCTCGTCCGTCGTGCGGCGGAGCTCGGTGTCGAGGTGCGAGAACGGACGGACGCGCGCGAGCTCCCGCGCGACCTGCTCGTCGTCGCCTGCGGCGCCGCTTCCCCGGAGCTCGTGCCCGACCTGCCGATCCGGCCGCTGTGCCGCCAGCTCGTCGACGTCGGACCCGTCGCCGACCTACCCGCCGATCTCCCGATGACGATCGAGGACGAGACGACGTTCCACTTCAGGCGTCGCGGAGACACGCTGAGGCTCGCGATGAGCGAGCCGACTCCGCGCTGGACACACGACGAGATCGTCGATGACACGCTCGTTGCGGACTGGCGCGCACGATTGGCGCACCGCTACCCGCCCGCCGCCGTAGCGCCGGTGGTGCGCGCGTGGGCAGGGCTCTACGAAATGACGCCGGACGCGCACCCGATCATCGGCTGGGTCGACGACGGCGTCTACGCCGCCTGCGGTTTCTCCGGGCACGGCTTCATGCAGTCGCCGGCAGTCGGAAGTGCAGTTGCGCACGAGCTTCTCCGTGGCACATCGGAGCTCGACCTCACGCCGTATCGGTTGGACCGCTTCGCCGACGGCGCGGTCTTTCCCGAGCAGCTCGTGCTTTAGTGTTCGTCCGTCATTCGAAGGCAAGGCCTCGCCGCGACAGTTCCTCGTTCACGAACTGTCCTTCGACGGAGGCCTCGAGATCGAACGTCTCGCCGATCTCGGGACCCTTGCCGATCAGGTCGCGAGCTCGGCTCGGCTGTTCCTGCTCGGCAGCCTCGGCCGATTCCCACAGGTAGATCGCGCCCCAGCGCTCGGTTATCTCGTCGGAGATCCAGAGCTTGAGACGGAGCCCGGGCACGTCGGCGAACGCCTCGACGGACTCGTCACGCAGGTACCGCCGCAGCTCCTGGATCGTCGTTTTCGAGTCGGCGAGATTCCACAGAACGAGCCGGAGGATCACGCAGGCCGCGGCAGCTTCGCGATCAGCGCCTTGACGAGCCGCAGAACGTCTGCCTCCTCGTGTCCGAAGTCGTCGAGGTACGAGTGCAGTGCCGCGTGAACCAGCCGCAACTCCTCGTCGGAGAGCTCGACCGTGTGCATTGCTCTATTCCTCCTTCTCTCGCTTGTCCAGACGTTGCAGGAATGCCTGACGCATCCGCTCGCCGTCCGCGAGGACTTGCCGATAGCGAGGCCGGCGCGGCTCGAGCTTCACGATCCGTACGTCACGGGACGGTTCCCCGTACGCGTGGTGGTACGCCTCCGACTCGCCGAGCTCGCGTAGCCGCTGCTTCGGCTTCCTGTTGAACAGGCGCATCACATCCGGAAGACGCCGAACGTCGTCTCGGGGATGGGAGCGTTCAGCGCCGCCGAGATCCCAAGTGCGAGCACGCGACGCGTGTCGAGTGGATCGAGGATCCCGTCGTCCCACAGCCGCGCGGTGGAGTGGTACGGACTGCCCTCCCGTTCGTACTTCGCCTTGATCTCCTCCGGATCCGCATCCCCCACCATGGTCAGGACCGTTGCTGCCTGTTCCCCGCCCATGACGGAGATGCGCGCGTTCGGCCACATCCAGAGCTGCCTCGGCCCGTACGCGCGTCCGCACATCGCGTAGTTCCCCGCGCCGAACGAGCCGCCCACGATCACGGTGAACTTCGGCACCTCGGCGTTGGCGACGGCCATCACCAGCTTCGCGCCGTCACGCGCGATTCCGCCGGCTTCGTACTCCTGGCCGACCATGAAGCCGGTGATGTTCTGGAGGAAGACGAGCGGGATGCGGCGCTTGCACGCGAGCTCAATGAAGTGCGCGCCCTTTTGCGACGACTCGGCGAAGAGCACGCCGTTGTTGGCGAGGATGCCGACGGGGAAGCCCTCGATGCGGGCGAAGCCGGTTACGAGCGTCTCGCCGTAGAGCGCCTTGAACTCGTCGAAGCGCGAGCCGTCGACGATCCGGGCGATCAGCTCGCGTGCGTCAGTCTGGTGGCGGAAGTCCTGGGGAATAAGTCCGTAGAGCTCTGCCGGGTCGGCGGCGGGCGGCTCCGGCTCGGCGGCCTCCCAGGGCGGCTCGGGTTTGCGGCCCTGCAGGTTGCGGACGATCTGACGTGCCAGGGCAAGTGCGTGGTCGTCGGAGGTGGCGTAGTAGTCCGCAACGCCGGAATGTCTCGTATGGACGTCCG
This sequence comes from Gaiellaceae bacterium, assembly GCA_036394855.1. GTDB lineage: Bacteria > Actinomycetota > Thermoleophilia > Gaiellales > Gaiellaceae > 3-1-20CM-4-69-9. The sequence goes on along the minus strand of DASWEF010000014.1, from coordinate 11,301 downwards.
CGCCTCCGAGCTCCTCCGCGGTCACCTCCTGTCCCGTCGCAGCCTTGACGAGCGGCGGGCCGCCGATGAAGATCGTCCCGGTTCCGCGGACGATGATCGTCTCGTCCGACATCGCCGGGACGTACGCGCCGCCCGCGGTGCACGAGCCCATCACGACCGCGATCTGGGGGATCCCCTTTGCCGACATGCGGGCCTGGTTGAAGAAGATGCGCCCGAAGTGGTCCCGGTCGGGGAAGACCTCGTCCTGGAGGGGAAGGAAGGCACCGCCCGAGTCGACCAGGTAGAGGCACGGGAGCTGGTTCTGCTCGGCGACCTCCTGTGCGCGCAGGTGTTTCTTCACCGTGAGCGGGAAGTAGGAGCCGCCCTTGACGGTGGCATCGTTGGCGACGATCACGCACTCGCGCCCCTCGACGACGCCGACGCCGGTGACGATGCCCGCGGCGGGCGCCTGTTCCTCGTACAGCCCCCACGCCGCCAGCGCGTTCAGCTCGAGAAAGGCAGCGCCCGGGTCGACGAGCCGGTCGATTCGCTCGCGCGCCGTGAGCTTGCCCCGCGATCGGTGGCGCTCCGTCGCCTTGTCGCCGCCGCCGCGCGCAACCTCCGTCGTTCGCTCGCGCAGCTCCGCAACGAGCCCGTCCATCCGCTCGCGCCGGCGCGCGAACTCCTCCGACTCGCGCTCGACCTGCGAGGTGAGGACTGCCACGCGGTCAGCCTACAATCGCCGGGTGCCGAGCGACGAGCTCCTGCGCCGCTACGCCGAGCTGATCATTCGGGTGGGCGTCAACCTCCAGGAGGGGGAGGACTTGAACATCGTCGGCGCCCTCGAGCACGCTCCCCTCGCCCGGGCGCTCGCAGCCTCGGCGTATCGGGCGGGCGCGCACTACGTCGACGTGGTCTACCTCGATCAGCACGTGAAGCGGGCGTTGATCGAGCACGGGAGCGACGAGGCGCTCGAGTGGACGCCGCCGTGGCAGCTTGCGCGCCTCGAATACCTGCACGAGCACCGCGGCGCGACCATCTCGATCACGGGCGACCCCGAGCCGGACCTGCTCGCCGACCTCGACGGGGAACGGGTAGGTCGTGCGCGCATGAAGGCACTCGCCGAGCGCGGCTTGGAGATCGTCTTCGAGGAGCGCACGGTCAACTGGACGGTCGCGGCGTTTCCGAACGAGGGCTGGGCCCGCAAGGTCTTCGGCGAGCCGGACGTCGAGCGGCTCTGGGAGCTGGTGGCACGCGCGGTGCGGCTCGACGAAGCCGATCCTGTCGAGGCCTGGAAGCGGCATGTGGATCGCCTGCAGACGAAGGCCGGGCGACTGAACGAGCGGTCGTTCGACGCGGTGCGCTTCAGGGGCCCCGGGACCGACCTCACCGTCGGCCTGATGCGCGCCGCCCGCTGGGAAGCGGGGCGGTTCGAGACCTCCGACGGCGTCACGTGCGTGCCGAACCTGCCGACCGAGGAAGTGTTCACGATGCCGGACGCGCGACGGACGCAGGGCACGGTCCGGTCGACTCAGCCGCTCGGCATCGCCGGCGGCGTCGTGGTCGAGGGTCTCGAGCTTCGTTTCGAGGACGGCCGCGTCGTCGACGTCCACGCCGAAAGGGGGGAAGACGTCGTCGCGGCTCAGCTACGGACGGACGACGGAGCCAACCGTCTCGGCGAGGTGGCCCTCGTCGACGGCGAGTCTCGAGTCGGGCAGCTGGGCGTCACCTTCTTCGACACGCTCTTCGACGAGAACGCGACCTGTCACATCGCCTACGGCGCCGGTCTCGTGTTCACGCTCGTCGACGGCGTCGAACCGGAGGACGGCGCGGTCAACACGTCGAGCGTTCACACCGACTTCATGATCGGGGGCCCGGAGGTGGAGGTCGACGGCCTCGACTCGACCGGCGCTGCGACCCCGATCATTCGTGACGACAGGTGGGTCCTCGTCTGACCTCTACCGCGTAGCCGCATTTCGGCGCCGAATCGGCACTGACACGTGCGGATTTCCGCGATATCGTCGATTGCAGTGGGTGGCGGGTGGTAACCCCCACCCGGGTGGGGACGCGCGCGCGTGCGTGTACCTAAAAGGGCTCGCCGGAGCGAAGGAGGGCGAGCGAGGGTGGACGTCCCCGGAGGGCTGTGCCGGGAGGTCGACCCTCTAGGCTCTGCTCATGATCGTCGCCCATCTCGACCTCGACGCGTTCTTCGCCGCAGTCGAGGAGCTCGAGGATCCCGAGCTCAGGACGAAGCCACTCGTCGTCGGCGGCGATCCGCACGGGCGAGGGGTCGTGGCGACCGCGAACTACGAGGCGCGCAAGTTCGGGATCCACTCCGCGATGAGCTGCGCCGAAGCGCTGCGGCGCTGTCCGCACGCCATCTTTATCCGCGCGCGCCACTCCCTCTACGGCGAGTACTCCCAGCACGTGTGGGAAACGGTTCGCGGCGTCGTTCCGACCGTCGAGCGAACGGGGCTCGACGAGGGTTACCTCGACGTCGGCGAGGTGGCGGACACGTTCCTGGCGGCGCGAAAGGTGTCGGAGGCGGTGCAGACCGCGGTCCGTGCGGCGACCAGTCTCACCTGCTCACTCGGCGTCTCGACCTCGAAGGTCGTGGCCAAGATCGCCAGCGACCACCGCAAACCCGCGGGCCTCACGGTCGTGCCGCCAGGGGGCGAGGCGAGCTTCCTCTCGCCGTTCGACGTGCGTCGCCTTCCCGGAGTCGGGCCGAAGGCAGAGCAACGTCTGGTCGCGGCGGGCGTGGAGACGATCGGCGCGCTGGCGAGCCTCAGCGACGCCGAGCTCAAGCGGCTGTTGCCGGGCAGTGTCGGCCGGGTGCTGCGCGACCGCGCCAGGGGAATCGACCCGCGCGGACTCGAGCTTCAGACGGAACGGATCTCGATCAGCGTCGAGAACACCTTCGAGCGCGATCTCACCGACCGCGCGCAACTGCACGCCGAGCTACGGCGCATGGCGCAGCGTGTCGCCGAGCATCTCCAGAAGACCGGTCGGACCGCGCGTACCGTCTCGACGAAGGTCCGCTATCCGGACTTCTCGATCCGGAGCCGCTCCACCTCGCTGCGCGTCGGAATCGACGACGCCGAGCAGATCGGGGAGCTGGCGTGCGGACTGCTCGACCGCGCGCTGGCCGATCGGCCGGGTGCGCTCCGGCTCGTCGGCGTGGGAGTGTCCGGTCTGGCAAGTCACCGTCAGCTCGCGCTCGTCTGAAACTTCCCCACTTTGCGGCGCAGGGTGTCGGACGTCCCCCATTCGAGTGATGCCTGGGCCGACCAACGAACTACACTCGCGCGCCGAGGCGTCCCATGGCCCGCTGCGGTCCTAGCCTTCAGGAGTCGCGGGGCGCCGACAATGCCGACAACGAAGGGTGGGAGAACCGTTGCCGCGTCTGGACGCGGGCGAGATGCAGCCCGATCCAAAAGGGGAGCAGCAGGCGCCGCCCGGCCAGTTCGTGTCGGACCAGCACGAAGCGGACTGCTCGCGTTTCCTCGAAGAGGTCAAGGAGTTCGTTCGCCGGCGCTTCGAGGCCGGCCTGGGGCGCGAACGGTAGTCCAGATCTCCGCTGCCAGCAGCGGCGTCAGCGCCGCCCCTCCCAGGACGATCGACGCGATCACGCGATCCTTGGTCGAGTCGAGGTACGAGCTGTACTCGTAGTGCGAGATCACGTAGATCCAGCTCAGCCCGAGCCAGGACAGCAGCGCCCAGACCGTCGCGTAGAGCGCCAGCGCCCGAGGCCGCGTCGCCAGCGCGACGATCACGAGCAGCCCGAAGAGAGGAAAGAGGAGTCCCCACTGCAGGGGGCCGACCATCTCCTCGCCGAGCGTGCCGAATGCAATCCTCCCGACTCCCAGCCGTCCGCTGATGTGACCGAGGTCGAAGCTGTCGGCGAGGCTGTAGTTGATGTCGTGGAGATCGTAGATCCAGCCGTAGACCTTCCACGGCAGGAACAGCAGGACGTCGGCCGCGGCCGCAAGGATGAGCGCTCGCCAACGGCCGTATGCGGCCGCCAGCAAGCCGAGGAAGGCGGCGGCGACGAAGAGTAGGCCCTCGTTCTTGGTCAGCAGGGCGCCGGCGAAGCAGAGCGCCGCAACGGCGAGCGTCCAGCGCTCGTTCGTGAGCAGCCACCGTCCGGCCGCGCAGATTCCGACGGCGAGGACGAGCGCCAGAGGCACATCGGCGTAGGCGGTAAGGAGCTGGTCGAACATGGCCGGCGCCACCGCGACCGCAACCAGTGACGTCCAGAGGAGCAAGCGCGGCACGCGGTCGCGCTCGAGAGCGTAGAGAGCCGAGAGTGCGGCGACGAGGAACAGCAGGAACTGGAGGTGGAGCAGTCGCGTGTCGAACGCTCCCATGGAACGGAAATCGACTGCCTCGAGCGACGGCAGCATGAGCGGGTAGTCGAGGTTGGCGAACCGGTACTCGTGGCCGGCGAGGACGGCGGGATCGGCCCAGCCGAACGAGTACAGGGCGCGTCCTTTGAGCGCCCAGATCGCCCAGGCGTCGTAGCGGTCGAGCGGAGCCACTGCGAAGGCGCGCCCGTACTCGACGAGGAGGGCAGCGAGCGTGGCGACGCCGGCGAGGCCGGTCCAACTCGGGGCTCGCCATTCGGGCAGGTCGGTCCCGCGAAGCCGCCACACGCCGGCGAGCGCCGAGACGAGCGTCAGAACGGCGAGCCCGAGCCAGCCGAAGCTCACGCGCACGAGCGCAAGATTGGCCGCGATGAGGCCCGCCAGGACGATCCCGCAGAGGTATGCGAGCCCCAACCGTGCGACGAGCGCACGCCAGGAGCGCGCAGCGCCGAGCAGCGGCAGCAGGCCGAGCCCCGTCACCAGCATCAGGGCGTTGGCGCCGAGAAGCCCGGCGATTCTCACGGGAAGCGGTAGTGGAACACACGACCGGCCTTGCGGACCTGGATCGCCGGCAGGAAGTAGAACGCGCTGTACGCCCGCACGACCTCGCCGCGTGTGATGAACGGTCCTTTCACGCCGCTCGGGACGTCCACCGCGTAGCGCTCGCGCGGCCGCAGGGTTGCCCGAAACGCGTCGAAGGGAACCGGATCGAGCCCGAGCCGATCACCTGCCGCATGACGCCGCTGCGCGGCGGTCAGCTTCGAGTCGCGCGCGATCCCGTCCTCGACGCGTGGCAGCAGCTCGACGGCGCCGATCGCGATCGAGGCCGCAAAGCCGGCCACGAGGACCGCCGCGCCGACGAGCTTCAGCCGAACAGGCGGACGCCGAGAAGGACGCGGATCGCCTTGAAGCCGTCCCTCCACGTGATCTTCTTCCCCTCTGCGTAGGTCCGGCCGTAGTACGCGATCGGCAGCTCGTAGACGCGCAGCTTGCGCTTGCAGACCTTCGCCGTGATCTCCGGCTCGATCGCGAAGTCGTCTTGGCGAAGGTCGAGCGAGCGCAGCACCTCGATCCGGAACGCCTTGTAGCCCGTCTCCATGTCGGAGAGCGTCGTGTTGTAGAGGACGTTCGTCAGCAGCGACAGGAAGCGATTCCCGAGCAGATGCCAGAACAGGTACGCGCGCTGCGGGCGCCCACCGGAGAGGCGCGAGCCGAAGACGACGTCCGCGACTCCACGCTCGATCGGCTCGATCAGCGCAGGGACGTCGGCCGGGTCGTACTCGAGGTCGGCGTCCTGGATCACCGCGATCTCTCCGTCCGCGAGTGGGATCGCCGCACGGAGCGCGGCCCCTTTCCCGCGATTCTGCTGCCGGATGACGACGACGTCGTCACGCCCGCGCCGCCACTCCTCGGCAAGCTCGCCGGTCCCGTCGGTGGAGCCGTCGTCGACGACGACGATCTGCTTCTCCAGCTCGAGCTCCTGCACCTGCTCGAGGACGGCGACGATCGTCGCGGCCTCGTTGTAGGCGGGTACGAGAAAGGAGACGCGCATGGCGGCGCAGCCTAACCTGCCTGCTGTGGAATTCGAACTCGAAGTCTCCGTCGCGCGCCCGGTGCGGGACGTCTTCGCCTACGTGACGGACGTGCGGAACCTGCCCGCGTGGCAGGAGAGCGCGCTCGAGGCCGAGTGGGAAGACGATGGCCCGGTGGCGACGGGCTCCCGGTTCAGAGAGACGCGAGCCTTCCTCGGGCGAACGGCCGAGAGCGAGCTCGAGGTGACGAGTTACGAGCCGGACCGGCGCTTCGACGTCGAGGCGCTCACCGGGCCGATCCGCTTCCGGGTCCGCCACAGCTTCGAGCAGCGGGGCGACGACACGCTGCTGCGCGTTCGTGCGGAGGCCGAGACCGGAGGGATGCTTCGGCTCGCCGGCCCGATGGTTGCGAGGCAGGCGGAGCGGCAGTTCCGTTCGGACCTCGAGCGTCTGAAAGACGTGCTCGAGTCGACCTAACGGCGAGACGAGGAAAGTCCCTCTGACCGACCTCCCCGTCTCGCCGTCGAGTAGACGCCTGGAGCGAGGTCAGTCTTGCGGCGCGCCGCGGACCTTGGAGCAGTCCGTGTCGCGCCGCCGCACCTCTGCAATCGTTGCCTTGAAGGTGTCGTAGGAGGGCTTGCGCGTCCCATCGCGCCAGAGCAGTCCGGACTGCCATCCGCCGAGCTTGTCCTCGTCGAGCAGCTCGAAGTTCAAGAAGCCGGAGACGGCGGGCTGGCAGTACGCGAGCAGGATGGCGTTCCGAAGCTGCGTCGCCTGATCGAGACCGCCGCCGTCGACTTCCGACCGAGACGCGAGCGCCGGAAGGGCGTGCGCGTCGTTTTCGCGTCCGCGGTAGAAACGGCGCTTCGCCCGCGGCGGGACGGTCTGGAAACCGTCCTCCACGTACCAGATCGTGACCCACCGGGTCCCCGGCCGGGGCTGGCCCGTGTCCTCGAACGCCGTCTCGAGGACGTTCATCAGCGTCTCGTAGTCCCCCTCGCCGATCAGGTACGAGTCCTCGTGGAGCGTCCAGGGCGGCTCCGAGGAGTCCTCGGGATATGGATTGTGGCCGAACGTGTCGAAGATCGGCCGTTCGCGACCGCGGGCGCGGTAGGCGTCGCCGAGCGCATAGACGAAGCCGGCCGGATCGTGCCGGGAGGCAGTCGAGCTGACGACGTTGACAGGTGCGCGGCGCGAGTGCAGGACGTCGTAGCAGCGGGCGAGCAGCGCAACGTAGGTCTTCGCGCCGTCGCGTTGAGGCCAGTACGCGGGCGAATTCGCCTCGTTCCAGATCTCGACGTCGTGGATGAGCGGAACGCGCTTGAGAACGCCGCGTAGGAACGAGCAGTACTGGATTTGCTCACGTGTCTCCGTCGGGGCGAAGCGAGCCCAGTTGTAGACCGCGAGCACGATGCGATCGTTCAGCTGGGCCATGCGCGCGATCCGGTGGAGGTAGGTCTGCTGGAGCCTGGTCGGCCTAACCTGCCCGGGCCGCCAGGGAATGGTGACGCGTACCGCCATCAGCCTGAGGTCGTGGTGGACGCCGACGATCCCGTCCTGCCGGTCCAACCACTTTCCGGTGTCGTCGGTGAGCCCGACGATGATCTTCAGGTGCGTCGACTCGACCCGAGCAGGCAAAGCGAGCGCGAGCAGGCACGCGAGAATGGCCAGGAGAAGAAGAAGGAGACGCCGCACTGAGGAGACCCGGAGGGACCGCACTCAACACGAGCGCCGCGAGAAAATCCATGGGCCGAACGGCCTATTTTCGCCACCGCGATAGCATCGTTTGGAACATGGCGAGCTTGATCTGGCTCATCGTTTGGGTGGTGCAGGGAACGCCCGACTTGGAGTGGTTCGGTTCCTGGAACGACTGGGCGGTTGCGCTGCTCGGTTGCCTGATCTTCGACGTGTTCAGCGGCCGGGAGGCCGGGCGCACCAGGGGTAGACGCACCACCGCCTAATGGCGCAGATCACCCGGACTCCGGGCGCGGACATACCGCGCAATCAACCACATTGCCGAAGAGAAGCCGGACCGAGGGAGTTATGGAGAATGCGGTTGCTGAGAGTCACAGACGAAAGCCCTCGGAGTACCGAGTTTCCGCTGGAAAGACGATGCAGGGGCGGAGGGACTCGAACCCCCGACCTACGGTTTTGGAGACCGCCGCTCTACCAACTGAGCTACGCCCCTGGGCTCGCGGAGGATTGTAGCCCTGACCCATTTCGTCGCCGTGCCGGGCTTTGCCCGGCACGGCCGCAAAACGCCGGGATCGAAGATCGCTTGCCCTGGGTTCGCGGAGGATTGTAGCCGTGGCCTTTTGGAGAGCCCCCCGCGCGTGAGCCGGCGGCCCGCGCTCGGCGCGCTCTTCTCGATGCTCGCGCTCGGCTTCGCCGGGGTGGCGTTCGCCGCCGGCTACGGCGCGGGTAGCGAGCTTCGACGCTGGGTGGTCGTGCTCGCGGCGGCCGCCCTGGCCTTCTGGCTTGCGACGCTGGCCTTCCGCGCGCTCAGGTAGGCCGAAACAGCGCGTATCCTCTGCGCGTGGCCGAGGTCGAGGACACCAAGACCCTGTGGCGGCAATACCGCACGAACAGAGGCGACAAGGCCCTCCGCGATCGCCTCATCCTCACGTATGCGCCGCTCGTCAAGTACGTCGCCGGACGCCTCGGTTCCGGGCTGCCCGCGCACGTGGACGAAGGCGATCTCGTCTCCTACGGACTGCTCGGCCTGATCGGAGCGATCGAGCGCTACGACCCGGAGCGCGACGTCAAGTTCGAGACCTACGCGATCGCGCGGATCAAGGGCTCGATCATCGACGAGTTGCGCGCCATGGACTGGGTCCCACGTTCGGTGCGGGCGCGGGCACGCGACATCGAGCGGGCGATCGCTGAGCTCGAGCGGAAGCTTCACCGCGCGCCGACCGACGAAGAGATCTCTGAGAAGCTCGGCATCTCCACGGACGAGCTGGGGGAGTCGCTGACCGACATCTCGCGCTCGTCGATCGCAGCGCTCGACGAGCTCTGGACGGTGAGCAGTGGCGCGGGCGATCAGGTCGCCCTGATCGACACGATCGAGGACACCGAAGCGCCCGACCCGCAGGGGACGCTGTCGCAGACGGAGATGAAGGAGGCGATCGGCGAGGCGATCGCGCGGCTTCCCGAACGAGAGAAGCTCGTCGTCACGCTCTACTACTACGAGGAGCTGACCCTACGCGAGATCGGGGAGGTCCTCGGCGTCACGGAGTCCCGTGTCTCCCAGCTCCACACCAAGGCGGTCCTGCGCCTGAAGGCCCGGCTCTCGGGCAGCACCACTCGGGCCCTGGAAACCTAGTGGTTACGATGGCCGGCGGAAACTGCGTCGTCAGGAGGGGCTAGGGCATGGCAGTAGAGCCGGGCAAGATCCGCAACGTCGCCGTCGTCGGGCACCGGGGGACGGGGAAGACGTCGCTCGTCGAAGCGCTGCTGTTCCAGGCCGGGGCGACGAACCGTTTGGGGACGGTGGAGTCCGGCTCGACCGTCAGCGACTGGGACGACGACGAGCAGCGGAGGCAAATGTCCCTCTCGGCTTCGATTTGCCACCTCGAGTGGCAGGGCCGGAAGATCAACCTCATCGACACGCCGGGGGATGCCGGTTTTCAGGGCGACGCGATCGCGGCGCTGCGCGTCGTCGAGGGCGCGCTCTTCGCGGTGAGCGCGGTGATGGGGGTGGAGGTGCAGACCTCGCGGCACTGGGCCCGTGCGGAACAGGGCGGTCTCTCTCGCGTGGTCGTCGTGAACATGCTCGACCGTGAGCGCGCCGATTTCTTCCGCGTGCTCGACGCCCTGCGCGACCAGCTTTCGGACAAGTGCGTCGCGGTGCACATCCCGATCGGCGCGGAGCACGAGCTGAAGGGGATCGTCGACCTCCTGCACATGCAGGCGTACATGGATCCCGAAGGCGAGCGCGAGAGCGGCCCCGTGGAGATTCCGGCGGAGCTGAAGGAACAGGTGGACGAGTACCGGGAGAAGCTGCTCGATGCGGTCGTCGAGACGGACGAAGGATTGATGGAGCGTTACCTCGACGGTCAGGAGCTGTCCGCAGAGGAGGTGGCAAAGGCGCTGAAGGATGCGGTGACGCGCGGCGAGGTCTTTCCCGTCGCGTGCGGCGTCGCCTCGAAGAACCTCGGCACGACCGCGCTGCTCGACCTGCTCGTGGAGGGGGTCCCGTCGCCGGCGAAGAAGGGTGCGCCGATCAGCGTGGACGGCGGCGGCACCGCGGCCTTCGTCTTCAAGACGATCGCGGATCCTTTCGCAGGCCGGATCAACGTCTTTCGCGTGCTGAACGGGACCTTCAAGGGCGACGCGACCGTCGTGAATGCACGTGCGCATTCGAAGGAGCGAATCGGACAGATGCTGGAGCTGCAGGGCAAGGAGCACACCCAGGTCCCGGATCTCGGCGAGGGCGACATCGGCGCGGTGGCGAAGCTGAAGGAGACGCAGACCGGGGACGTGCTCCTCGACGCGGAGCGCCAGGTCGAGGCTCCCGAGATCGGCTTTCCGGAGCCCGTGATGAGCTTTGCCGTGGCGCCGAAGTCGAAGGGCGACGAGGAGAAGATGGCGGCCGGGCTGCGCAGGCTCAGCGAGGAAGACCCCACGATCCAGATGCGCCGCGATCCGCAGACCGGTGAGCAGCTGCTGAGCGGGCTGTCGCAGATGCACGTCGAGGTGGCGGTCGAGCGGTTGAAGAACCGCTTCAACGTCGAGGTCGATCTCCATCAGCCGCGCGTCCCGTATCTCGAGACGATTCGCAAGGAGGCGCGCGCTCAGGGTCGCTACAAGAAGCAAACGGGCGGTCGCGGTCAGTTCGGCGACTGCCACATCGTGCTGGAGCCGCTCGACGGCCATCAGGGTTACGAGTTCGTCGACAAGATCGTCGGCGGAGTGATCCCGCAGAGCTTCCGGCCCGCGGTCGACAAGGGAATTCAGGAGGCGATGCAACGCGGCGAGCTCGCGGGTGCGCCGGTGCAGGGATTGCGTGTCCTCCTCGTCGACGGTTCGTACCACACGGTCGACTCGTCGGAGATGGCGTTCAAGATCGCCGGCTCGCTCGCATTCAAGTCCGCCTACGAGAAGGCAGATCCGGTCCTGCTCGAGCCGATCATGGAGCTCGAGATAGTGGCGCCGGACGAGGCCGTCGGCGCGGTGAACGGCGATCTCAACTCGCGGCGCGGCAGGCTCCAGGGAATGGAGCCGCGCGGCGGCATGACGACCATCAAGGCCGAGGCGCCGATGGCGGAGATCCTCACCTACTCCCAGGCGCTGACCTCGATGACCGGAGGCCGCGGCGACTACCACATGCATTTCCTCCGCTACGAGGAAGTCCCGTCGCACATCGCCCAGAAGATCATCGACGAGGCAAAGAAGGAGAAAGAAGAGGCGAAGGTCTGATC
>DASWEF010000013.1:0-4274 GCA_036394855.1 Gaiellaceae bacterium | reverse complement strand
GCGTACATGATCGCGATCCGGTCGGCGAACTCGAGCAGCAGCGAGAGGTCGTGCGTGATGAAGAGCACCGCGAAGCCGAAGTCGCGCTTGAGCGCCTCGATCTGCTGCAAGATCTCGCGCTGCACCACGACGTCGAGCGCGGTCGTCGGCTCGTCCATGATGATCAGCTCCGGCTTGAGCGCCAGCGCCATTGCGATGATCACGCGCTGACGCATACCGCCGGAGAGCTCGTGCGGATACGCGCGGGTGCGCCGGCGGTCGATGCCCACGAGCTCGAGCAGCTCGCCCGCGCGCACGAGCGCGCGCCGCCGGTCGATGCGCTCGTGCGCGCGCATCGCGTCCACGAACTGATCGCCGACGCGCATGACGGGGTTGAGAGCGTTCATCGCGCTCTGCAAGACCATGGAGACGTTGCGCCAGCGGAAGCGGCGTAGCTCCTCGGCGCTCTTGCCGAGAAGATTCTCGCCCTCGAACAGGATACGGCCGCCCGTGATCCGTGCAGGCGGACGGAGGAGCTGCATCACCGCGTTCGCGATCGTCGTCTTGCCGCAGCCGGACTCGCCGGCGAGGCCGACGATCTCGCCCTCGCGAATCGCGAAGTCGACGCCGTCAACGGCCCGCGCGCGCTTTGGGCCGACGCCGTACTCGACCACGAGTTGCCGCAGCTCGAGCAGTGTCGTGTCACGCGTGCGCGCCATGGTCTGCTCCTCCACCAGGCTCGTCATGCGGGGCTCTCCGCACGAGCGGCCGCACGTCCGCCGACGAAGAGCGCGAGCAAGCGACGGCGCCGCACTCGCTCGGTGCGCAGACGCGGGTTGCTGACCTCGTCGATTCCCGCGAGCACCAGCACGAGCCCGAGCACCGTGAAGGCGAGTGCCGCGCCGGGGAAGAAGAACGGCCACCACTCGCCCTGCAGCACGGTGGAGTTCGTCTGCGCCCAGTAGAGCGTGACGCCCCAACTCGTCGCCGACTGGTCGCCGAGGCCAAGGAACTCGAGGCCGGCGTCCGTCAGGAGCGCAATGTAGAAGACGAGAACGAACGCCGCCGCGATCCTGCTGATCATGTTCGGAACCAGCTCGCTCAGCACGATCCGCGGCGTCGACTCGCCGGCCGCTTTCGCCGCCTGGATGAAGTCGCGATTCTTCAACGACAGCGCCTGTCCGCGCAGGATCCGCGCCTCGAACGCCCACAGCACCAGCGCGAGCACGAGGATCATCGTCCCCATCCCGCGGCTCTTCAGATAGCCGGAGACGACGATGAGCAGCGGGATCGCCGGGATCGTGAGGAAGACGTTCGTCAGGAAGTTCACGACCTCGTCGACGACGCCGCCCATGTACGCAGCCGTGATCCCGAGGACGGCGGCGAGTCCGGTGGCGAGCGCTCCGGCCGCGGCGCCGAGCAGCAGCGAGCGGCGGGCGCCCACCACGACCTGCGAGAAGATGTCGCTCCCCTGGTCGGTGGTCCCGAACAGGTGATGCCATGACGGCGCCTGACGCATCGCGAGGATGTTGAAGTCGTTCGGGTGGGCGACCGAGATCAGCGGAGCGATCAGCGCGATGATCACCACGAAGGCGACCATCGCGAGGCCCGTACACGATTTCGGGTTGCGGAGCAGGAGCACGAGCCAGCCCGGAACCCTCAGCTTGCCGCGGCCGCGCGGCGCCACGGCCGGAAGGTCGAGTGCGATCGGGTCGACCTGCGTCATCAGCTCGTGCGCAGGCGCGGGTCGAGGACGAAGTTGAGCAGATCCATGATCAGATTCGCGACGATCACGCAGACGGAGAGCACGACGAGGAGCGCCTGGGCGAGCGGGTAGTCGTTGCCGAGCACTGCCTGTTGAAGCGTGTAACCGGCGCCGGGATAGCTGAAGATGTACTCGACGAAGACGAGCCCTCCCACCGCGCTCGCGAACAACGCTGCGAATCCGTTGAGCGGCGGCAAGATCGCGTTTCGGCCCGCGTAACGCGTCATCACGCGGCGGTCGCGCAACCCCTTCGCGTGGGCCATCGTCACGTAGTCCTCGCTGATCGTGTTGATCATCACCGTGCGCATGTTCAGCACCCATCCACCGGCATAGGCGGCGACAACGACGAGGATCGGCAGCTCCGAGTGGCGCAGCGTGCTCGAGAGAAACGTCCAGTTGAACCCCGGCGTCAGGCCGGTGTCGTACGCGTGCTGGATCGGGAACCAGTGCGCCTTCAAGCCGAGGAAGTAGAGCCCGAGCAGTGCGGTGAAGAAGGCGGGGAACGCACCGATCGCCATGAACGTCGGGACGAGCACGCCGTCGACGACGCCGCCGCGCCGCCAGGCGGCGACCATCCCGACCGCGGTTCCGACAATGAACGAGAGCAGGAACGCGACTCCGACGAGGAAGATCGAGTACGGCAGCGTGCGGCCGATCACCTCGGACACCGGCGTCGGATAGTTCGACGTCGAGAGGCCGAAGTCGAAGTGCACGACCCGGCCCAGGTACGTGACGTAGTCGTGCCAGATCGAGTGGTGCCCGCCGCCGAGCAGCGCCTGGTACGTCTGGATGAGTCCCGGATTGGCGGCAAGCTGCGAGGGGTTGAGGTGCGCGAGCAGGCCGGCGATCGGGTCTCCGGGCATCAGCCGCGGAAGCAGGAAGTTGATCGTCAGCGCGACCCAGATTGCGAAGACGTAGAAGACGAGGCGACGGGCGAACCAGCGCATGTGGATGCCCCGAGCCTAGACCGGCGGGCGGAACGGAGTCCGCCCGCCGGTTGGCCGGAGGGACTAGGTCCCGATCACAGCCCGGCCTTCGAGCCCGGGCAGACACGGGTGAACAGGAGGATGTTGTCGGGATTGGTGGTGAAGATCGGGTCGGCGTAGAAGTTCTGCTTCGTCGGGAAGCAGTGGAAGTACCTCGTGCTGTAGGTCGACCACCGCGCCCCGATCATCACCGGGATGATCGGCAGGTCCTGCAGCCAGAGCTTCTCCAGCTGCGTGGCGATCGGATGTTGCTTCTTCTCGTCGAGCGTCACCTTCCACTTGTTGAGGAGCGTCGTTGCTTTGGCGTTCGCATAGTGCTCCCAGTTCCCGGTCGGGCTCGCGTCCGTCCCCGAGGGGATGAACGCGTTTTGCGACAGGTTCGCGTAGAAGAAGCCGTAGGCGGAACCGCGTGATGCGACCTGCCAGAGGAGCGTCGGGTTCTTCGTTGAGAACGCGTTCGGGAACCAGTCACCCCAGGACGGCTCGAGCTTCACGTTCGAGTCGATCCCGATCGCCTGGAAGTTCCTCGTGATGATCTGGTTCGAGGCGACCCAGTCCGACCAGCCCGAGATGACGTGGATGTCGAGCTTGACCGCATTTCCTTTCGGATCGATCAGGTTGTTGCCCTTGTAGGTGAACCCGTTGTCGGTCAGCAGCTTCTTGGCCGCGGTCGGGTTGTACGTCGCCATCTGCTTCGCCTGCGCCTTCACCGACTTGTCGGTCACCCATTGCGGGAAGAGACCGCTCAGGCCGATCGCGTCGGCCGGCGGCTCGTAGCCGTACTCGCCGAGCTTCCAGACCGAGTTGCGATCGATCGCGAGGCTGAGCGCCTTGCGGAACGCGACGATGCTGTACGGATACTGCGTGTCGTCGAAGACGAGCGAGATCGGGTAGTCGCGATTCGAGTAGAACGAGTGGAAGTGCTTCGGGTCTTTCGCCTCGTACGCCTTTTCGACGTTCGGGACGAAGTTGTGCGTCCAGTCGACCTGGCCGCTCTGGATCAGCGCCAGCGCGGCGTCGTTCGACGTTGCCTGGACGTACTCGAGGCACGCGACCTTCGGCATCCCGGCCTGCCAGTAGTGCGGGTTCTTGTTCAGGACGTAGTCCTGCGTCGTGAAGCGCGCGACACGATTGAAGGGTCCGGACCCGACGGGCTTCGGGTTCGTGAACGTCGCCGCGTCCTTCACCTTGGACCAGATGTGCTTCGGGACGACGAACTGCCGGTTCAGGATCGCCGGGATGAATTGCGAGTCGGCGGTCTTGAGCCTGATCACGACCCTCGCGGCGCCCTTGGCCTTGATCGACGCGACGTTGTTGTCCGCGCCGATGAGGCCGATCCGGTCCATCGTCTTGTCCTGGCGGCCGGCCGTGAGGCTGTAGACGACGTCGGCCGCGGTCAGCGGCTTGCCGTCCGACCACTTGACGTTTCTGGCGAGGTTCAGCGTCAGCGTCTTGTTGCCGTTGCTCCACGCCCAGCGGCGCGCGAGCCACGGGACTGTCTTGCTACCTCCGGCCGGCACGACGAGCAGCGGCTCGTAGAAGGC
>DASWEF010000012.1:0-9447 GCA_036394855.1 Gaiellaceae bacterium | reverse complement strand
GCTCGACTTCCTTGTAGCGCAGCGCGGATTGAGCCCGGGTCGCCTCCAGGTATTCGAACCAGGCGTCGGCCTCCTCGATCAGCAGGAGCTCGTGGGCTTCTCGTTGTCCGGCCACCACAGGTTCACCTCCTGTCGCTGATGTCGGAAGCGTAGGTCCAGGACCGGACGTTATCCGCGCTGGGGCTGCCGGTCCCTCCAGATCCCCTCCACTGGTCCGCTTCGCGGACAGGCGGCTACGTCGCCGGAGGTCGGGCCCAGCCGCGCCGGTTGCTAGCCTGTATCGAGATGTACCACCCCGCCCATCACTATTTGCCGCGCACGCTCCGCGCCGCCTCCCTAGCAGGCGTTGCTGCAGCGCGCGCGCACGAAGGAGATTTCGCTTGCGCTGGTTTCGATCCCGAAAGACGTCAGAGGAGCAGGCGCCCGTCGAGGCTGCCGCTCCCGCAGAAGCACCCGAGCCCGTAATCGCAGAGCCCGCCGATGAGGCGGGACAAACGACAGCCACCAAGCCCAGACGCCGTCGCGGGACCCGCGGCGGACGTGGCCGTACCCGGAAGACCGCAACCGCCGAACCGAAGGCGGAAGCGGCGGCCGCGGAGGCCAAGCCGGCCCCGAAGCCGGAACGGAAGCCACCCGCGCGCCGCCGCGAACGCGAGCGCCCGCAACAACGACGCCGGCGCGAGCCGCCGCGGCGTGCACCGCTCCCCGAGGCAAAACGGGAGCTACTCGTCTCCGTGGACGTCGGCGAGCAGCGGGTCGCCGTCCTCGAGGACGACCGCGTCGCCGAGGTCTATCTCGAGCGTCCGGAGCGCCGCTCGATCGCCGGCAACATCTACCTCGGCACGGTCGACAACGTCCTGCCGGGAATGGAGGCCGCGTTCATCGAGATCGGCCTGGAGAAGAACGGCTTCCTCTACGTCGACGAGATCGTGACGCCGGAGCTCGAGGGAAAGCGGCACGGCAAGAAGATCCAGGACCTGATCAGCCGCGGTCAGACGATCATGGTTCAGGCCGTCAAGGACCCGATGAAGACCAAGGGCGCGCGGCTCACGACCGAGATCTCGCTCCCCGGACGGTTCGTCGTCTACCAGCCGAACGGAGACGGCTTCGGCGTCTCGCGCCGGCTCGACGACGACGAGCGCGCGCGGCTGAAAGACGTCCTCAAGGGCCTCGACCTGAAGGGCGGCGGCGTGATCGTCCGCACGGCCGCCGAGGGTGCGTCGCCCGAGGACATCGAGCGCGACCTCCTGTTCCTCCAGAAGCTGTGGAAGGCGATCGACGCGCGCGCCAAGAAGATGAAGCCGCCGACGCTGCTCTACCAGGAGGCCGAGCTGCCTCTGCGCGTGACGCGCGACCTCTTCACGGAGAACTTCGAGCGGGCCTACGTCGACGACGACCGTGCGTTCAAGCGCATCGTCGGCTACCTGAAGAAGACGTCACCGCATATGGTCGAGCGCGTCGTCCGCTACAAGGAGAAGCAACCGCTGATGGTGGCGTACGGCGTCGATGCGGAGATCAAGTCGACGCTCAGCCGCCGCGTCGATCTTCCTTCCGGCGGCTACCTCATCTTCGACTACGCGGAGGCGTTCACGGTGATCGACGTCAACACCGGACGCTTCGTCGGCTCGCGCTCGAGATCATCGGGCGCCCGGCTGGAGGACACGATCACGAAGAACAACCTCGAGGCGGTGAAGGAGGTCGTCCGCCAGCTCCGCCTACGTGACATCGGCGGCATCATCGTCATCGACTTCATCGACATGGCGAATCCCAAGAACCGCGCCACCGTCGAAGAGGCTCTCCGCAGCGAGCTCGAGCGGGATCGGACGAAGACTTACGTCGTCGAGATCTCTCCGCTCGGGCTCGTCGAGATGACGCGTCAGAACGTCACCGACGGTCCACGGGAGATCATGACGAAGAAATGTCCGACCTGCGGCGGCGACGGGATCATCATTTCCGAGGCGTCCGCGGCGGTCGACGTCGAGCGCCGCCTGCGCGCGCTCGCGGCGGGCTCGCGTCACCAGGCCTACCGGGTCGAGGTCGCCGCGAAGGTCGACTCGCTGCTGATCGGCCCCGGCGCGTCCAGGCTCGTCGAGCTCGAGAAGCAGACCCGCCGTCGCTTCTACCTCGAGCCGAAGGCGAACACGCACCTCGACCACTTCCTCGTGCTCGAGGAAGGCAAGCGCGAGGACCTGGCGCCGCCGGCCCCTGTTGCCGAGGGCGCGACGATCGAGGTCAAGCTCGTCGAGGTGGGCCTGCACGATCCGGAGGCGGGTGTCGGGAAGGTCGACGGGTTCGCCGTCTGCGTCGCGGGCGCGGCGAAGCTCGTCGGCAAGAACGTGAAGGCGCACGTCGAGCGTGTCGTGCACGGCACCGCCTACGCGACGATCGCGACCCGGGCGGCGGACGAGGCCGAGCCGCCGATCACCGCCGAGGGAGAGGCGGAGAAGCCCACGCGCCGTCCGGCGGCGAAGAAGGCGGAGCCGGAAGCCGCGGCGGAGCCCACGGCAGAGGAGCCGGCGGAGGCAGAGGAGCCGACGGAGGCCGAAGAACCCACGGAGGCCGAACAAGCGCCAAAGCCGAAGAAGAAGACCCGGCGTGGGTCACGCGGCGGACGGGGGCGGAAGAAGACGACGGCGGCCTCGCCGGCGGCGGCGTCCGGAGACGGCACGGTCGAGCAGCCGGAGGTCGAGCAGCCGGTGGCAAAGATTCACCTCCCCGACCGCGAGCTCGGCGAGGAGCCGGAGGAGGAGTCCGAAGAGGCGCCGGTCGCCCCGGACGCCGCCGCCGCCCCGAAGCCGAAGAGGAAGACGCGGCGCGGCTCGCGCGGGGGCCGAGGGCGAAAGAAGAAGACTGCGGCAGTCGTTGCAGCGGGCGACGGGGCGAAGCCCGAAGACCCCGAGAGTGAAGAACCCGACCGCTGGGAGTACGTCCCCATGTCTGAATGGGGCGACGAGCTGGACAAGGGCTAGGGTGGCGCCCAGGTCGGCGTGTCCTTGTCGGCCTGGCCGCTCGTGAGCCGGATGAGTCCGGTACCGTCCGCGCGCATCACGTAGAGCTGATCGTTTCCGTCGCGGTCGCCGATGAAGGCGAGTCGACGCCCGTCGGGTGACCAGGCCGGCGCGAACGCGTCGGAGTCGTCACCCGTCAGCACGTGCATTGATCCGGTCTTCGGATTCAGCGTGCAGATGTGCCAGTGGTCGCCGCTCCTGCACTGATAGGCGAGCACGTCACCTTTCGGCGACCAGACCGGCCGTCGATGATCCGGCGCCCCAAACTCTCGGAGACCGCTTTCCGGTCCGTTGACAACAAGGCCGTAGGAGTGGTCTCCGAACTCGACGTCCCAAGCGAGAGCCTTGCCGTCCGGCGACCACGACGGCCATTCACCGTCGTTCTCCAGGCTGTGTGCTTCTCGTCCATTCGCCCGCAGCTCGTAAAGATCGCCGTCGTGGACGAAGGCGATGCGCTTGCCGTCCGGTGACCAGCTCGGCTCGCCGTCCTGTGCGTCATCGTCGGTCAATCGGCGAACCTCGGTCCCGTCGGCGCCCATGACGTAGATCTCCCAGTTGCCGTCGCGGTCGGATTGGAACGCGATGCGCCGACCGTTCGGTGACCAATCCGGCGCCAGCTCCGTGTCGTCGCCGTCGGTGAGCTGAACGACCGCTCTATCGCGTGTCATGAACACGTGGGACGTTCCTTCCGGCGCGTACGCAAACGCGATGCCGTTGACCGTCCCGAGCGGAGTCGTGTGCCGGTGCGCGCCGTGGAGCAGGCCGATCACCAGCAGCGCAGCGATCGGAAGCTGCGCCACGGCAGGCCACGCGAGAGGCCGGTAGCCGATCGGTTGACCGAGCGCGACGTTTCGGAACAACAGCACGTACGCAACCACCGCGAGCACGAGCAGCACGAGCCAGGGCAGGCTCAACGCCGGCACGAGCATCGACGGCACTTCCCAGCCGGTGACGCCGCGCTTGACCACCTGCTCCAGCCAGAAGTCGTTCGCGACGTTCGCGAGCCCGTACACGAGCAGGATCGCGAGGTAGGCCGCGAGCAGACCCCGCAGGATCGGTCCGATCCGCCCGAGGCTTCGGGACAGGAGGATCGCGGTCAGCGCGAGGAGCGTTCCGTCCAGGCCGTGGTGGTGTCCTGCGTGGACGGCGCGATGCAGGCGCGCGTGACCGAACCGCGCGTACCACTCGTCAGAGTAGAAGACGGATCCGAAGACCGGCCAGCGGCCGATCAGGAAGCCGAGCTCCGCGGCAAGCCACGGCAGCGCGACCAGGACCAGCACGACCGCGGCGACGAGACGTAGGCGATCGCCGCTCACGTGAACGCGAGGACCGAGCCCTTCGCGCCAAGTCGCGGTGACGGTCAGCAAGAGCGCCAGCAAGACGCCCGCCGCTGCAATCGCGTTCCACCACTTCACATCGAGGTCGGCCTGATCGACCATGCCCGGCCAGAAGACGGCCGCGCAGAGGACGACGGCCACGAGCGCGAGTACGTTGACCGTGCGGCTCCGCGCCTGCGCCGCCACGATCGCCACGAGCGCAATCGCTGCGAGCGCGAGCGGGTAGTTGAGGAACACGACGGCGCGTCCCGCACCTCCCGTCCTGCCGTTTCCACTCACGTGGTAGAGCTCGCGGACGGGCAGCCGCGCATACGTGGCGAAGACCTCTGCGGCGACGAAGGCGTAGACGGTCCAGAGCATCCAGACCTCGCGCAGACCCGGACGAGCGCCGTGGCGGAGGGTCGCCACGGCCGCTAAACTGCCTCGGCTCGCGGGCAAAAAGCCCGCGTTTTCAGCGAAATGGCGACATACGCGATCATCTCACTCGGCGGGAAGCAATACCGCGTCCGCGAGGGCGAGCGATTGCTCGTGGACCGGCTCAAGACCGACGAGGGTAAGACGTTTCACCCCGACGTGCTCTTCTCCGGCGGCGACGGCGACGGAACGCTCGCGCCGAGGATCCAGGTGACCGCAAAGGTCGTCGGGCACGTTCTCGGCGACAAGGTTCGCATCGGCAAGCGCCGGCCCAAGACCGGCTATCGGCGGCAGACGGGTTTCCGGGCGCATCTCTCCCAGATCGAGATCCAGTCGATCGGCGCCGCCGCGAAGCGCGCGGCCGTGGCTGAAAGGGAGAAGGAGAAGGAGCCGGCCGCCCCGACGCCGAAGGCAGAGCCGAAGGAGGCCGCTGCCGTTCAGCCGCCGCGCGGCTATGCAGATTTCACCGTGGTGGAGATCAGCGAGAAGTCGAAGCGATGGAAGCTCGAGCAGCTCGAGGCGGCGCTCGAGTTCGAGCGGGCCCATGCAAACCGCAAGGGCGCGATCGCGGCGCTGGAATCGGCGCTCGCAACCAAGAAGGAGAAGGAGAGCTAGATGGCCCACAAGAAGGGACTCGGCTCGTCGAGGAACGGGCGCGACTCGAACCCGAAGATGCTCGGCGTGAAGATCTTCTCCGGGCAGGAGGTCAAGGCCGGGATGATCCTCGTGCGCCAGCGGGGGACGAGATTCCGCGCGGGCACCGGCACCGGCATCGGGCGCGACGACACGATCTTCGCCACCAGGCCGGGCACCGTTGCGTTCCGTCGGAGCGGGGAACGCCGGTTCGTCGAAGTCAACGGCGCCGCAGACTAGGTACGTATGTTCAACGACCGCGCCCGCATCCACGTGCAGGCGGGTCGCGGCGGCGACGGCAGCCTGCACTTCCGCCGCGAGAAGCACGTGCCGAAGGGCGGACCCGACGGCGGTGACGGCGGTCCAGGCGGCGACGTCGTTCTCGTCGCCGACCCGGATCTACGCGACCTCTCGGCCTTCCGCTCGAAGCGGCGCTTCAAGGCGGGTAACGGCGAGCCCGGACGCGGTGCGCTGAAGTACGGCGCGACGGGCGAGACCGTCGAGATTCCCGTTCCCGTCGGAACGCAGGTGCGCGACGAAGACGGCCAGCTGATCGCCGACCTCGCGAGCCCTGCGGCGCGGGTGATCGCCGCACGCGGGGGAATTGCAGGCCGGGGCAACAAGCGATTTGCGAGTCCGACCCGGCGCACGCCGCGCTTTGCCGAGACCGGCCTGCCCGGCGAAGAGGCGACGCTGGACCTGCGGCTGAAGCTGCTCGCGGACGCAGCACTCGTCGGGCTCCCGAATGCGGGCAAGTCGTCGCTGCTCACGCGCATCTCGAACGCGCGCCCGAAGGTCGCGGAGTATCCGTTCACGACCCTCGCCCCGGTGCTGGGCACCGTCGATTCGCCGGACGCCACCCGGCAGCTCACGGTCGCCGACGTTCCCGGGCTGATCGAGGGAGCGAGCGAGGGAGTGGGGCTCGGGCACGAGTTCCTGGCCCACCTCGAGCGCGCCAATCTCCTGCTGCATGTGATCGATGCGGCGGAGGACGATTCGGCCGACCGCTTCGCCGCGATCGACCGCGAGCTGGCCGCGTACGGGGCCGGCCTCGAACAGCGGCCACAGGCGGTCGTCCTGAACAAGATCGACCTGCGCGCGGACTCACCTGCGTTCGAGGTCGTCGACGACCGCATCGTTCGCGTCTTTCGGGTCTCGTGCGCGACGGGCGCAGGGATCGAGGAGCTGAAGCGGGCGCTCTTCGAGCTGTGTCCGCCGCAGGCTCCACCGGCGACCTCGGAGGACGGGCTCGTCGACTTTCTCGTCTACCGGCCGCGGCCGGATGGGCGACGCTTTCGCATCCTTCGCACCGATCGAGGCTTCCGGATCGCGGGAGACGTTCCGTCCGACGAGGAGGAGCTTGCCGCCGCGCTCAAGGCCGCCGGCGCGCGCAAGGGCGACGAGATCGAGGTCGACGGCGAGGTACTCCAAGTTCAATGACGGCGCTGTTGGGCGGCAGCTTCAACCCGCCGCACAACGGACACCTCGCGCTGGCGCGGGCTGCGGATGAGCGCTTCGGCGAGGAGCTCGTCGTCCTCGTCGCCGTGAGGCCCGGACACAAGGAGGTGCAGCTCGACGCCGACACCCGCCTCCGGCTCGTCCGGGCCGCGTTCCCCGACCGCGAGGTCGAGCTCGATCCCCACGAGCGGACCGTGGACATGCTCAAGTCGGGGCGCTGGCGCGACCCGCTCTTCCTGATCGGGGCCGACGAGTTCTGCGACTTCTCGACCTGGAAGGATCCGGAGGGCGTCGTCGCCCGTGCTCGGCTCGGAGTCGCGACGCGTCCTGGCTATCCGCACGATCGCCTCGACGCGGTGCTGGCGAAGCTCTCTCGACCCGAGCGCGTCGAGTTCTTCGAGATCGAGCCGCTCCCGATCTCCTCGCGCGGGATTCGCGAGCACGTCGCCGCGGGGGAGCCGATCGACGGGCTCGTCCCGCCGGCCGTCGCGGAGCTGATTCACTCGTTGGGGCTCTACCGGAACGCGTAGAGGCCCGGCTACACTTTGCGCGCACCCCGAAAGGATCTGAAGCCACACTGACGCCACTCGAACAAGCGCGCCGCATTGCCGGCCTCGCCCAGGAAAAGCTGGCGCAGGACGTGGTCATTCTCGACATGCGGCCGGTCTGCTCCTACACCGATTTCTTCGTCGTCTGCACGGGCCAGAACCCGCGGCAAGCCGCCGCCATCTACGACGAGGTGCATCGCGGAATGAAGCACGAGGTTCGTCTCCTACCGCGTTCCGTCGACGGGCAGGGGGAGGCGACGTGGATCGTCGCGGACTATCTCGACGTCGTCCTGCACATCTTCACGCCGGACGCGCGCGACTATTACCGCCTCGAGGATCTCTGGGGCGACGTGCCGTCGGTCGAGGTCGCGAGCGCTTAGCAGCGGCAGGCGGCGCCGCGCAGCTGGAGGACGCTCGAGTACGCGCTGGATCCCCTGAGGATCGACGCGGCGCGTCCGAGGAGCTTCGGCACGCGGGTGAACGGTCCGCGCGTCTCGAGGATCAGCCAGGAACGGAACGCGTGGGCGCGGATGCCGGCCGTGGCCAGGCGTCGCCGCGCGGCCGTGGGAAGCGGGGTGCGCAGCGGGAGGGCGACCAGGACGTCGTGAACGGTGCGCGTCCGTCGCACCGCTCGCTCGAGCGAGACCGGCTCGCGCGGAAATGCGCGCCCGACTCCCGCCTGCGGCAGCGCGGCGAGAAACACCGGTGAGTAGGGATACAGAACGTCTCCTTGCTCGATGTGCGTACGGAGCCAAGCGGCCGGTCCGGCGACCGCGGCCGCTTCGCCGGACGCGATCGTCCGCGGGTCCGCGACGGCCGACGGGGCAAATGCCGAAACCGTGACGGCGGCGACCGCGATGGCGAGGCGCGCCGGCATTCTCGCGATCCCGGTCGCGACGAGCGCGATCCAGACGGGAAGCACGAAGACGAGGTGTCGCGGGGCGAGCCCGTCACTCGTGATCCCGGCCGCGCCGGCTGTCACGAGGACGGCAGGCGGCCCCACGATCGCGAGGCAACCGAGCGCCGAGAACGCGCGCGGGAGCGTCCAAGCCCCGACGGCTGCGAGCAGCGCGAAGACGACGAGGCTGACGCCGTAGCCGCCGGCGGATCCGCCGAGCGCACGCAGCGCGGTCTCCGGCGCCGGCATCCCGACGTCCGGGTCGTAGCGGCCTGACAGACGCAGTGCCGGGAGCACCAGCGGTACGGCGAGCAACCCGACGCCGAGTGCGCGTAGCCGCCACAGCCAGACCGCGACCGCGAGCTCGGCGACGAAGAGGAAGAGGCCGAACGGGTGGACCGCGAGGGGAAGCAGGGCGGCGACGGTCGCCGCGATCAGCGTGCCCCGGCGCGGCTCCTCGACGGCACGGACGAAAAGGTCGAGCGCAAGGGTGCTCGCGAAGGCGAACAGCGAATACATGCGGCCGAACGTCCCGTAGATCGTCAGCAGCTGCGAGGTCGCCGCGAGCGCGGCAGCCGTCATGCCCGCGAACGGGCCGGCGAGTCTCCGGGCGAGGTCGTAGCAGAGCGGCACCGTCGCCAATGCGAACGCCAGCGAGAGCCAGCGCACCGTCTGCGCCGATCCGCCGATCGCGAACGCGGCGTGGACGAGCAGGAAGTGCAGCGGCGCGCCGCCGCGGTCGAGCAGGACGGTGTGCAGAAGGTCTCCGAGCGGCCGCGCCGAGATGAGGCCTGCGACGGCCTCGTCCTCCTGCCACGGCTTGCCGTGGATGTCTCCCAGCAGCCGGATCAGCAGGAAGGTCAGGCTTCCGGCGAGGGCGCCCGCGGCGCCGAGGCTCACCGCGGTGCGGATCGCGTGGCGCTCGATCGCGGCGGAGCTCACGTCTTTGGACCTTAGCCGTCGGTGTGCTTGAGCTCCGACTCCTCGAGCTGCGCCTCATCGAGAGACATGTCGCCGGAACAGACCTTGGCGTTCAGGTCATTCTCGATCGAGTCCATCTCGGAGGCGCGCGGATACGGTTCCGGCCAGAGATTGCGCGGATCGGTCGGATGCCCGCCGAGCTCGAGGCTGATCAGGTGGTCCTCCTGGTA
>DASWEF010000011.1:0-2225 GCA_036394855.1 Gaiellaceae bacterium | reverse complement strand
GCGGCAGCGAAGAGGCGCGCGTAGAACTCGTCCATCAACTCGTCGCCGCGCGGCGCGACGAGGTCGAAGCTGGTCTCGAGGGCTTCCAGGTCGAGGCTCATCTCAGGCTCCTTTGCGTCTCGTAGTTCACGAGACAAGCCTCGCGGCCGCCGCCACAGGAGACCAGGCTGCCGACCGCCTGATCGCTGTCGGTTTTCCGACCAGTACGCCTAGTGCCCGAGCAGCGCGAGCACGGCGAGGACCCGCCGGTTGTCGTCCTCGCTGTCGGGCAGGCCGAGCTTGCGGAAGATCCCCTGGACGTGCCGTTCGACGGCGCGGGAGCTGAGGAAGAGCTGCTTGCCGATCGCGCGGTTGGAGCGGCCTTCCGCGATGAGCGACAGCACGTCCCGCTCCCGGTCCGTGAGCTCGTCGAGCGAAGAGCGACGACGGCCGCCCACGAGCGTCTTCACGACTTCCGGATCGAACGCCGTCCCTCCCGCCGCGACGCGCTCGACGGAGCCGACGAACTCGTTGACGTCCCGCACGCGGTCCTTGAGCAGGTAGCCGACGCCCGACGCGTCGTCGCCCACGAGCTCGAGCATGTACGCGGGCTCGAGGTGCTGAGAGAGCACGAGGACTGCGACGGTCGGGTACGTCCGGCGAATCTCCGCGGCCGCGACGAGGCCGTCGTCGGCATTTCCCGGCGGCATGCGCACGTCGACGATCGCGATATCGGGCGTGTACGAGCGAACCTTCAGGAGCAGATCGTCCGCGTCCACCGCGCGACCGACGACGTCGTGGCCGGCGTCGACGAGCAGCGAGGCGATCCCTTCGCGGAGCAAGGCGTTGTCGTCGGCCACCACGACGCGCAGGGTGCCCACGGAGCCTTCCGTTTCGCCCTCGACAGGTGTAGCGTCATTGGTGCCCATGTCAGTCATCGTTGACGCGCAGATCCTGCAGCGCGTCGAGCACGAAGTCGCGCAGATCCTCGCCGAAACCGAGGTTCCTGTCGAAGTCTACGCGGCGTCGCTCGAAGCGATCGGCCGCGCGCTGGGCTGGGAGCTCGGCGCCGTCTGGGAAGCCGGCCCGGACGACCGGCGCCTGCGCTGCGTCTCTACGTGGCACGCGGGCGACGGCGCCCCGGAGTTCGAGGCGCTCAGCGCACGGCTCACGCTCGACGCCGGCGAGGGCCTTCCGGGCAGGGTTCTCGCAACCGCCAAGCCGACCTGGATCGTCGACGTGCCGACGGACCGGAACTTCCCGCGCGCCGACGCAGCCCGCCGCTCCGGCCTGCACGCGGCGTTCGGCTTCCCGCTGCGCAGTCCGCGCGGGATCGTCGGCGTGATGGAGTTCTTCTCCCACGAGGCACGCGAGCCGGACGAGCAACTGCTCATGACGATGAGCGTGCTCGGGAGCCAGGTCGGCCAGTTCGTTGCACGCCGCCACGCCGAGACCGAGGTGCGGGCGAGCGAGTCGCGGCTGCGCGCGATGCTCGAGGCGGCGCTCGACGCGGTGATCACGATGGATCAGGCCGGCCGCGTCCTCGATTGGAACCACGCGGCCGAGGCGATCTTCGGCTGGCGGGCGCACCAGGCGATCGGCCGGGACATGGCGGACCTGATCGTGCCGCCGAAGCTGCGCGCCTCGCACCGAAACGGACTGGCGCGCTTCCTCGAGACCGAGCATCCGGTCATCCTCGACAAGCGACTCGAGCTGACCGCCGTACACAAGAACGGGACCGAGTTCCCGGTCGAGCTGACGATCACGAAGATCGCGCTCCCGGGCCCGCCCACCTTCACCGGCTACCTGCGCGACATCACCGACCGGAAGCAGGCCGAGGCGGAGCTGCGCGCGTCGCGCGCACGCCTCGTCGAGGTCGCCGACGCCGAGCGCCGCCGCATCCAGCGGAATCTCCATGACGGCGCCCAGCAGCGGCTCACGGCGGTGCTCCTGACCATCGGACGGCTGCGCAGCTCTGCCGACGACGGCCGCGCCGCGCTGCTCGACGCCGCGATCGACGAGCTGGCCGCCGGCCTCGAGGAGCTGCGCGAGCTGGCGAGCGGGCTCCATCCGTCGATCCTGTCGGAGCGAGGTTTGGCGCCGGCGCTCGAGGCGCTCGCGCTGCGCTCTCCGGTCTCGGTCGAGCTCGCCGCGCTTCCCGACCGGTGCCTGCCGGAACAGATCGAGGCCGCGGCCTACTACGTCGTCGCCGAGGCGCTGGCGAACGTTCAGAAGCACGCGGGTGC
>DASWEF010000010.1:0-2231 GCA_036394855.1 Gaiellaceae bacterium | reverse complement strand
CACCAGGACTGCAGCTACGGGAGCCGTGTCGTGCGCTCGCTGCCAGAACCACGCGTGCGCCGCATCGAAAATCAGCGTACCGACCACGCTGAGGGCGAAGATCGCCGCAACTACGCGGTCGCGATTTCCCAACAGGCTCCGGTGATCACGCACTTGATGAGCCTAACCCGAGACAAGGCACCTTCATCCGGGTCAGGGTGTACTCGCGAACAGTGGCGCACCGAACCGGCCTTCCGCCGGCGGCTTCTAGGTTGGGTAGCTTCGCTCCGATGCGAGCCGAATTCGAGAAGCTGGTCGCGTTTGGTCCGTTGCCGGCGAGCGATGAGTTAGACGAAGCGACGACGAGGCGCTACGGCGACGCGATTTCTGCATTGCCGGAAGCGCCGACGGCTGACGAGGCCGTCGCACTCATCGATCTCTTTCCGCCGGACGAGAGTACGGCGTTCGGGTTGGTGTGGTCGATCCTGCACAAGATCGAGTCATCTCCGGATTGGCCGATCTGGTCAGCGCTCGACGACCGCAACTCGTGGGTAACTCGCCTACGGCTGAGCTGCGAACGCGCCGGTTTCTATCCGCCGGACTGAGCACGTGCTGGGCGACGCCTCAGGGAACATTTAGCAACACTGGCGCAGGCAAGTCATCTGTCGCCTGCTCGCGTCGCACTCCTCTGGCGACGTGCCAAAGCGGCGCGCGCCGCATCACCGACGCCAGTAACGTGCGCCGAACAGGATGCGAGCGGCCGGGATCACAGTACTCGGCGAGCCCGTCGAGATCTTCGAGGTGGACGAGCCTGCGACGCCTGCCGCAGGCGAGGTCCTGATCGACGTCGTTGCCGCCGGCATCGGCAACTGGGACGAGCTTGTCAGGATCGGCAGCTGGCAGATCGGCGGCCCGGCTCCGATGGCGCTCGGGACGGAGGCGGCCGGGACGGTCGCAGCGGCCGGCTCCGGCGTGGCCGAGCTGCGCGAGGGCGACGAGGTGATGACACATCCGCTGCCGCTCCGGCGTCACGGGACGTGGGCGGGGAGGGTGCTCGCGCCGGCGGCGACCGTCGCGGCCCGGCCGCCAGAGGCGTCATGGGAAGCCGGCGGAGCGTTTCCCATTCCGGCGCTCACTGCGGCTCAGGCACTCGACGAGGCTCTCGGGATCGAGAGCGGCGGCTGGGTCGTCGTCAACGGAGCCGGCGGAGTCACGGGTGGCCTGCTCGTCCAGCTCGCCGCGGCTCGGGGCGCCCGCGTGATCGCGACCGCGAGCGCGAAGAAGGCCGAGCGCATCCGCGACTACGGCGCGTCGGAGGTGCTCGACTACCACGGCGACTGGCCTGCGCTCGTTCGCGAGATCACCGGCGGCGGCGCGCCCAAGGCCGTCAACGCTGCCCGCGGGCAGGCGGACACCACGTTGAAGGCGGTTGCTGACGGCGGCCGCCTCGCCACGATCACGGGCGACCCGCCGCGGGAGGAACGGGGCGTCGCCGTATCCGACGTCTACGTCCGGCCCGATGGTCGGCAGCTTTCGGCCCTCGCGGAGCTGCTGGCCCACGGCACCCTTAGCGTGCCAATCGCGTCCGTCCGTCCGCTCGAACAGGCGGCACAAGCGCTGCGCGATGTAGTCGCGGGAGCGGACGGCGCGATCGTCCTGTCACTCCGAACCTAGCCTGGGCCGCGCCCGAGTTGCGCGGGTCGCGGTGCGCGCACGTCCAGAGGCTGGAGTTAATCCCCAGGCGTCATTCCAGCATCACTGGCGCAGGCGACGTCTCCGAGCAGGAGGGTGGTAGATGGCAAGATCTCCTGAGGAACGAAGTCCAACAGGGGCAGCAGGGGAGCGGCGTGCTAGCGGTACGGCTGCACGATGACGGCTTGAAGGTTGAGGAGATCGAGCCGCCGTCGCCGGATCCGGGCGAGGTGCTGGTGCGCGTGCATGCGGCGGCGATTACGCGTGACGAGCTGGAGTGGCCGGTCGATCGACTGCCGGCGATTCCGTCTTACGAGCTTTCGGGCGTTGTCGTCGACAGCGGTGACGAGGTATATGCGCTCACGCCTTTCGATCGCAACGGCGTGGCTGCCGAGTACGCCGTCGTCCCAGCCGATGTGCTTGCACCGAAGCCCTTGCGGCTGAGCCACGTCGAGGCGGCAGCTCTGCCGATGGGCGGGCTGACCGCCTGGCAAGCACTGTTTGTGCACGGGCGGCTCGCCCGAGGCGAGCGGGTGCTGGTCACGGGCGCCTCGGGCGGG
>DASWEF010000009.1:0-29846 GCA_036394855.1 Gaiellaceae bacterium | reverse complement strand
CCGGTCAGCAGACGTTTCAGCGACGGCAGGTCGAAAACGTCCTGCAGACATTCGCGGTACGTCTCGAGGATGACCGGGAACGAGCCGTACTTGCGCGCGACCTGCAGCAGGCCCTGCGCCTTGAGCCGCTGCTGCCAGAGCGGCGTCCGCTGATCGGGCCGGCGACGCGGGATCAGGAGCGCACGCGCGGCGTTCTCGCGGAAGCGGGCGCCGAAGAGCGCGCTCTGTCCCACCTCCTGCACGACGAGCTCCTCGACCTCGTCCGGCGAGATGACGACGTCGTCGGTCGGCGGCGGCGCGTCGGCGTCCGGAAGGTGCAACGCGATTCCGTCGTCCGACCAGATCGACTGCACCTCGAGACCGAGCGATTCCCGCAGACGAGCCGCGAGCGCGAGCGCCCACGGCGCGTGCACGCGCGCGCCGAACGGCGTCAGGATGCAGAGCCGCCAGTCGCCGATCTCGTCGCGGAAGCGCTCCACGACGACGGTCCGATCCGAGGGAATGGCACCGGTGGCCGCGGCCTGCTCGTTCAGGAACGTCAGCAGGTTCCCGGCGGCGCGTTCGTCGAGGCGGTGTTCCTCGGTGAGGCGTTTCGTCGCAGCCTTTTCGCTCTGAGCCACGAGCTCCCTGGAGGCGCGTCCGATCGCCTCGCCCAGCTCGTACGGCCGGCCGACGCCTTCGCCCTTCCAGAACGGCACGGCGCCCGGCACTCCCGGCGCCGGCGAGACGAGCACGCGATCGCGCGTGATCTCCTCGATCCGCCAGGTCGACGCGCCGAGCAGGAAGGTCTGACCGGCACGCGCTTCGTAGACCATCTCCTCGTCGAGCTCGCCGACGCGGCCGCCGCCGTCGACGAGATGCACGCCGAAGAGGCCGCGGTCGGGAATCGTGCCGGCGTTCGTGACCGCGAGCCGCCGCACACCCTCGCGGCCGCGAATGGCGCCCGCCGTGCGGTCCCAGACGATGCGCGGCCGCAGCTCGGCGAATTCGTCCGACGGGTACCGGCCGGCGAGCATGTCGAGCACGTTCTCGAGCTGCGCGCGCGAGAGGTCCGCGAACGGATACGCGGCGCGGACGAGCTCGTGCAGGTCGTCGACCGAGATCTCCTCCTCGGCGGCGATCGCGACGATCTGTTGCGCGAGCACGTCGAGCGGATTGTGCGGGATGACGGTCTCCTCGATCTCGCCTTCGAGCATGCGCTTGACGACGACCGCGGACTCGAGCAGGTCGGCGCGGAACTTCGGAAAGATGCGGCCCTTCGAGACGGCGCCGAGCTCGTGTCCCGCGCGGCCGATCCGCTGCAGCCCACGCGCGACCGACTTCGGCGACTCGACCTGGATGACGAGATCGACGGCGCCCATGTCGATACCGAGCTCGAGCGAAGAGGTGGCGACGAGGCACGGGATTTCCCCTGCCTTCAGCAGCTCCTCGATCTCGACGCGCTGCTCGCGTGCGATCGAGCCGTGATGGGCGCGGGCAATCTCCTTCTCCGCGAGCTCGTTGAGGCGGAGCGCGAGCCGCTCCGCGAGGCGGCGGTTGTTGACGAAGACGATCGTCGAGCGGTGCTCTTCGACGAGCCTGAGGATCTCGGGGTAGATCGACGGCCAGATCGACTGCTGCGATCCTTCGGACATCGTGTCCTGCGCGCCGGGTTCCCGCATGTCCTCCACGGGCACGACGACCTTGAGGTCGAGCTCCTTGGCGGTGCCGGCGTCGACGAGCTCGATCGCCCGCGCGCCGGACACGAAACGGCCGATCTCCTCGAGCGGTCGCTGCGTCGCGGAGAGGCCGATGCGCTGGAACGGCTCGTCGGTCAGCCGTTGCAGGCGTTCCACGGACAAGGCCAGGTGCGCGCCGCGCTTGGTGCCCGCAACGGCATGAACCTCGTCGAGGATCAGCGTCCGGACGCCCTTCAGGTTCTCGCGCGCGCGTGAAGTGAGGAGGAGAAAGAGGGACTCGGGCGTCGTGATCAGGATGTCGGGCGGATGGCGGAGCATCTCCGCGCGTTCCCGCTGGGGCGTGTCACCGGTGCGAACCGCGATCCGCAGCTCCGATTTCAGGCCTGCGAGCGGCCCGCGGAGGTTGCGCTCGATGTCGTAGTTGAGCGCCTTCAGCGGCGAGACGTAGAGGAGGCGGAGCCCCCGGCCGGGCTCGGAGTTGAGCCGGTCGATCCCGTAGAGGAAGGCGGCGAGCGTCTTCCCGGAGCCGGTCGGAGCCTGGATGAGCGTGTGCTTGCCGCTTGCGATCGCCGGCCAGCCGAGGGTCTGCGCGGGCGTCGGCGCCTCGAACGCGTTCTCGAACCAGGCCCGCGTTTCCGGGCTGAAGACGGCGAGCGGGTCCACGCCGTCAGACTAGTCCGCGGCTACTTCCCACCGTAGGCGAAGTAGAGGACGAGGGCGACGGCCAGGATGATCACGAAGATCACGCTCAGAAAGAGCGTGACGCCGGTCAGCGCCAGCAGGGGAGTTCGAGGGCTGCGCCCGCGTTCCACTTCCGCGGCCAGGTCCTTGACGGTCTCGACCGGATGGGTCGCGGCGTCGGCAACGTCTTTTGCCTTCTCGACTGGGTGCACCACGGCTTCTTCCTACCCGGTCTCGTGATTGGCTACGCGCGTGCGTTATGACGTGCTGGTCGTCGGTGGAGGCTCGGCCGGCTGCGTCCTCGCGGCGCGGCTCAGCGAGCAGGAAAACCGGACGGTGTGCCTCGTCGAGGCCGGCCCTGACTACGGGCCTCACCCCGACGGAGCCTGGCCCGACGACCTGCTCGATCCCGGCGAGATCCCCGATGTCCACCAGTGGGATCCCGACGAGAGCCCGTACTCGCCGCTGCGGGCAAAGGTGATCGGCGGCTGCTCGGCACACAACGCCTGCATGCTCGTCCGTCCACCGACGGAGGACTATGCGTGGGCAGGGGAACTCGATCCGTACCTCACGCGCGCGTTCGGGACAATGGCGCCGGCGCCGTTCTTCTTCGGCGAAGACGAGCTGACGCCGTGGTTCGAGGGCGTCGTCGCGGCCTGCGCAGAGCACGGGCTGTCGCTGCTCGCCGACCCGAACGATCCTGCCGAGGCCGCCGGCATCGCGACGGGTCCCTTCAACATCACGCACGACGCGCGCTGGAATACCGCGTTCGCATATCTCGACCCTGCCCGGCATCGTGCGAACCTGACCGTGCGTGGACACCGGCTCGTCGATCGAGTGTTGTTCGAGGGCGAACGTGCGGTGGGCGCCGTCGCCGGAGAAGAGATTCTGCACGCCGATGTCGTCGTCCTGGCGGCGGGGGCGTGCGGCTCGCCGGCGATCCTGCTGCGCAGCGGCGTGGGCCCGGAGTCGCAACTCGACGCGCTGGGCATCGCCGTGGTTGCGCCCCTGGAGGGGGTCGGCGCGAACCTCCAGGATCACGCCACCGCGAAGCTCGCGTTCGAGCCTTCAGAAGAGTTGCGCGAACGGACGGGCAAGCGCGCGCCGGTTCCGTTCTCGAACGGCCTCGTCAAAGCTGCGACCGACCGCTGCACCAATGGTTTCGACGTCCACCTATTGCCGATTACGGGCCGCACCGGCGAGAGCGCGCACATCACCGTCGCCCTCATGCTGCCCGAGTCGCGTGGGCACGTGCGCCTGCGCTCCACCGATCCGGGTGTCTCCCCGGTGATCGAACACCGCCTGCTCTCCGACCCAGGCGAGGCCGACCGCGCGACGGTCAAGGCGGGTCTCGAGCTGGCCCACGGACTCGCGGCGGCGGAGCCGCTGCGCCGCCTCGGGCGACCGGTCGAGCTCCCCGACGACGAGCGCATCGATTCCACGCTCGGCATCTACTTCCACCCGGTGGGAACATGCGCGATCGGCTCCGTCGTCGAGCGCGACGGGCGCGTGCGCGGCCTCGAGAACCTCTATGTCGCCGACGCCTCGATCATGCCGACGATCCCGCGGGCGAACACTCATCTGACAACGCTTGCACTTGCGGAGCTCATCGCCGAGCTCGTCTAGGATCGGATTATGGCGACGACGACGCAGCCGGAGGCGCTGCACTTCACGGGGAACGGCGAAGCGGATGCGTTGCTCGCTCAGGATCCCCTGGCCCTCCTGATCGGCTTCGCGCTCGACCAGCAGGTGCCCGTGCAGACGGCGTTCACGGGTCCGCTGAAGCTGAAGCAGCGGCTCGGCACGCTCGAAGCCGGAGCGATCGCGCACGCCGATCCCGTCCGGCTCGAGCAGGCGTTCCGCGAGAAACCTGCGATCCACCGCTTTCCCGGCACGATGGCGAAGCGGGTGCAAGAGCTCGCCGCGGTCGTGGACGACGAATACGACGGCCGCGCCGAGTGTGTGTGGACGGACGCGCGCGACGGCGCCGATCTGCGGCGGCGGATCGAGTCGCTGCCGGGCTTCGGGAAGATGAAGGTGATCGCACTCGGCTCGGTGCTTGCGAAGCGATTCGGCGTCGCGGCGGCGCAGGAGCTCGTCCCGAATCATCCGACGCTCGGTGACGTCGACTCCGCGCAGGCGCTCGAGGACTACCAGGCGAAGAAACGCGCGCACAAGGCCTCGCTGCGGGCAAAGCAAAGCTGACTCCGCTCCGCGTCGCCGCGTACGTGACCCGGGGCGACGAGCTGCTGGTCTTCGAACATCGCGACCACCCGCAGGCGGGAACGCAAGTACCCGCGGGCCGGATCGATCCGGGCGAATCACTCGAGGAGGGTCTCGCGCGCGAGCTGGACGAGGAAACGGGGATCGAGGCTCGCGTCGTGCGCGAGCTCGGCCGCGTCACTCGCGACCAGGGTGGAGAGGTCGGCGTCCACGAGAGCCACTACTTCCACCTCGTCACCGACGAAGGACGCGATGCCTGGGAGCACGCCGTACACGGCGAGGGAGACGATTCCGGAATGGTCTTTCTCCGCCGCTTCGTGCCGTGCAAGCCGCTGCCGCAGCTCACTGGGAATCAGGGAGAGTTCCTGTACCTCCTGTGATCCAGGTTCATACGCTGACGGACGGCGGGCAGACGTCGCTCGACGTCGCGCGCCTGGTCGCCGGATTCTTGGAGCCGGCGCGGGAGACGCTCGAGCTCGCCCTCTACGACTTTCGGCTGGAGGACGAGACGGCAGACGTCGTCCGCGGCGCACTCGTGGGCGCGCACGAGCGCGGCGTCCACGTCCGGCTCGTCTACAACCTCGACGAAGAGGATGAACGTCCTCCCGTGCCGCCGCCGCCGAAGACGGAGCCCGAGCTCGTCGAGTCGCTGCCCTTCGAGACGGTCGGCATCCCGGGCTGGCCGGATCTGATGCACCACAAGTACGTCGTCCGCGACCGTGACGCGGTCTGGAGCGGGTCGGCGAACTGGACCGACGACTCGTGGTCGCGCGAGGAGAACGTCGTCGTGGTCGTCGAGTCGGTGGGCGTCGCGATCCGGTTCCAGGACGACTTCGCGCAGCTATGGAAGAAGCGCGAGGTGGCGAAGTCGGGGCGCGTGCCGACGGATCCGATCGAGGTCGGCGACGCCGAGGTGCGGACGTGGTTCTCGCCGAAGCGCGGCGAGAAGCTCGCGCACCGGATCGCGGACGCGATCGGGCACGCCGAGCGGCGCGTGCGGGTCGCCTCGCCGGTGATCTCGTCGGGTCCGATCCTCGGCACGCTCGCGGAGGTTGCCGCGGACGCGCGTCTAGATCTCGCGGGCGTGGTCGATGCGACCCAGATCGACGAGGTCTTCGCTCAGTGGCGGCTGAACGGGAACGTCAGCTGGAAAGGGCCGTCACTGCGCTTTGTGCTCGAGCGGGGGCACTTCACGGGCAAGCGCTCGACGCCGTACGCGCCGGGAGCAGTCCACGACTACATGCACGCGAAGGTAACGGTCTGCGACGACACGGTCTTCATCGGCAGCTTCAACCTCTCGCACTCGGGTGAGGAGAACGCCGAGAACGTGCTGGAGATCGAGAACGCTGCGCTGGCCGACCGGATGACAGGCTTCGTCGACGCGATCCGCGGGCGCTATCCCGCGCTAGCGCTGGACTAGTGGTTTGGCCGGTGACGTTGCCCGGTTCCTGGGTCGCTGGCGCCGCGTGATCGCGGGCCAGGGGCCCGGCGAACGTTGCCGGTCAGACCACTAGCTCGCGCGGATTCGGCAGCGGCGTGAGGACCGGCTCGACGCGCTCGCGCAGGTGCTCGTAGTCCGGCGGCAGCGAAAGCTTCTCGCCGAGGTGCTCGAGCGGCTCGTCGACGGTGAAGCCCGGACCGAGGGTGGCGATCTCGAACAGGACGCCGCTCGGCTCGCGGAAGTAGATCGAGCGGAAGTAGAAGCGGTCGATGATCGGCGTCGGGTACGCGCCGCTCTTCGTAACACGCCCGTGCCAGGCTTCGTGCTCGTCCTGGGGCGAGGCCCACGCGACGTGGTGGACGGTGCCGGCGCCTTGTATGCCGGGCTCACGGGGAGGCTCGTCGTACGCGTACCACGAGCCGCGCTTGTCGCCGCGAACCTCCCAGACGGAGTCGCCGTGAGGATCGAAGGCGAGCGTCTCCTCGAGGAACGTGCGGCTCGGTCCGGGATCCGCGAACGCGCGCACGCCGTCGAATCCCCGCAGTGCGAGCTCGGCGGGAATCTCGGGATGGTTGGCGATGAGCGGCTCGTCGCCGGTCTCGACGACGGAGAGCTCGAGGTCGAGGCCCTCCGGATCGGTGAAGCGGAGCCGGCCCTCCTCCCGCTCGGCGGCGACTCCTTCGCTGTCGAGCCGGTCGGCCCAGAACTCGATCGCGTCCTCGGACGCGACCCGGAAGACGATCCTGTGCACCATCCCGCGACCCGCGCGGCCCGGGGCGGCATGCGGATACTCGAAGAAGGTCAGGTCGCTCCCGGCGCTCCCTTTCTCGTCCGCATAGAACAGGTGATAGACGGTCGGGTCGTCCTGGTTCACGGACTTCTTGACCAGGCGCAGGCCGAGGACGCGGACGTAGAAGTCGACGTTGCCGGGCGCGTCGGCGGTGATGCAGGTGATGTGATGGATTCCCTCGAACCGCATGACCGTCTCGACTCTACCCGCGCGGTCATGATCTCCGCATGGGGCTGGATGCACGGGTCCGGCCGGCTGCGGGCCCGCCGCAGGGCGGGCTCGTGTTGTTTCACGGGCGGGGCGCAGACGAGCACGACCTCTTTCCGCTGCTGGACGCGCTCGATCCGGAGCGCCGGCTCGTCGGTGCGACGCCGCGGGGTCCCTTGTCGTTGCCGCCCGGCGGCGCGCACTGGTACATGCTCGGTGGAATCGGCACACCGGAGCGGACGACGTTCGAGTCCAGCTTTGACGCTGCGGCCGAGTGGCTGGACGGGTTCTTGGGCGAGCACGCGCTCGGCCACGATCGGCTCGTGCTCGGCGGCTTCTCGCAGGGCGGCGTGATGGCGTACTCGCTCGGGCTCGGCGCGGGGCGTCCGCGTCCGGCGGCGATCGTCGCGTTGAGCAGCTTCGTTCCGGCGGTCGAGGGCCTCGAGCTCGACCTGTCGCCGCCGCTGCCACGAATCGCGATCGGCCACGGCACGCTCGACTCGGTGATCGAAGTCGAATGGGGCCGGCGCGCGCGAGAGCTCTTCCAGGGCGCCGGCGCAGACGTCCTGTACAGGGAGACGCCGATGTTTCACCAGATCGATCCGGAGTTCATCCGCGAAGTGGCGGACTGGATCGAAGAGACGCTGGATTAGCAGGCGGCCTCGACGAGCAGCGCGAAGCACGCTCACCCTTTTGAGTGATCGACCTCGGTCGCCTTGGCCTCCGATGGAGATGGCGTATTCGCCGCTTGGACCCTCTGTGCCGTCTGTCGAGGAGGTCACCCGTGTCAGTCCGGACCTTGTTCGTGCTCTTGTGCAGCGCCGTGAGCTGCGTCGCGCTTGCACCTGGTGCTGCCGCGAGCGCCGAGCGGCACCAAGGAACTCTGGCCGCCCCGGGCGGGAGCTGCTCGGGTGCGAAACGGACGCTCGCTGCGTCCAGCGGCGCCAAGTCCCTGAGGACCTTCGACGATTTCATCGAGGACACCAGTGGGCCGGATATCTGTGGTCAGAATACGGTGACGAATGACAATGAAGGCACGATCACGTTCGGCCTGCACATCCACAACCGCACGGGTTTCGCTCCGACAGAAGCGTACGGTGTCTTTCTCGACACCGACCTCAATCCGGCGACGGGTGGTTTGGGCGCCGATTATCGGATCCGCCTCTCCAGCGAAGGCGCTGTCCTTGGCAAGTGGGATGGAACGAAGTTCGCGCCCCTGTCGACGTTGGAGCCCGCGACCTGGGTGCCGACCTACGGTCCGGTGTTCCAGCTCAATGCCAACGACCTCGGCGGCGTCAAAGGCTTCGGCTTCTCCTTCTTCTCGACGGACGGTGTGAACGTCGATCTCGCACCGAACCGCGGCAGTTGGTCGTACCAGCTGGCCCCGCTCGAGCTCGGGATCAGGGCCATGACGGTCGACCGGGCCAGGGCCGGCCGGTCCTTCAGCGCAAGGATGACGGTTGTGCGAAGCGACCTCGACGCGCCGCTCGACCAGGGCGCGATCGTCTGCTCCGCGAAGCTCGGCGCGAAGACCCTGGTCGGTACCGGGAGGTTCGCCGGCGGCAGAGTTGCCTGCACCTGGCGCCTGGCGAAAAGCACTCGCGGCAAGCGGCTCTTGGGCACCGTCGCCGTGACCTTCCAGGGCGTCGAGGCCAAGAGATCGTTCTCAACGTCGATCCGCTAGCCGGCCGGCGGGAGAACGACATCGCGGTCTGACCCCCCGCTCCGCGAAACACTGAAACGGCGGGGAGTCGTCGGCCTCTGTTTCGTGTCGGCTACGTCAGCTTCGCTTGGCGTACTCGCCGAATCCGCCGAAGTCCACGGCTACGCACGGCTCGTCGCCGACCGTCCATGCGTCATGACCGGGCGGACAGGCGAAAACGTCACCGGATCCGACTTCGACCTCGCTCCCGTCATCCATGCGGATGCCCATTCGGCCGGAAAGGACGTAGGCGAGGTGCGCGACCTCGCACGAGTCGGTCCCGGCAATCGGCTTCACGTTGTTCGACCAGCGCCACCCCGGTTCGAACGTGCCGCGACCAACCGTCTGGCCGCCGATATTGACGACATCCGCCTTGCCATTTCCCTCAAACGGCCGTGTCTCGTCGGGTGAATCGAAGTTCTTGACTTCGGTAGCTGCCATTCGCTCCTCCTAGGTTTGCGATCAGTTGAGCCGAGCTTATGTCCTGTCGGCCCTCTCGAGAGGTAACTTCGTGTCTTGAAGGTCATTACTGTCCTTGCGGCTGCTCTTCTCGCCGCCGGTTCTGCTGCGTTCGGCGATGAGTTCTCGGACCCGTCGACGCTGACGCGTTGGAACGTGTCGGCGGGCGAGATCGACGACGGCGGCCAGACGACGTGGACGGTCGCGCAGGGCCAGCTGGTGCTGCGGGTCGCTCGCAGCTCCTGGGTCAACAATCAGCACGCCTTCTACCTCTCGCAGCCCGTTACCGGCGACTTCACCGTGACCGCGCGCGTGCGCGCGTCCGGCCGGCGCGGTGCAGTCCCCACCGGAAACTGGTCGCTCGCCGGCCTGCTCGTGCGCGATCCGCTCGAAGCGGGGACGAACGAGGAGGCGTGGATCGGGTGGACGACCGGCCGGGTCGACGGCCGGCCCGTGTTCGAGCGGAAGACGACGGAACAGGGTGTCTCGCAGCTGGAGCTTGTCGCCGCGAAATGGGGATGGATCCAGCTGCGCATCGTGCGCAGCGGCTCGGCGTTCACGCTCTACCGGCGGTATCCCGGCAAGCGCTGGATCCGCCAGTGGCGCTACGACCGGGCCGACCTCGGCGAAACGCTCCAGGTGGGCATCGACGCGCAGACGGGATTCCGGTCGCGCGCCGATCTCGTCGC
Source organism: Gaiellaceae bacterium (assembly GCA_036394855.1). Taxonomy (GTDB): domain Bacteria; phylum Actinomycetota; class Thermoleophilia; order Gaiellales; family Gaiellaceae; genus 3-1-20CM-4-69-9. The sequence goes on along the minus strand of DASWEF010000009.1, from coordinate 19,975 downwards.
ACACGTCGACTGGATTCGATTCTCCTAGTGTCCGCTGGCGGAGAAGTGCATGTAGTCCTTCGTTGAGCCCGCCCAGTTCCCGCCCCAGCCCCAACCGATCGAGCGGAAAGCCTGGACGACGGCAGGGGTCACCATCCCGCGGCGTCGCCGCGAGCGATCGAGATACGGGATGCTGGCGCGCTTGCGGGTGCGGCCGCAGCCGACATAGGGGTTTTCGATCGGGTTCAGATCGATCGCCTTGCCGTAGGCGTGCTGCGACCAGGTGCCCGTGCCGGTGCCGCCCGAGCAGGGGGAGGGGACGGCCTGCCGGCACTCGAACGCGCCGCTGATGTCGCCGTCGGCCGGTTGCGAGCTAGTCGGTCCATAGGCATCGGCGAGGCGCATGTGGCGAATCCGGAAGCGCAGCTGGTAGAGCCGCTTGAACACGCGCGCGAGCGGAGCGGCGGCGCGCTCGTTGACGACGACCTGACCGGTGTGCACGCGGCCGTCGAAGCCCCAGTGACTGATGGTGAGGACGCGCAGGCCCGAGAGCGGAACCGGGCAGCCGGTGTGCCAGAAGCCGCCCGTTAGCTGCGCCTGCAGCGGCGCCGGCAGCGGTTGGATCGAGGAGTGGAACGCCACCACGACGAACGGCAACGCGAACAGACGCACCATCTCCCACTCCCCTTCCCTCGACGGCGGGGAGCCTAGCGAGCGGACTCTCCATCCTCTTCGGCGCGTACCAGTGAGCGTGCGATTCGTCGTGCTCGGATTCGTGCTCGCCGGCACGTTCGCCTGGGGAGGCTCGGCGAGCCCGCGCGCACCCTCCGACCCGCCACCAAGGGCCGCGTTCGCGACGGTGCGTCTCCATCCCCTGCCGCTGCAGGCGCTCAACCAGTGCCGCCTCGCGAGAGCGATCGCCTTCTGCCCCAGGCGTCTGCCGCTCGCCTCGCTTCCCGGCTGGCGCGCGCCGCGCGGCACGCCGCCGCCGATTCTGGTTGCGCAGCGCTACCGGCCTTTCCGTGACGGCCGCGCGCGGCTCGTCGGCGTCTCCTTCGGCTACGGCGCGCCCTGGGAGCCTGACAGCGGCCCCGACTGGCGGCAGCACCTCTGGCGCAACCGCCCCTGCTGCTTCCTCCACTTCGAGCTCTACCGCGCCATCAAGGGCACGCCGCCGATGGCAGCGCACGTCGAGCGCGCCCCTCTCGGCGGCCGCTCGGGTCTGCTCGCCGCCGCGGCCGGCTACGGGCTGGGCTGCGACGGCCCCTTCTTCTGCAACCACCTGCGCTTCTACTGGCGCGAGCGCGGCAGTTGGTACGTGGCGACCCTCCACCACTTCGGCGTACCCGAGACGCGCACGCTTCTCGACCGGCTCGTGCGCGAGCTGCGACCGGTGCGGACGCTTCAGCCGGGGCGACCGCACGTTGTTGCCACGATCCGCATCGGCGGCTTCCCGAATGCGCTCGCAGTCGGGGACGGCACCGTCTGGATCGTCGGCGGTGGCCGGCGCAGCGGCCGGATCGTGCGGATCGACCAGAGCTCGAACCGGGTCGCGGCGCGCATCCGCGCGCCGGTGGGAAGCGAGCGATCCTGCGGGATCGCCACCGCCGGCGGCTCCGTCTGGGCCGCCGCTTACGACCCGGGCAGCCGCCGCACGACCGTGCTCCGCATCGATCCGAAGCGCGCGCGCATCGTCGGTCGCATCCCGATCCCGAATGCCGCCTGCGTCACCGCCGCGGCGGGCGCCGTGTGGGTCTCCAGCCCCGAATCGCGAACGCTGACCCGGATCGAGCCCAAGAGCGGTCGCGTCGTCGCCCACATCCGGAAGGCGGGCAGCTACCCGGAAGGAATCGCGTTCGGCTACGGCTCGGTCTGGGTCGCGAGCGGCACACGGCCGTGCGGCAGCCCCCGCCGACCCTGCACGCCCAGCCGCGACACGAGCGGCCAACTCACCCGCATCGACGCGCGCACGAACCTCGTCGTCGCGCGTCTCCGCCTCGAAGCGAGCCCGGCGTACGTCGCAGCGGCCGCCGGGAACGTGTGGGTCTCGAGCAACGACGGCACGATCCGTCGCATCGACCCGCACACGAATCGGCTCGCCGGACCTCCGCTGCCGGTCTCAGGCGGACGGGTCACGCTCGCAGCCGGGCTCGGCCTCCTCTGGGTGACCTCGATCACCGGGCCGGGGAGACCGGGAACGATCACGCCCGTCGACCCCCGCCGCGGCACCCTCGGCCGCTCCGTCACCGTCGGCCGGAGCCCGCTGGGGATGGCCTCCCGTGCCGGCTCGCTCTGGGTCGCCAACTTCAACAGCGGCACAGTCAGCCGCATCGTGCGCTGAACCTCCGGATTCGCGGGCGGGATTCTCACGCTACTCCGAGGTATGTGCCGTGACTGTGCCGGCTTTGGAGAATCACTCCACGAGCGCGAGAAACCTCTGCGTCCGCTCGTGGCTCGGCGCGGAGAAGAACCGCTCCGGGGGCGCCTCCTCGATGATCTTGCCCTCGTCCATCATCAGGATCGAGCTTGCGACGTGATGTGCGAAACGAAGCTCGTGCGAGACGACCACCATCGTCATCCCGTCGCGCGCGAGCCCCTCCATCACGTCGAGCACCTCGCGCACCAGCTCGACGTCCAGCGCCGACGTCGGCTCGTCGAACAGCATCGCCTTCGGCCGCATCACCAGCGCCCGCGCGATCGCAACACGCTGCTGCTGGCCGCCGGACAGCTCCTCCGGATAGTTGTCGGCCTTGTCGCGCAGTCCCACCCGGTCCAGGAACTCGAGCGCGCGCTCGCGCGCCTCACGCCTCTTCAGCCGGCGCACCTCCACGAGTCCGCACATGACGTTCGCCAGCGCCGTCATGTTCTGGAACAGGTTGAACCGCTGGAACACCATTCCGACCTCCGACCGGTGCGCCGCGAGCTCCTTCTCGCGCAGCCCGCTGAGCCGGGCGCCGTCAAGGCGGATCGAGCCCGTGTCCACCGGCTCGAGCAGCGCTAGGCAGCGCAGCAGCGTCGACTTCCCCGAGCCGGACGGCCCGATGATCACCTTCACCTCGCCGCGACCGACCTCGATGGAGACGCCCCGCAGCACCTCGAGACCGTCGTAGGTCTTGTGCACATTCTCCGCACTGAGGACGACCTCGCTCATCGCGCGTCGTGAGAGACCGCGGGAACGGCCGGAGCCGCGACGCGCCGCCGTCGCCGCGCCGCCGAGCTCCAGGTGAACCGCCGCTCGAGCTGCGCCTGGACGATCATCAGAACGCTCACGATCGCGAGGTAGTAGACGAGCGCGGCGGAGTACGCCTCGGCGTACTGGAAGCCCGCGTTCCCGCGCACCTGCGCGGCGGTGAGCAGCTCGTGCAGCGAGATCACGAAGGCGAGGCTCGTCAGCTTCAGCAGCGTGATGAACTCGTTGCCGGTCGGCGGAATGATGATGCGAACAGCCTGCGGGACGATCACGCGACGCAGGATCCTGGGACGGGTCATCCCGAGCGCCCTGCCGGCAAGCTCCTGGCCGGGATCGACGGAGAGCAGCCCCGCCCGGATGATCTCGGACATGTAGGCGGCCTCGTTCAGGGACAACGCGATGAATGCGGCGAGGAACGGCTTGAACCAATCTTCCGCGAAGGTGCTCCACAGCTGTGGCAACGCGTTCCAGATGAAGAGGAGCTGCAACAGCGTCGGCGTCGCGCGGAAGATCCAGTTGTAGAAGAAGACGAGTCCCCGGACCGAACGGAGCCGGCTGCTCCGGCCCAGGGCGAGGAAGAACCCGATCACGCACGCCGCCGCGAGCGAGACCACTGTGAGCTCGAGAGCGAGAAGCGCTCCCTTCCAGTACGGACTGGAAGCGAGCGCTTCCCAGAAGGCGTGGGTGTCGAAGCTCGCGAGCACCCGCGTCTGCGACCCTACTGCACGTCAGTGACCGGGATCTGGTGCTTGGCGGCGATCTTCTTCAGCGTCCCCTTCTTCTTCAGGGTCTTGATCGCCGACCGCAGCGCCGTGCCGAGCTTCTTGTCCGACTTGCGGTAGTAGATTCCGAACGAGTCCGTCTCGGGGAAGAGGTACGCGATCGCGAGCGTGCCCGGGTGCTGCTTCTTCTGATACGCCCCCGACGTGTCCTGCGTCAAGACCGCGTCGGCCCGGCCCACCAGCAGCTGCCCCACCGCGTCGGTGTCGCCGGGATAGCTCTGCAGGTTCATCTGCGCCCGGCCGGAGGACTTGAACTGGTCGTTGAGATCCTTGAGGTACTCCTCGTACTTCGTTCCGGCCTGCACGGCCACGTTCTTGCCGGCCAGATCGCTCGGCCCCTTGATCTTCTTCGGGTTGCCGGCCTGCACGACCAGCGCGCGGTGTGTCTTCATGTACGAGACCGCCGGGAACTGCTTGACCCGGTCGGGCGTGATGAAGATCCCGCTGATCACCATGTTGCACCTCTTGGAGGCGAGGCCGGGAAGCAGGCCGGGGAAGGCAGTCTGGACGAACTTCGCCTTCACCTTCCAGAGCTTGGCGATCGCGTTCGCCATGTCGATGTCGAAGCCAACCGGCTTTCCGCTCGTACTCGTCGACTCCATCGGCGGGAAAGTCGGGTCGCTGCAGTACTTGAACGAGCCCTTCACCGGGGAGACGACACGGTGACCCGCCCCGGCGGTCCCGGCGAGCGCCAAGGTCGCGGTCAGAGCCGACACGGCGAGTAGGACGGCGTAGCGCTTCATGATTTCCTCCTCAGGCGGGACTACCGAGACTAACGGACGCGCGCTGCTCGTTCACCATCTCGCGCGCGATCACCAGCCGCTGGATCTGGTTGGTCCCTTCGTAGATCTGCGTGATCTTCGCGTCCCGCATCATCCGCTCGAGCGGGTACTCCTGGATGTAGCCGTAACCGCCCAGCACCTGCACGGCGTCCGTCGTCACCTCCATCGCAACGTCCGTGCAGTAGAGCTTCGTCATGGCCGAGAGCTTCGTCAGCTCCGGCCCGTCCACGCCCTCGTCGACGGCGGCGCCGAACTTGTAGAGCAGGCCGCGCGCCGCCTCGCACTTCGTCTCCATGTCGGCGAGCATCGCGGCGACGAGCTGGTGCTGCGCGATCGGCTTGCCCATGGTCTCGCGCGTCTTCGCATAGTCGAGCGCGTAGTCCGTCGCGCCCTGCGCGAGGCCGAGCCCCTGCGCGGCGACACCCGGCCGGGAGCGGTCGAGGATGCGCATCGCGATCTTGAAGCCCTCCCCCTCCTCGGCGAGGAGGTTCCCGGCGGGGACGCGGCAGTCCTCGAACACGAGCTCGCCGGTCGTCGAGCCTTTGATCCCCATCTTCGGCTCGATCCGGGCGACCTCGAAGCCGGGCGTGTCCGCCTCGACCACGAAGGCGGAGATCCCGGCGTGACCTGCCCCCGGATCGGTCTTCGCGAACACGGTGTACAGCTGCGCCACTCCGGCGTTCGTGATGAACCGCTTCGAGCCGTTCAGGACGTACGTGTCTCCGTCACGTCGTGCGGTCGAGCGCATCGCCGCCGAATCCGACCCCGACCCGGACTCGGTCAGCGCGTAAGCGCAGAGCCACTCGCCCGAGGCCAGCTTCGGGAGATAGCGCTGCTTCTGATCGTCGTCACCGGCCAGCTTCAGCCCGAGCGATCCGAGCTCCTGGACCGCGAGGATCAGCCCACTCGTCGCACAGACCTTCGAGACCTCCTCGATCGCGACGAGGGAGAGCAGCGTCCCGGTGCCGAGACCGCCGTACTCCTCGTCGAAGAAGAGCCCGAACAGGTCGTTCTCCCGGAACAGCTCGACGACGTCCCAGGGAAACTCATGGCTCTCGTCGATCTCCGCCGCGCGGGGTGCGATCCGCTCACGCGCGAGTTGACGGACGAGGTCGCGAAGCTCGCGCTGGTCGCCGGAAAGCGGCTCGTACACGAGCCGAAGTCTAGGGCGCTCCCCCCGTGTCGCCACCGAGGGAGCGCCTCCAGCCGCTAAGGAAGCGTGACGTAGTTGGCCAGAAAGGCCCGTGCCGCGGCCGTGTCGATTCGGTAGTCGACATTGGTCGCCAGGCACATCGCGTCACCTGTGACCGTGAGCGAGACCTGCAGGTTGGAGCTGGTGCCGCCCAGGAACTCCGGGCCACCCGAGTCGCCGAAGCAGGTGCCGCCGTCGCCGGTGGCGTTGTTCTGCGAGATCCGAAGCCATGCGTTGTTGAGCGCGTCGAACGTGCCGATCGCATAGTTCCGGTCGCTCGTGAACGGGAAGTACGGCTGGCCGCCGCCGAGCACCGGCTCGTGGACGCCGTAGCCCACGGAGGTGAAGACCGTTGACTGGTTCAGTGTCCCGGCCTTCTTCATCTGGTCCAGCAGGCCGGCAGTCGGGAGCTGGACCGGCGTGATGTTGACCTCCTTGGAGAGCGTGATCACGGCGATGTCCCCGGGATCGGACTGCGCCTGGTTGTAGGCGGGATTCGTATGCGCCGTCCCCGCGATCAGCTTCGACTTTCCTTCGACGTACTTCGAGTCGAACGTGACCCAGACCTGGCTGATGCCCTTCGAGTCGAGATACGCGGTGCAGTGCGACGCCGTCAGGAACACCGTCGGCGAGATCAGGCTGCCGGAACAGAGGACGTCAGGGTGGCCGTTCTGGCGAAAGTCGGCAATCAGGGCGCCGACGTTTGGATGCAGCCCGCCATCGGGCTGCCCGTAGGTCGTAGCCGACGCGCCCCCGACCACGGCGAGCGTGGCGATTGACGCCACGAGTGTGGCGATGATCTTCCTCAAGGTCGCTCCTCCCCTTCGATAAACGCGAACCGAAGCGGGATCGTAACAGCGACCCGAGAATCTCCTCGAGCTATCCGCTCGTCGGCCAGTAGCTCGCCACCGCGAGCATGATCACGAGCAGCAGGATGATCAGGACCCCGTTCATGGTCCTCTCAACGACGAACGGCGGGTAAGAGTTCCGCTCCCTCGGTGACGACTACAGTCCCCTGGGTGATCCTCGAGAACGGGGTCGTCCGCACGATGGACCCTTCGCTGCCGGTCGCGCGCGCGCTCGCCGTCGCCGGCGATCGGATCTCAGGAGGAGTCGGGACGCACGAGACCGCGCTCGCGAGCCCCGAGCGCATCGACCTGGGCGGGCGCTGCGTCCTGCCCGGCTTCAACGATTCGCACGTCCACTTCCCGACGTGGGCAATGGCCCGGCGGCAGCTCCGGCTCGACGGAACCAGGACGCTCGAGGAAGCGCTGGAACGAGTCGCCGACGCGGCCCGCGAGGTCGACCCGGGTCATTGGCTCCGAGGCACGGGCTGGCGTAGCGGTGACTGGTCACCGGCGGTCGAGCCCACGAAGGACGATCTCGACCGTGTGACCGGGGACACGCCGACGGCGCTCATGGCGCGCGACTACCACTCGTTGTGGCTCAACTCCGCAGCCTTGGCGCACGCGAACGGCGACCTCGAGGTGGCCGGCGGTGTCGTGGTACGGGACGAGCGCGGCGAGCCGACCGGCGTGCTGCGCGAAGAGTGCGCCTGGCACTTCCGCGACGCGTACGCCCGTCCGACCGAGGATGCGATGGTCGAGGCGTCGCGCGAAGGCGTTCGCGTCGCCGTCGCGCGAGGTGTCACGGCCGTGCACGACAAGGACGGCTGGCTGGGCGCTCTCGGCCCCTGGCAGCGGCTGCGAGACGAGGGTGCGCTGAACCTCCGCGTCTGGCAGTCCTTCCCCGCGGACCAGGTGGAGGAGCTGGCCGCGCTCCAGGTCCGGAGCGGCTTCGGGGACGACCTCGTCCGCGTCGGCTACCTGAAGGCCTTCATGGACGGAACGCTCGGCTCGCAGACGGCGCGAATGCTCGACGGCTCCGGCGTCCAGATCACGAGCGGGGACGAGCTCGCCGAGATCACTCGGCGCGGGGCTGCCGCACGACTTCCCGTCGCCGTCCACGCCATCGGCGACCTCGCCAACCGCGAGGCGCTCGATGCCTTCGAGGAGACGAGCGACGACTGGCAGCCGCTTGGCTTGCGGCCGCGCATCGAGCACGCGCAACTCCTGGCCGCGGAGGACGTTTCCCGTTTTTCCCGGCTCGGCGTCACGGCTTCGGTCCAGTTCAGCCACGCCCCCTCGGACCGTGACCTCGCCGACCGCTTCTGGGCGGGCAAGACGGACGGCGCGTACGCCTACCGGTCGCTGCTCGATTCGGGCGCCCTGCTCGTGAACGGGTCCGATGCGCCGATCGAGGAGCTCGACCCGTGGGCCGGGGTCTGCGCCGGCGTCCTACGCACGATCGACGAGCGCCCTGCGTGGCATCCCGAGCAACGGATCACGCTCGAGGAAGCGCTCCTCGCGACGACGGTCAACCCGGCCTGGCTTGCCGGGGACGAGCGCCGCCGCGGCAAGCTGCTGCCCGGCTTCCTCGCCGACCTCGTCGTCCTCGACCGGGATCCCTTCGAGCTTCCGCCGCAGGAGCTCCCGAGCGTGCAGGTCGTCGCGACGATGCTGGGGGGACGCTGGGTGCACAACCCCCCGCCGTGGGGTTCGGTCTAGACGGGACGCGCGATCAGCGCGCGGACGTCCTCCTCGTCGAACTCGACGTCGGGATGCTCTTCGCGGACGTGCACCCGCGCCTGCTCGAACAGCTCCTCGTCCGTCTCCGCCTCGAGCACGTGCTTGCAGGCCGTGGCGAACGGCAGAAAGTCGGCGCAGTCGATCCGTCTCACGCCAAAGTGATTCCCTTGAGTCCCCGGTTACAATCAGACCGTGGCCGTGCGGACGATGAACCCCATCCACGAGGCAACCTCCTGCGCGGTCGCCGCCTGCGCGGAGATCATTGGCGCCAAGTGGACGGCGCTCCTCGTTCACGATCTCTCCGAGGGGCCGCGCCGGTTTTCCGAGCTGGAGCACTCGTGCGCAGGAATCAGTCCGCGGACGCTCTCCGAGCGCCTGCGCGCGCTCGAGGAGGAGGAGCTCGTCCTGCGCCGGAGCTACGCCGAGTCGCCGCCCCGTGTCGAGTACGAGCTGACAGACAAAGGGGCCGCCTTGCTGCCGATCATCGAGGAGATGCGCCGCTTCGGGCACGCACATTTGACCGCTTAGCGGTCAAATGTAGGAGGGGTCGCCGCTTCGCGGGAAACGTGCGCGGGCCGAGCCCGCGCACTCCTATGGGGCTCGCGGCGAGCGCAGGTTGACTCCCGCGCAGGTGGCGGCGCTGAAGCCTCGCCACCTGCGTCAGTTTGCCTCCCGCTAAGGCGGCTTCGCGTGCCTTAGCGTCCGGCTTTGACGAGTCGAAGGTCGAAGGGTTCAGGCACGGTGAGCGGAGGCACGAGGTTTTCGTCGTGAGCTCCACTCGGGCTCAGCCCAGAGCTTCGCGAGTTCCACGACGGTCGCCGCCGACGCGGCCATGTCCTGAACCGACGCCCACTCGAGTACCGAGTGGAATTGCTGGCCGCCCGTGAAGATGTTCGGCGTCAGCAGGCCGCGGGCGCTGAGCATCGTCCCGTCGGTGCCGCCTCGGATCGGCTCGCGCCACGGCTCGATCCCGCACCGCCGGGCCGCTTCGTCGGCCGCTTCCGTCACCGCCGGGTCGGCGCCGAGGAACTCCTTCATGTTGCGGTAGCTCTCCTCCACGGTCACGGTGATCTGGGCGCGCGGCTCCTCGGCGGCGAGCTCGTCGGCGAGCCGGCGCAGGAGATCCTCGTGCTCGGCCAGCTTCGCGGCGTCGAAGTCGCGCGCGATGAAGCGCAGCTCGGCCTCTGCGGTCGTGCCGGTGACCTTCGTCGGATGCACGAAGCCCTCCCGCCCCTCGGTGGTCTCCGGCGACCGTTCATCCTTCGGCAGCCGGTCGAGCAACCGCGCCGCGAGCTTGATCGCGTTGACCATCTTCCCCTTCGAGGTTCCGGGATGGACACTGTGCCCTTCGATCCTGATCCGCACCTCGGAGGCGGAAAAGGTCTCGTCGTCGATGCGGCCGACCTCGGAGCCGTCGAGCGTGTACGCGAAGTCTGCGCCGAACTCGTCGATGTCGAGGTGCTCGACGCCCCGCCCGACCTCCTCGTCGACCGTGAAGCCCACCCGGATCGGCGCATGCTCGATCTCCGGATGCCGGGCGAGGTATGCGACCGCGCCCATGATCTCCGCGACGCCCGCCTTGTCGTCGGCCCCGAGCAGGGTCGTGCCGTCGGTCGTGACGATGTCGTGTCCGACCCGCTCGGCGAGGATCGGGTTCTCCTCGGCACGTAGAACCATGCGCGGATCTCCGGGGAGGACGATGTCCCCGCCGTCCCATCCCCGCACGACCTGCGGGTCGACGTTTGCACCGGACTCGTCCGGGCTCGTGTCCATGTGCGCGACCAGACCCACCGTCGGCCCGGCCGAGCCGGGAAGCGTCGCGAAGACGTAGCCGTGCCCGGTGAGCTCGGCGTCCTCGAGGCCGAGCCCGCGCAGCTCGCGCTGAAGCACCTCGCCGAGATCGCGCTGCTTTGCGGTGCTCGGATACGAGTCGGAGTCGCCGTCGGACTGCGTGTCGATCCGGACGTAGCGGAGGAAGCGCTCGAGCACCTCGTCGGCGAGCTCGGCCGCGAGCGGCGTCCGGTAGCGCCGATCAGCCAAGGGCGGCGAGGCTCCGGTACAGCTCGGTCGCAGCGGCCACGGCCCGGTCGACGTCCTGAACGCGGAGCCGCTCGTTCGGGGAGTGGATATTGCTCTCCCGGAGCGCGAAGCCGGTCCCGATCGTCGCAATCCCTTTTTCCGCGAGGGCGGGATAGATGGGAAGCGTGCCGCCGACACGCACGAGCAAGGGCCGGACGCCGACCGCGCGTTCGAACGCCTCGAGTCCGAGCTGAATCGCCGGCGAGTCCGGCGAGAACACGCCCGGGGGCGCGGAATTCTCGCGCTCGAGGTCCAGCTCGGCACCTGCCGGCAGAGCGCCGCGCAACAGCGCTTCGGCGGACTTGGCGATCACGTCTGGATCCTGACCGGGCGCCAGGCGGATCGTGAAGCGCGCTTCGGCTTCGACGACCAGCGTCGTGTTCACGAACTCGGGCTTGCCCCCGTGAATCCCGTTCACGTCCAGCGACGGCTCGGCCCAGGTCCGGTCGTAGAAGTCTTGTTCCGCATTCGGATCGAGCGGCGCGGCCCCGGCGTCGAGCAGGACCTCCGCGCCCGACGGGAGGCGCTTCAGACTCGAAACCTCGAGCTCGCTGAGCCCCGTGCGTCCGACCCGCAGCCGGTCGGGCAGGAGACCGTCGCGTGCCAGAAGCACGGACAGGCTCTGCAGCAGGGCGTGAATCGCGTTCAGCGCGGCACCTCCGTAGTAGCCCGAGTGCAGATCGCGTTCGCCGGTTCGCACCTTCACGTGAAAGCCGACGAGCCCGCGAGTCGCAAGCGCGAACTCGGGTTGCTCGGGCCGCGTCATGCCGCCGTCGAAGATGACGCACGCATCCGCACCGCGCTCGTCCTCGCGAATGAAGTCGACGATCGAGTGGCCCCCGATCTCTTCCTCGCCGTCGCAGGCGACGCGGACATTCACGGGCAACGCGCCCTGCGCGTGCAGAAGCTCCGCCGCCTTCAGCAGCGTGTAGAGCTGGCCCTTGTCATCGGCAATCCCGCGGGCGTAGAACCAGCCGTCGCGTTCCTCGAGCTCGAAGGGCGGCGACTCCCAGAGCTCGAGCGGCGCGGGCGGCTGGACGTCGAAGTGCCCATAGACGAGCACCGTGGGTGCGCCGGCACCGTTGACGTTGGCCGGAATGTCGCCGACGACGAGGTCGCGCGTCCCCATCGGCACGAGCTCCGCCTCACCGCCCGCGCGCTTGACGAAGTCACGCACCCACTCGGCCGCGCGACGCACGTCGTCCTGGTGCGCCGGATCCGCACTGACGCTCGGGATAGCGATGAACTCGCGCAGCTCGGCAAGCCAGGCCTCGTCCACGGCACGCGAGTCTAGTTGGGGACGGCATTGCTCAGCTCGTAGCCGAGCTCCGCAAGTGTTTCGCCTGCGATCGCTTCAAACGTCGCGACGTCCTCCGCGGGGAGCTCCCGGTGCCAGCGCCCGATCCGGCTTGCAATCGGCGGTTGTGCCGTCAGGGCGTGGATTCGATGCCGCTGTGCAACCGACGCGACCACGCGCTCGCCGTCGCTGGCTTCGGTGATCACCTCGGCGATCCGCTGCGGTGCCCGTTCGTAATAACGGAGCATCGCGTCATCCCACGGCAGCTCGAGGTAGGCACACAGGTCGCGCAACGTCCCCTCCGGGTCGGAGACGAGCCGCTCGAACCTGACTTCGGCGTAAGACGGCAGGAGCTTCGCAGCACGCCGGGCGTCGACGATCCAGCGCTGCCAGGACTCTGCCGCTTCCTCGATCGTGTCGGGCCCGAACCAGAGGTCGCGAATCGACAGCCAGGCGTCGCGACCGTCTCGGATCACGTGGACGAAGCGCGCCTCCGGGAGGACATGAGCAATGAGCGGCATGACCGGGAGGTATCCGGGGGACTTGTCGCCCCAGCGGCTCTTTCCAAATTTGGCTGCGTAGGTCCTGTAGACGATGCGAAGCGCTTCGCCGAGATCGAACGGGCGCAGGCGGCGAACCGCGCGTTCGATCCGTCCAGCGTCGACCTGGAGATCGCGGAGCCGCCAGTGCTCGACCAACGTCGCCACGAAGGCGTCCGCCGGCCGGAACGAGAGACCGCAGGCGATTGTGATCGGAGGGATGAAGTCGGTTTCCGGCGGGATCGCCAGCTCGGGGTGCGAGTCCAGCATGAGCCGGAGCAGCGTGTTCCCCGAGCGGCCGAAGCCGACCACGAAAGGGGCCGGCGGCTCAGGGCAGGGAGATCGCCCGCTCACCGCGAGCGAGTCTAGTTTCCGGGCACCCGGGTCTAGTCTCGCGAGGCGATGATCGTGGCGCCGCTTCGCCCGCTGCCGGCGTTGTGTGCCAGCAGGACCGGGAAGCTGAGCACCGCGGCCACGAACGCCGCGCCGAGGAACGCAACGAGCTTTCTCCGCATGTATCGGATTCTATGCCGTGGCCCGGCGACCGCGAAACCCGGCTTCAGGCGACGTCGCGGAGCTTGATCGCGTCCGCGAGGGCGCGGAGCTTCTTCAGGCTCTGGTTCTCGATCTGCCGAATGCGCTCCCGGGTGACGTTGAAGGTGCGGCCGACCTCGTCGAGGGTGCGCGGATGCTGCCCGTCCAGCCCGTAGCGGAGCTCGAGCACCTGGCGCTCGCGGCTCGAGAGCGTGCCGAGGATCTTCCGCAGCGTCTCCTTGCGGAGCGTGGTCTCGGCCTCCTCGTCGGGAAGCGGCAGGTTCTCGTCGGTGATGAAGTGGCCGAACTCCGACTCGTCCTCGTCGCCGACGGGCTTCTCGAGCGAGACCGGTGTCTGCGCGCTGCGGCGGATGTGCTCGACCTCGTCGGCGGTGAGGTCGAGATCACGGCCGATTTCCGTCGCGGTGGGCTCGCGTCCGAGCTCCGCGCGGAGCTTGCGCTCGGAGCGCACGATCTTGTTGAGCTTCTCGACCACGTGGACGGGCATGCGGATCGTGCGGGCCTTGTCCGCGAGCGCACGCGCGACCGCCTGGCGGATCCACCACGTGGCGTAGGTCGAGAACTTGAAGCCTTTGCGGTAGTCGAACTTCTCCGCCGCGCGAACGAGGCCGATCGTCCCCTCCTGGATCAGATCGAGGAAGGGCAGGCCCTGGTTGCGGTACTTCTTGGCGATCGAGACGACGAGGCGCAGATTCGCCTCGACCATCTCCTGCTTCGCGCTGTGATCGCCGCGCTCGATGCGCTTCGCCAGCTCGACCTCCTGCGCGGCGGTGAGGAGGTCGACCTTGCCGATGTCCTTGAGAAAGAGCTGCAGCGCGTCGGTAGAGACCTCGCGCGGCTCTTCGGCTGGCGGCTCGTCTTCCTCGTCCGCGCCGGCGACGACCTCGATCTGGAGCTCTTCGAGCGCGTGGTAGAAGTCGTCGATCTGAGCCGGCTCGAGATCGAGCTCGTCGAGCGCGAGCGCGATCTCGTCGGCGCTCAGATGCCCGTTGACCTTTCCGATCTCGAGGAGCGCCTTCGCGTCGTCCGTCTCCAGGAGGTCGACAACGGCCTTCGGTGGTGCGGCCACTTGCTCGGTTGCGCTCACTCCGTTCCCCCCTCGTGGACCGGCGTTGCGACGATGCCGCACTGTGCCAGTTGGCCCGGACGAGCGCTATAGGCCGAACGGCTCATTTTTGTGCCGAATGGTCCTAGCGCTTTCGACCCGCCTTGAGAAGTGTATCGGCCCTCTTTCCAAGGCGGGTTCGGGGGCCTTCCGCACGCGCGAGGGCCAGTTCGCGACGGGCACGAGGTAGGTCTCCGAAGTAGATCAGGAGCAGGCCGAGGTGGAAGCGGACCGTCTGGGCATGCGGAAAGCGGCGGGCGAGGGGGCCGAGGCGGGAGAACGCGAGCTCCGGCCGATCCTTGTCGTAGCGGCCGACGGCGGCGGCGGTCAGAGCCTCGGGATCGCCGGGAGCGGCCCGGACGGCCGCGGCGAACTCCCGTTCGGCCGAGACTGGGCGCAACGTCTGCTGGAAGGCGGCGCCTCGCAGCAGGTGCAGCTCGGCGGCGGTCGTCGGCCGCAGGAAGCTCGGGACGAACGGCGGTAGGCCGAGCGGCGTGCGTGGGTGGCGGAGGTCCTGCGCGCGGACCGCGGAGGGCGAGTCCGGCTGGGCCCGCTCCGCCTCGCGCCAGGCGCGGGCGGCGTCGCTGTCCTGCCCCGAGAACGCGAGCGCCAGGCCGAGCTCGAGACGGACGAGCGCGCTGCCGGGATGGCGGGCGGCGAGAATCCGCAGCCGGCGAACAGTTCCCGCGGGCCAGGCGGCCAGCGCCTCGCGCACCTGGCGAGAGAGCTCGGCCGGCGCGGTTGGATCGGGCGCGAAGGGCGGCGGCTTGCTCCTGCGGTGCTCGACGTCGGACCGCGTCGCGACCGTGACGCCGACGGCGATTCCCGCAGCCGCGACGGCGGCAATGCCGGCGACGAGCCAGACGCGCGTCTTCGGGCTCACTGACGGCGACGCTAACGGAGACAAGCAACGCTATATTTCGGAAAGCGATGCCGAGCTACAGGGAATTGCTTCAGCAGCTCAGGGCCGAGATCTCGGAGATCGACGCCTCTCGCGCGCGCGAGCTGGTCGACGCCGGCGGGCCCGTCGTCGTCGACGTTCGCGAGCAGGACGAGTGGGACGAGGGGCACATCCCGGGGGCGGTGCACATCCCGCGCGGATACCTCGAGTCCCGCATCGAGCGCGCGGCGCCCGATCCGAGCCATCCGGTCGTCGTGTATTGCTCCGCGGGCAATCGCTCGGCGTTCGCCGCCAAGACGCTCGAGGAGATGGGCTACGAGGACGTCGTCTCCCTCGCGGGCGGCTTCACGGACTGGAAGCGGAACGGCTTTCCCGTCGAGCTGCAGGCCGGGCTCGATGCTCCCCGGCGCGCCCGCTACAGCCGTCACCTCCTGATCCCGGAGGTCGGCGAGCAGGGACAGCTGAAGCTGCTCGACTCGAAGGTTCTGCTGATCGGCGCGGGCGGCCTCGGCTCGCCGGCCTCGCTCTACCTCGCCGCCGCCGGTGTCGGCCGGATCGGGATCGTCGACGCCGACGTCGTCGACGAGTCGAATCTCCAGCGGCAGATCATCCATTCGACCGAGCGGCTCGGCGAGTCGAAGGTGGACTCGGCGAAGCGCACGGTCGAGGCGCTCAACCCGGACGTGCAGGTCGTCGCCTACAAGGAGCGGCTGACGTCGGAGAACGTCGAGCGGATCCTCGCGGACGGCTGGGACGTGATCGTGGACGGCGCCGACAACTTCCCGACGCGCTACCTCGTCAACGACGCGTCTGTGTGGCACGGGATCCCCGTCGTCCACGGCTCGATCTACCGCTTCGAAGGACAGGTCACGGTCTTCCAGCCCGGCGCAGGCCCGTGCTATCGCTGCCTCTTCCCCGCACCGCCGCCGCCGGAGCTGGCGCCGTCGTGCGCCGAGGGCGGCGTGCTGGGCGTGCTTCCCGGTGTGATCGGGTCGCTCCAGGCCAACGAGGCGCTGAAGCTCGCGCTGGGAATCGGCGAGCCGCTCGTGGGGCGGCTGCTTCTCTTCGACGCGCTCGCTGCAGAGTTCAACGAGGTCAAGCTGCGGCGCGATCCCGACTGCCCGGTCTGCGGCGAGCATCCCACGATCACCGATTACATCGACTACGTCGAGTTCTGCGCCGGCACGCGTGAACCAGCATGAGCAACGTACGGATCCCACCCACACTGCGCGAGCAAGTCGACGGCAAGCGCGAGATCGCCGCCGACGGCGACACGGTGCGGGAGTTGCTCGACGATCTGATGGGTCGCTTCCCCGCGCTTCGTCGGCAGCTCGTGGAGGACGACGAGCTCGCCCCGTTCGTGAACGTCTACGTCGAGGGCGAGGACGTGCGTACCCTGGACGGCCTCGAGACCGAGGTGCGCCCCGGCTCGACCGTCATCCTGTTGCCGGCCATGGCCGGTGGCTAGCACGCGGGTAGCGGCAAACCTCCTCGAGCTCGTCGGGAACACGCCGCTCGTCGAGCTCGCTCCCGTCGGCGACGTCCAGGTCTACGCCAAGCTCGAAGGGCAGAATCCGACCGGCTCGATCAAGGACCGCGTCGCCAAGGCAATGATCGAGGCGGCCGAGGCGTCCGGCGAGCTCGAGCGCGGCCGTGAGCTGCTCGAGCCGACCAGCGGCAACACCGGCATCTCGCTCGCGCTCGTCGCGAAGCTGAAGGGATATCCGCTCACGTGCGTGATGCCGGAGAACGCAACGGAGGAACGCAAGCGGCTGCTGCGCCTGTTCGGCGCGAAGCTCGTCTACTCGCCGCCGGTGGAAGGCTCGAACGGTGCGGTGCGCCTGGCGCTCGCACTGGCCGAGCGCGAGCCGCGCTACTTCATGCCGTTCCAGTACGCGAACGAGGCGAATCCGCGCGCGCACTACGACGGCACGGGAGCCGAGATCGCCGACGTGCTCGATCGCGTCGACGTCCTCGTCGCGGGCCTCGGGACCGGAGGGACGCTCATGGGCGCGGGCGATCGTCTCCGCGAGAGCTTCCCCGACGTCCTCGTCGCGGCGGCGGAGCCTCTGCCGGGCGATCCGGTGATGGGCCTGCGCTCGCTGGACGAGGGCTACGTGCCGCCGATCCTGGACGTGGCAAAGCTCGACCGTAAGGTGCTCGTCTCGAACGCGGAATCGGTGCGAGAGGTGCGGCGCCTGCTCGACGAGGAGGGTCTCTTCGCCGGCGTCTCGTCGGGGGCGGTCGGCCACGTCGCGCGCAAGCTCGCGGCGGAGCTCGACGCCGGAATCGTCGTGGCGATCCTCGCCGACGGCGGGTGGAAGTACCTCTCCGCCGATTTCTGGGACGCCGACGACGTCGAGCGGGCGATGGAGCGCACCGTCTGGTGGTGATTCCGGACGACGTGCGCGCTGCGCTCGTCGCCCATGCGCAGCGCGAGGCGCCGAACGAGGCATGCGGGCTCGTGCTGTTACGTGACGGGCAGGCCGAGCGCTACGAGCCGGGACGGAACGCCGCCGCGTCGCCGTACCGCTTCGAGCTCGAGTTCGACGATCCCCAGATCTGGTTCGCCGAGGACGACGGCTACGAGCTCGCGGTCTTCCACTCGCACGTCTCCGCGCCGGCGCGCCCGTCCCGCACGGACGTCGAGAACATCGGGCTGTGGACCGCGCGTCCCTACCTGGTCTACTCGATCCAACACGACGATCTGGCCGCCTTCCGAATCGAAGGCGGCCAGATCGAGCCATTGCCGATTACGCCGTAACGCGGAACGTGCCCCGCATACCGCCGAGGCGATGCGGGTCGCATTGGTACGTGTAGCGTCCGGGCTTGAGCTTGATCGTCCAGGTGACCGCACCCTTGAAGGCAACACCCGTCTTCTTGTTCAGACCGGGGCCGAAGAGATGGAAGTTGTGGATCGAGGCCTTGTCCTCGACCTTGATCTTGTACGTCCCTGCCTTCAGTCTCTTCACGTCCTTGCCGGCCTTGGTGACTTCGATCGTGAAGCTTGGGCCGACCTCACCCTTCAAGACGGGTATCGCCGCCTGCGCGGACCCCAGAACAAGTCCGGCGAAGACGGATGCTGCGGCGACGGACAGCGTGAAGTGTCTCAAGTTGGAGCTCCTTGATTCGCTTTCAGGGGTTAGCCGTCTATACGAGACGGCCCCCCGAGCGGATTCAGGTAACGGTCAGCTTGCCCTTCATGCCCGCGGCGGCGTGGCCGGCCACGGTGCACTTGTAGGCGAGCTTGCCGGCGCGAAGCGTGACGGTGAGCGATCCTTTCTTGCCGGGTGCGATCAGCTTGCTCTTCTTGCCGGCGATGGCGAAGTCGTGCTTGACGGCGCCCTTGTTGACGAGGACGAACGTCACCTTGCCATGCGGGACGGTCTTCTTCGAGAGTACGAACTTGAACTCGGTCATCTTCACGGTGACGGTCGTCGCCGTCGCCGCGGACGGTCGGGCCGCAATCGGCGCGGCCGCGACGAGAGCCGCCAGCGCGACCCCGAGCGCGAGCGTGATGCGTTTCATGAGGATGAAGCTCCTTCCCCGGTCGTTAAGGTTCCGCCAGCCATCGTAGCCGCCGCCGGTCCGCGTAGGACCACAGAACCGGCACCCCCGAGAAACGGGTCTAGGGCCCGCGCTCCTCGTCGTCGGCGTTGCGCTGCTCGCGGCGTTGCTCGAAGATGACTGCGATCTTGTTGATGCGCGACCCTTCGACCTCGAGGACGTCGAAGCGCATCCCGTCGTGCGTGACGTCGTCGCCGACCTCGGGCGCGCGACCCAGGAGCCCGAAGACGAACCCTGCGACGGTGTGGTAGTCCTCTGCCGGCAGTTCGGTCGCGAAGCGCTCGTTGAAGTCGTCGATCGGGAACGTCCCGTCGATGCGGATCGTGTCCTCGTCGAGCTGCTCGACCGACTCGTCCGGGAGATCGAACTCGTCCTCGATCTCGCCGACGATCTCCTCCAGCAGATCTTCCAGCGTCACGATTCCTTCCATCCCGCCGTACTCGTCGACGACGATCGCCATGTGCTGGTTCTTGCGGCGGAATTCTGCGAGCAATGGCCCCAAGTCCTTCGTCTCCGGGACGATGTGCGCGGGACGAACGATGTTCTCGATCTGGACCTGCTCCATGCCGCGGTCGCGAAGTGCGTGGAAGAGGTCTCGGACGTGCAGGATGCCGACGATCTCGTCGAGGTCGCCGCGGTAGACGGGATAGCGGGTAAACGGAGCCTCCATGACGGCTTCCAGAGCTTGCTCGGGCGGAAGGCCGATCGAGAGGGCGACCACCTCCGGTCTCGGCACCATCACGTCCGCGACCTCCTTGTCGGCGAAGTCGAAGACCTTGTAGAGCATCTCCTCTTCCGCCTCCTCGATCACGCCCGTTTCCTCTGCCTCCGCGACGATCATGCGGATGTCCTCGGGTGTGTGGGCGATGACGCCGGCGGGGGCCGGTTGAATCCCGAACAGACGCGTGAAGGCATTCGCCGACGCCTGGAGAAGCCAGACGAGCGGGTATGTCGCCACGTAGACCGCCTCGACGGGAAGGGCGACCCAGAGTGCGGTGTTCTCAGCGGTCTGGAGCGCGATCGCTTTCGGAACGAGCTCGCCGAGCGTGACGTGTAGGTAGGTCACGAAGGCGAGCGCGACGAAGAAGGCCACACCCGAGGCCAGCAACGGCTCGTCGATCCAGTGCTCGACCAGGGGCTCGCCGATGGCGCCCAGGAGGATCGAGAAGACGGTGATTCCCAGTTGGACCGTCCCGATGAATCGCACCGGGCTGTCCATGATCCGGAGCGCAATCTTCGCGCGACGATTGCCGTCGTGTGCAAGCTCGAGGAGCCGGCTTCGGCGCGCGGTCACGAGCGCGTACTCGGCCGCGACGAAGAACCCGTTGCCGAGGACGATCGCAAGGACCGCAACGATCTGGAGGACAGTCACGCCCCGACCCCGTGGGCGTTGGTACTAGGAGGGATGTCTTCGTCCAA
>DASWEF010000008.1:0-4900 GCA_036394855.1 Gaiellaceae bacterium | reverse complement strand
TAGTAGAGGGCGCCGAAGAGGCCGGCGGCGAGGAACAGCCAGACGATCTCGCTGCCGGAGATCACGGTCGAGGTGGAGACGATCGCGGCGATCGACCAGAGCAGCAGGTCGTGTTTGTTGGTGGAGCGAGCCAGCTTGTAGGCGGCGATCGCGATGATCGCCATCACCGCCGGGCCGACGCCGAAGAAGACGCTCTCCACCTGCGAGAGGCCCTGGTAGTGGGCGTACAGCGCCGCGACCGCGGTCACGAGCAAGAAGGGCGGCACGACGAACGGCAGCGCCACCCATAGCGCCCCGCGGGCGCCGCGCTCGAGGTAGCCGAGCCACATCGCCAGCTGCGCCGCCAGCGGGCCCGGCATCGTCTGCGCGATTGCCAGCCCCTGCTGGTACTCATCGTCCGAGTACCAGCCCCGCTCCTCGACGAGGTCTCGGCGCATGTAGCCGGCGAGCGCGATCGGCCCGCCGAACCCGAACGACCCGAGCCGCAAGAAGTAGAGGAACAGGCCCCGCATCGTCCGCGCCGCCGGCGCCTCGAGCTCCGCCCGGTCGACGCGCGCGAGCCCGCTCACGCCGGTTCCCGCCCCGTGAGCAGCGCGCGCTTGCGGTACTCGTAGAGGCCGTCGAAGAGCGGTCCCGCGAGCGCGAGCAACTCTTCGTCGTCGCGCACCATCGATAGCCCGCGCAGCAGAACGTCGAGTCCGGGCGCCTCGGGCGCGTCATAGCGCTCGTCGGCGAGGTCGGCCTCGTGCACGACCTTCGCGATCTCCCACAGCACCGGATCGCTGAGGTCGTAGCGGCGCAGGAAGGTTTCGAAGCTGCAGTCGCCGCCGTGGTGGGAGAGTTCGACACCACGCATGTCGAACGGGGTCGCGTCGCCGGGCACCTCGTCTGGGTCGTCGACGAAGACGAACTCCGCCTGCGGGTCGAGGAAGCGGCGGATCAGCCAGGCGCAGGCGGCGCGGTCGACGTGGCAGTGTCGGCGCGTGGCCCACCTCATCCGACCGGCTCCTCGACGAGCGCGGCGAGCTCCTCGACCGCCTGCTGGGCGAGCTCGCGCTCGGCGGGCGGAAAGTGGTCGCGTGCCCTGATCCGTCGTAGCTCGCGGCGCAGCCGACCAAGGGTGCGGCGCCGCGGTCCGGCTCGCTCCGCGCGCGCCGCCGTTGCGTCGTCGATCAGCGCGCGGTATTCAGCCGCGACCGCCTCCGCCATCCGCGTTGCCAGCTCACGTTCCTGCGCCGCCGAGCTGAGCTCGCCGACCCAGATCGTCGCCTCGCCGCCGGCCTCGACGACCTCGTCCGCGAGCCACTCCAGCTGCTCGCGGTTGCGCGCATCGAGTGGCAGCGCGGCGAGACCATCCAGAACCTGCACTGCGCCGAGTCGGCGCAGCTTGCGCCAGAGCGCGCTTCGCGGCGTCGACGGGTCGCGCGGAAGCCGATAGGCAAGCAGCACCCACGCTGTCCTCTTCGCCGCCACGCTGGTAACACTACTGCTTATGTGCAACCGCGGTTGCACAACTCGTGCGGGCCGAGAAGAGTGGTCGTGATGCTGCAGGAAGGTCAGGTGTTCAGGCTTAGGGGTGGCGGCGACGATAAGGCGCTCTGGGCGTTTCGCTATCGGGTCGGATCGAGAAACTGCGCTGGCTGCTCACGAAAGCGGTGACGGCCTTCGGCACGCGGCGGCTGCCGGAGCTTCGCTCGCAAGCGATCGCTTCCTGGCGGATGACCATTGCGCCCGGACACCGCTTCGAGGCGACGCAGGCGCTGAGGCAAGTGCTCGGGTGAGCTGTCGTCCGGGGGGGTCGACGTCCACGCCGTGGACGCTGCGTGCACGTCCGAATCATCGGTCGTCGTCCACTCGGACAACGGAAAGATGAACTGAGCAGGAAGAACTCGAAAGCCTTCTGACGGACTCGAACCGTCGACCCCTCCTTACCATGGAGGTTTGGGGGCGTCACGCGCGTACACGCGCGATCACTCGCGACACAGTTTCTCCTGCAAATCGGCCTGTTGCAAGCAGTAAAGATGCGTCGCGAGACGACGCGCGTGTCGTTTCTGATGTGTCCGTTTTGTGTCCGCGACTGGATGTCCATTCGGACAACGCGCCGGCGTCGGCTCGGGGTCTGCGCCAGACAAAGGCGCGAACAAATTGGCCGTCACGCCGTACGTGGCCTGGAGCCCTGATACGGAGCGCTTGCGCCTTTACGCGACGGCGGTTGCTCTGAGCTGTCCGAGCAGCGAACGCGCCTTTGCCGCCGCGACGGGCTCGCCCTTCCGCTCGCGCAGGCGCACCAGCGTCTCGACCGTTGGGATCGCCTCGCCGGGTCGTCCCGCCGCGAGCAGGACGTGGACGAGGTCCTCGAGTCCCGCGCACCTCAGGCGGAGGTTGTCGCTCGGCTCCGCGCGCACGACGGCCTCGCGGGCCACCCTGACGGCTTCCTCGAGCTGCCCTCTGCGGGCGAGCTCCCGAGCCCGCGCCGAGCACCAGGAGACCTGGTCGGCGGGCGTCTGTGCGCTCTCCTTCTCCGGGATGGGGAAGAGCCGGCCGGCCTCGTCGTGATCGCCGCGCGCGTCGAGGACGCGGCCGAGGTTGTACGTGAAGTCGGCGAGCTTCGCGCGATCGCCGGCCCGGACGGCTCGCTCGAGTCCCTCGCGGTACGCGCGGTCCGCCCTCTCGAGGTCGTCGGCGAGCTCGGCGATCTCGCCGGTCCACCCGACAACCGCGGTCACGGCGACCTCTACGCCGAGGGCGCCGAACAGCCCTCGCGCCTCTTCGATCAGCGATCGCGCCTCCTCGGAGCGACCCTCCCTCGCAGCGAGCCGCGCGGCCAGTGCGAGCGACGCCGCCCGAACCCGTTGGCTCCCGGTTGCCTCTGCCCAGGCGAGGTTGTCCTCCTGAATCGCGCGCACATCGGAAAGGTGGGCCGACGTGTCGTCGAGCCCGAGGGCGAGGCGGATCCTGATCAGCGCCTGGAACTGCATATCGCTCCCGCGCTCGGCGTGCTCGAGCGCGCGGCGCAGTGCGGCCACCCCATCGCGCTCTCGCAAGTCGTCGAGGCGGAGGTCGGCGGCCGCGGACCAGGCGTTCGCGAGTCCGCGCTCGTCTCCGTGCTCCTCGAACGTCTGGATCGCGCGCTGCACGCGAGCCTCGTCGAGACGTGGATCCGCCTCCCACGGATGCATTCGGCCGCGGACGTGATGGAGCGTGAAGAGCGCATGCGCCTCGAGCCGTTCGTAGCCCGTCGCGCTCGCCTGCTGGAGCGCCTCCTCGAGGACCGCCTCGGCACGGGGGAGCTGTAGCGCCCAGGTGAGCGCCTCGCCGAGGTCGACGAGCAGGGGCAGGCGCTCGGCGTCGTCGTGCTCGAGCAGCTCGACCGAGCGTTCGAGCAGGCCGACGGCCGCGGAGAGGTCCCAGCGTGCGAGGGCGCGCTGCCCAGCGGCGCCGAGCCGCCTGCCGGCCCGCGACGCGACCGTCCGGGCGTGCTCGTCAACCGGGCCGAGCTCGGCGCGGTGGCGGTAGGCCTGCTCGAGGTGGTAGCCGACGATCTCCTCGAACTCGACGATGCGGGGGCCCGCGCGGTCCTCGAGCCAGCCCGCGAAGCGCTCGTGCAGCTCGGCGCGCAGCGCCTTTGGCAGCCGTCTGTATGCCGCGTCGTGGATGAGCGCGTGCTGGAAGCGAAAGCCCTTCTTGCCGGGAAGGACGGCGCGGTCGGGCTGCACGAGCATCTTCCGAGTCAGCGCGTCAAGGTGCCTCCAAGCCGACGAGACCGCCGCGGGGGGAAGGAGCCGTGCGACCGCCTCGACCGTGAACTCACGCCCGACGACGGCCGCTCGCTCGGCGACCGCACGCTCGCCCGGGCCAAGACGGTCGAGGCGCGCGGCGAGGATCGCGTGAATCGTCGGCGCGTGGGAGGGAAGCGCTTCGACGCCGTCGGCGGCGAGCAGGGCGACGAACTGCTCCGCGAAGAGCGGGTTGCCCTCCGCGAGCGCGACGACCCGGCTGCGCAGGTCGCGGCTCAGACTCGATCCGCCTGGCAGGTTGTCGATCAGTAGCCCGGTGTCCTCTGACGGGAGCGGTGCCAGCTCGATCGCGCCGGCCGCCCAGGCCGGACGCGCCTCGAAGAGTTCCGGGCGCGAGAGGCACAGAATCAGCAGCGACACGTCTGTGGCCTGACGGGCGACGTAGTCGAGCAGGTCGAGCAGGGCCGGCTCGGCCCAGTGGGCGTCCTCGACGACGAGGACGTGGGGTCGCGATCGGGCCAGTGCCTCGAAGAGCCGGCCGAATGCCCAGACTGTCTCTTCCGCAGGTTGGTCGATGTCCGCGAGACCGAGCGCGGCCGCGATCCGGTCGGCGACCACCGGGCCGTCCCGCTCCCGTCGCAGGAGTTGGGCGAGGGCCTCGCGTGTCTCGTCGCGCGCTGCTTCGCGGACCATCTCGCGGAGCGGCCAGAGCGTGATGCCCTGTCCGTAGGAGAGGCAGCGTCCGACCAGCGCCGTCGCCTGATCGGCGACCTCCCGCAATAGCTCGCCCGCCAGCCTCGACTTTCCGATCCCCGGCGGTCCCGCCAAAACGAGCAGTGTGGGCTTCGGTCCCGCGACCGCTCTGTCGAAGGCGGCCAAGAGCTCGGCGAGCTCATCGTGCCTTCCGATGAGCGGCGCTTCGAGCCGCCGTGCAAACGGCGGCGCGCCGGGAAGCAGCGCCTGCAGACGGAAGTGGGGAACGCCCGCGAGCGGCTCGACATCGACCGCGTTCGCGACGAGCCTGCGCGTGGCATCGTCGAGAACGATCTCACTCGGCTGTGCGCCGTTTGCGAGGCGAGTCGCGGAGCCGGCAACGGCTCCGACCGGCATCGAGGGGCCGGAGGCGACGACCTCACCCGTGGCGACCCCGATGCGCGGCTGGA
>DASWEF010000007.1:0-45656 GCA_036394855.1 Gaiellaceae bacterium | reverse complement strand
GTTCTACGAATTGGTCCTGCTCTACCAGCACTCGCGGTAATCGCTCTACAATGGGACGCCGCCGTGTTCGAGATTGGGAACAGCCTTCGAGAGGCGCGCCTGCGCCAGGGTCTCGACTTCCCCGAGATCGAACAGGGGACGAAGATCCGCGCCAAGTATCTGCGCGCGCTCGAGGACGAGCAGTTCGAGGTGCTTCCCGCGCAGACGTACGTCAAGGGCTTCCTGCGTTCGTACGCCGAGTACCTCGGGCTCGACGGGCAGCTTTACGTCGACGAGTACAACTCGCGCTTCGTCGTGGGGGAGGAGGAGCCGGCCTCGCGCCCTAGACGCTCCGCCCCGCCGTCGCGGGGCGTACGCGTCCAGTCGCGCGTCGTCTTCCTCACCCTGCTCGGGATCGCGGCCGTGACCGCGCTCGTGATCGTCGCCTGGACCCGCGGGGAGCCGCAGACCGAGGAGCCCGTCGGCCTGGGCAGCTCGCAGACCCACACCGTGGCAACGCCGAAACGTCCGGCCGTGGCGAAGAAGGTCGTGCGCCTGCTCGTGACCGCCCAACGCGGTTCCTGCTGGCTGCAGGTGCACCGCGGCTCGGCGACGGGCACGATCCTCTTCCAGGGCACGCTCGACTGGGGCCAGAAGCAGCTGTTCACCGGCCGCCGCCTCTGGATCACGCTCGACCGTCCCGAGAATCTCACCACCGTCCTGAACGGCCGCCTCCGTAGGCTGCCTGTCGGCGGTGTCAAGACGCTGATCGTGACGCCGCGCGGGATCCGTCCCGCCGTTTGACTAGCCCGCGGGCTTTCATCGTCGTCACCGGGAGTGAGCTCGTCCGCGGCGACCGGGCCGACCTCAACGGGCCCTTCCTCGCAGCGGAGCTGCTGCGGCTCGGGCTCGAGCCGGCACGAATCGTGATCGTCGGCGACCGCGAGGAGGAGCTGCTCGAGGCCCTCGCCGAGGGCCTGCGGGCCGATCTCTGCGTCGTCTCGGGCGGGCTGGGGCCGACCCACGACGACCGGACCGTGGAGGTGCTGGCTCGCGCCGCGGCGGTCGACCTGCGGCTGGACGAGGTGCTGCACGAGGAGATCGGCGGGATCTCACGCCGGTTCGCGGAGCGGCTGGGCCGTCCATACGTCGACTTCGAGGCGGGTGTCCGGAAGCAGGCGACGGTTCCGGAGCGGGCCCTGTCCCTCGGACTCGCGGGCACCGCGCCGGGACTGGTTCTCGAGAGCGGCGACTGCGTTCTCGTCGTCCTCCCGGGGCCGCCGGCCGAGCTGCGCCGTCTATGGGCCCGGGCGCTGGAGACAGAGCCGGTCCGGCGCGTGCTCGCGCGCGCGGTCCCGCCGCAGCTGCGGCTCCTCCGGTTCTTCGGGACGAGCGAGTCGGCCGTCGCAAAGGCTCTCGCCGATGCCGGCGGCGACGGCGACGGGCTCGAAGCGACGATCTGCGCCCGAGACTTCGAGATCCACGTCGACCTCGTCGTCGAGCGTGGGGCGGAGGCGCGGGCCGACGAGCTGTCCACGCGCCTCGTCGCCCCGCTCGAGCGCTACCTCTTCAGCCGTGACGAGCGGCCGATCCAGGAGCTCGTCCTCGACCTCTGCCGCGCGCGCGGACTCACGCTCGCCGCCGCGGAGTCCTGCACCGGCGGGCTGGTCGCCCAGCGGCTCACGTCCGTGCCCGGCTCCAGCGACGTCTTCCGGGGTGCGGTCGTCGCCTACGCGGACGACGTGAAGGCGCAGGCGCTCGGCGTGCCCGTGGACGTGCTCGAACGCCACGGCGCCGTCTCGGCAGAGACGGCGGAGGCAATGGCGTCGGGCGTGCGCGAGCGGCTCGGCGCGGACGTGGCCGTGTCGGTCACCGGCATCGCGGGCCCGGGTGGAGGAAGCGACGAGAAGCCGGTCGGCCTGGTCTACCTCCACGCGGTGGGGCCGGACGGTGCGCGCAGCGCGGACTTCGTCCTTCCCGGCGACCGCGACTCGATCCGCCGCCGGGCGAGCGTGACCGCCCTCCATCTCGTGCGGCGTCTCTTGCAACACACCCGCGACGAATCCGCGTGAAGCTCCCCGCTAGCGTGGAGGGCCGTGAACGTGCCCGTCTGTTCTGCGCCCTCCGCCTCCCCGAGGCCACCCTCGACGGCCTGTGCGACTGGCAGGCCGAGCACATCCGCGGCGGCCGGACGGTCCCGCGCGAGCACCTGCACATCACGCTGGCCTTCCTCGGTCACCGCCCGGTGGAGGAGGTCGGGCCGATCCTCGAGGCGATGCGCGGCGCCGCCGCGAACGCAGAGCCGATCCGGCTCCTGCCGGAGCGCTACCACGAGACCCGGAGCGTGGGCATGCTCGAGCTGAGCGACCTCGCGGGGAGCGCCACGGACCTGGCCGGGGACCTGTTCGGGCGGCTGGAGGATCTCGGGGTCTACGAGCGGGAGGGCCGGCGCTGGCTCCCGCACGTGACCGTCCTGCGCTTCCGCGAGCGGCCTCGGCTGCGGCCTCCCGTCCCCGAGCTCGGGGAGTTCAGTCCGTCCGATGCCGCTGTCTACCATTCAGTGCTGCGGTCCACCGGGGCGCAGTATCTCGTCGTCGAATCGTTTGCCCTAGGAGGTTGATGTCAGTGGATCGCGACCAGGCTCTGGACGTCGCTCTCGGACAGATCGAGCGGCAGTTCGGCAAGGGTGCCGTGATGAAGATGAACGACCGCGCGGCCGTCGCGATCGGCGCGATCTCGACGGGCTCGCTCGCACTCGACCTCGCGCTGGGAATCGGCGGGCTGCCGCGCGGCCGCATCGTCGAGGTCTTCGGGCCGGAGTCGTCCGGGAAGACCACGCTCGTCTACCACGTGATCGCGGAGGCGCAGCGCCGCGGCGGTATCTGCGCCTTCATCGACGCCGAGCACGCGATGGACCCGGCCTACGCGAAGCGGATCGGAGTGAACATCGACGACCTGCTCGTGTCGCAGCCCGATACGGGCGAGCAGGGACTCGAGATCGCGGAGCTGCTGATCCGCTCCGGCGCGCTCGACGTGGTGGCGGTCGACTCCGTCGCGGCGTTGACGCCCAAGGCCGAGATCGAGGGCGAGATGGGCGATTCGCACGTCGGCCTGCAAGCACGGTTGATGAGCCAGGCGCTGCGCAAGCTCGCCGGCACGCTCAACCGCACGGACACGATCTGCCTCTTCACGAACCAGCTGCGCGAGAAGATCGGCGTCATGTTCGGCAACCCGGAGACGACGCCGGGTGGGCGCGCGCTGAAGTTCTACTCCTCGATCCGACTCGACATCCGGCGAATCGAGACGCTGAAGGAAGGCGTGGAGGCGTTCGGCAACCGTGTGCGCGTGAAAGTGGTGAAGAACAAGGTCGCGCCGCCGTTCAAGCAGGCCGAGTTCGACATCATCTACGGCTCCGGCATCTCCTGGGAGGGGACGGTGCTCGATGCCGGGCTCGAACGGAAGATCGTGCAGAAATCCGGCTCGTACTTCAGCTTCGCCGACGAGCGGCTCGGCCAGGGTCGTCAGAATGCGACGGCGTTCCTGCGCGAGCATCCCGATGTCTGCGAGGGCATCCTCGTCCGCATCCAGGCCGAGCTCGGTCCCGATCAGGTCGCATCGGCACGGCTGCTGCCCGTGGCGACGGCAGCCGAGCAGAACGGCAAGGTGAAGGCGGACGCGGTCGAGAAGGCCGCTTCGAAGTAAGTGCCCTAGTGCCGACCGTCACCGCGCTGCGCGACGACCGGCGCGGTCGCGTCGCGGTCGAGCTCGACGGCGCGCCGTGGCGTGTCATTCCGGTGGAGGTGGTCGTACGCTCGGGCCTGGCGGAGGGACGCGCGCTCGACCGCGCGGCGCTGCGACTCCTGCGCCGGGAGCTTCGACGCGCGGAAGCGCTCGCCGTCGCGGGCGGCGCGCTGCGGCGGCGCGACCTCTCCAGGCGAGGGGTCGCCGAGCGGCTCGAGCGGGCGGCCGTTGCTCCGGTGATCGCGGCTGAGTCGCTCGAGGTTCTGGCCCGCGCCGGGTTCCTCGACGATGCGCGGTTCGCCCGCACTCGCGCGGAAGCTCTCGCGGAGCGCGGCTACGGCGACGCGGCGATCCGGCACGACCTGGAGCGGCGGGGGGTGGCCGGCGAGGTCCTCCAGGGAGCCCTCGACGAGCTCGAGCCCGAGCGGGAACGTGTGCGGGGCATCGTCGCTCGCCGCGGGCGCGGCGCCCGGACGGCCCGCTACCTGGCCTCGAAGGGCTTTGGCGAAGAGGCCGTCGAGCTCGCCTCGGGCGGCGACTTTGCAAATGACCCCTGAGCGGGGGTAGGATGCAGGTGCCACATCCGACGTTTTGCCTGCATAGCGACGTTTTCCGAATCACGACCGTCCTTCTGAAACTCATGTCAACCACCGACCAGCGCGACACCGAAAGGCTCCTGACGGCGGCGATCTAGCCAACCGCTTCCCGAGCCGCGGTTTCGGCTCGCTTCACGGATTCGGAACATCCCGTGCCGGCCCGACTGCCGGGTAGGGCGCCGCGGTAGCGCCGCGGACAACCGACCCAGGAGCTGCCCATGCTGGTTGCCATCGGCATTCTGATCGGCCTCATCATCGGGGGACTGGGAGGGGCCGTGGCCGTCGGCGCCCTCGGGAAATCGCGTCTCGGCGCAGCGCGCCAGGAGCGCAAGCAGCTGATCGAAGAGGCCCGGCGCGAGGCCGACACGCATCGGCGCGAGGCACAGATCAGCGCGCGCGAAGAGGCGGTCAAGTTGCGCGCAGAGATCGACCATGAGGTCGCCGAGCACCGCTCGAGGATCATGAAGGTCGAAGAACGTGTGCTCGCCAAGGAAGAGGAGATCGACGGGAAGTTGACGGAGCTCGCCCGGCGCGAGCAGGGGCTCGCCGATCGCGAGACGCACCTCCGGCAGCTCCAGGAGGAGCACAAGCAGGCCCGCGAGGAGCAGTTCGCCGAGCTCGAGCGGATCTCGGGCCTGACGGTCAACGAAGCCAAGCTCAGCCTGCTCGAGCGATCGGAGGATCTCGTTCGGCACGAGCTCGCACGTCGCGTTCGGCAACTCGAGGAGGAAGCTCGCACCGAAGCCAAGCGCCGGGCGCGCAATCTCGTCGCGGATGCCCTTCAGCGCGTCGCCGCGAGCCATGCCGCCGAGACCACCGTTTCGGTCATCGAGCTTCCCTCGGACGACATGAAAGGGCGGATCATCGGCCGAGAGGGCCGCAACATTCGCGCTCTCGAGCATCTGACCGGCGTCGACATCATCATCGACGACACGCCGCAGGCGGTCGTCCTCTCCTCCTTCGACGGTATCCGCCGCGAGGTCGCAAGGCTGACGCTCTCGAAGCTGATCGAGGACGGGCGCATCCATCCGGCGCGGATCGAGGATACGTACTACCAGTCCAAGGCGGAGATCGAGGACCACATCGTCCAGGCTGGAGAGCAGGCGGTCTTCGAGGCGAACTGCGGTGAGTTCCACGAGGAGCTCGTGAAGATCCTTGGGCGGCTGCGCTACCGCACGAGCTACGGCCAGAACGTGCTCAAGCACACGCTCGAGGTCGTCCACCTCGCCGGCATCATGGCCTCGGAGATCGGGGCCAGCGGCAAGGTGACGAAGCGCGCGGCGCTGCTGCACGACCTCGGCAAGGCGATGACGCACGAGATCGAGGGCTCGCACGCGTCGATCTCCGCGCAGCTCGCGCGCCGGTACGGCGAGTCGCAGCACGTCGTGCATGCGATCGAGGCGCACCACTACGAGGTGGAGCCGCAGACGGTCGAGGCCGTGCTCCTGATCGCCGCCGATGCGATCTCGGCATCGCGGCCCGGCGCGCGCGGCGAGAGCCTGGAGCACTACATCAAAAGGCTCGAGTCGCTCGAGGAGCTCGCAGCCCAGAAGCCCGGCGTCGACAAGGTCTACGCGCTGCAGGCGGGACGGGAGATCCGGGTGATCGTCCGGCCCGCCGAGGTCGACGACGACGCTGCGATTCTGCTGTCACACGAGATCGCGCGCGAGATCGAAGACCAGCTCGAATATCCAGGTCAGGTCAAGGTGACCGTGATCCGTGAGAGCCGCGCGATCGACGTCGCGCGAAACGTCACCAACGGCGGCGGCCAAGCCGAGGCAGTAGTCCCCACGGCGGAACCCGAAGTGCAGCCGGACCAGGCGGCCTAGTTGCGCTTGGCGAGCGCGGCCGCTGCGCCGAGGCCGACGTAGACCACGCCCGAGCCGTAGCGCAGGGCCTTCCTGCGTCGGCGCACCAGGCCGCCGACCGTCCCTGCGGCAAGCGCGTAGAGCGAGTCGCTGACCAGCCCGAGGCCGACGAAGAGGAGCCCGAGCACGAGCGCCTGCGACCACACGCCGCCGCGATCCGCATCGACGAACTGCGGCAGGAAGGCGAGGAAGAAAAGCGCCGTCTTCGGGTTGAGGACGTTCACCACGACTCCCCGGAGGAAGGCACGGCGAAGCGGCTCCTGCCGCCGCTCGATCACGGTCGGCGGATCGGGCTCGAGCAGCTTCCGGACGCCGAGGTAGACGAGGTAGGCCGCCCCGGCGTACTTGACGGCGCTGAAGGCGAGCGCCGACGCGACGATCAGCGCCGAGAGGCCGATCGTGGCCGCGGCCACGTGAACGAGCGTCCCCAGGTGGATCCCGGCGACGGAGGCGAGGCCGACACGGCGGCCCTGCCCGGCGCTCTGGACGACCACGTACAGCACGGCGGGCCCCGGAATGGCCAGCAGAGCCAGAGCCGCCAGGCTGAAGAGCCACAGCGCGGTCGAGTCCGGAAAGACCACGGGTACCATTCTGGCCCGTGCGGCGGTACCACGTGACCACGTTCGGCTGCCAGATGAACGCTCACGACAGCGAGCGGATCAAAGGCATGCTCGAGGAACTCGGCCTCGGCGAGGCAACGGGGCAGGAGGAAGCGGACGTCGTGGTCTTCAACACCTGCACGATCCGCGAGAAGCCGGACACGAAGTTCGCCGCGCACCTCGCGCAGGCCGCGGCTCTCAAGCGGCACGACCCCGACAAGGTGATCGCCGTCGGCGGCTGCTACGCCGAGGCGCAGCAGGAGCGCCTGTTCGAGCTCTACCCGTATGTCGACGTCGCCTTCGGCCCGGGCTCGATCCCGCACCTCGGCGAGTGGCTGGGCGCAGGGGGGTTCGGCGTTCCGCGCGGACGGTTCGGCGTGGAGGAGCGGAGCTTCGCCGGCGAGCTTCCCATGCACCGCGAGCGCACGTTCCAGGCCTGGGTGCAGATCTCGATGGGCTGCAACTCGAAATGCTCGTACTGCATCGTGCCGGCCGTGCGCGGACGCGAGGTGAGCCGCCGTCCGGGCGAGGTGATCGCGGAGGTGACGAGGCTCGCGGCGGCGGGAGTCCGGGAGATCACGCTTCTCGGCCAGAACGTCAACTCCTGGGGCCGCGATCTCGCGCCGGACATTCGCACCGAGTTCGGCGAGCTCTTGCGCGCCTGCGATGCCGTCGACGGCATCGAGCGCATTCGCTTCACGAGTCCGCACCCGAAGGATTTCCGCGCGCCCGTCATCGAGGCGATGGCGGAATGCGCGGCGGTCTGCGAGCAGGCGCATCTCCCGCTGCAGTCCGGTTCGACGCGCATCCTCAAGGCGATGCGCCGCACGTACAGCCGCGAGCGCTACCTGAGACTCGTCGACGAGCTGCGCGCGGCGATTCCCGATCTCGCCCTCACGACCGACCTGATCGTCGGCTTCCCCGGGGAGACGGAAGAGGAATTCCGTGAGACGGTTACCGCCGTGGAAGAGGTCGGCTTCGACGGCGCGTTCACGTTCGTCTACTCGCCGCGGACGGGCACGGAGGCGGCCGCGATGACCGGCCAGATCTCGGAGGACCTGAAGCGCGATCGGATCGAGCGCCTGATCGACGTCGTCCAGCGCGTTGCCGCTACCCGAAATGCCGAGCGCATCGGCAGGATCGAAGAGGTGCTCGTCGAGGGCCCGAGCCGCACGGACCCCACGCTCAAGCGCGGTCGCACGCGCCGCAACACGACCGTGAACTTCGCCGGGACGGCTGCCGCAGGCGATCTCGTCGAGGTGCGAATCGAAGACGCGACGTCGACCACGCTGCGCGGCATCCAGGCCGTACCGGTCGCAGCCTGATGCGCATCCTCGTCACCGGCTCGAGCGGCCAGATCGGAACGAACCTCTCCCTCCGCCTGGCGGGAGACGGGCACGAGGTGTTCGGCGTCGACAAGCGGCTGAACACCTGGACGGACGAGTTCCGCTATCTCCTCCAGGATCTCTCCGGCCAGTATCCGTCGTTCCCCGGCGGCATCGGCGGCGTCGAGTATCCCGAGGTCGACCTCGTCGTCCACCTCGCTGCGCACGCGAAGGTGCACCAGCTCGTGCGGCAGCCACATCGCGCGCTCGAGAACGCGATCATGACGTTCAACGTCCTGGAGTTCTGCCGCCAGGAGAAGCTGCCGATCGTCTTCTCCTCGAGCCGCGAGGTCTACGGTGACGTGCACCGTTTCGCGGAGGAGGAGGCGCACGAGGCCAGCGCGGATTTCGCGTACACGGAGTCGACCTACTCGGCCTCGAAGATTGCGGCCGAGGCTCTCATCTACTCGTATGCGCGCTGCTACGGCCTGAAGTACCTCGTCTTTCGGTTCTCGAACGTGTACGGGCGGTACGACAACGATCTCGCGCGGATGGTGCGTGTGCTGCCGTTGTTCATCCATACGATGCTGCGCGACGAGCCGGTGACCGTCTTCGGCGCAGAGAAGACGCTCGACTTCACCTATGTCGACGACTGCATCGACGGCATCGCACGCGGGATCGAAGCGGTCGGGGACGGCCGCGTCGTGAACGAGACGATCAATCTCGCCTTCGGGCAGGGAAACTCGCTCGTCCATGCCGCCGAGCTCATTGCCGGCGAGCTCGGCGTCGAGCCGAAGATCGCGCTGGCCCCGTCGCTGCTCGGGGAAGTGACGCACTACGTCGCGGACCTGACCAAGGCGCGCGAGCTCCTCGGCTACGAGCCCAAGGTGCCGCTCGAAGAAGGAATCTCCCGCTCGGTGGCCTGGTTCAAGGAGCACCGGGCGGCGCACCCGGAGGAGGACGGGCCGCTCCCGGCGGACATGCTGTTCCCACAGGACGCCGAGCTTGGGTGGAAACCCGGATCAGCCGTCGCCTCTCCCTGACGTCGTAGCGATCTTCGGCCCGACCGCGTCGGGCAAGACGGCAGTCGCCGAACGTGTCGCCGATCGTCTCGGCGGCGAGGTCGTGTCCGCCGACTCGATGCAGGCGTACGAGGGCCTCCCGATTCTCACGGCCCAGCCGGAGCGGCCGACTCGCCTCGTCGGGATCTGGCCTCTGTCGCACGAGGGCTCGGTAGCGGAGTACGCACGCCTCGCGCACGCGGCCATCGACGAGCTTCGCTCTGCGGGGAGGACGCCGGTCGTCACCGGCGGAACAGGGCTGTACCTGCGGGCGGCGCTGGCCGAGCTCGAGCTCCCGCCGGCGCCGAGGTCCGAGCAGCGGGCACGGTGGGAGCGCCTCTATGCCCGATTCGGAGCCGAGTGTGCGTACGCCGTGCTCGCGGGCCGTGATCCGCAGGCGGCCGCGCGGCTGCATCCCAACGACCGCCGACGTGTCGTCCGAGCGCTCGAGCTCACGGAGCTCGGGTCCTCGCTGCGACCGGAGGCGGACCGGCTCTGGACTTCCGAGACGCGGCACCCGACGATCGTGTTCGGACTCGAGCTCCCGCCGGCGGTGCTCGCCGAGCGGATCGAACTCCGAACGCGTGCCATGTTCACCGCCGGCGTTGTCGAGGAGGCGCGTGCCGCGCTGTCCGGACCCATCTCGTCGACTGCTGTTCGTGCCCTCGGTCTCCGCGAGGTGGCCGAGCTCCTGCGTGAGCAGGCGCTCGCAGCGGTCGTCCTCCGCACGCGCCGCTACGCGGCGTACCAGCACAAGTGGATGCGGCGCATTCCGGGCCTTGTTAGCGTCAACGCCGATCGCCCGCCGCACGAGATCGCCAATGACATTGTCGAAATGGCAAGCGCTCGGCAACGACTACCTGCTGGTCGAGCCGGGTGAGCTCACCGAGCCGCTGACGCCCGACCGCGTGCGGCGCCTGTGCGACTACCACTACGGCGTCGGTTCCGATGGTCTCCTGGAGATCGTGTCGGCCGAGGGCGGGCACGGGGAGCTGCGAATCTGGAATCCCGACGGCTCGAGTGCCGAGCTGTCCGGCAACGGCGTGCGGATCGTGGCCGCGTGGCTCGCGCGGGAGGCGGGGACCGATCGTGTGAGCGTGCGAGTCGGCGCGCGTGAGCTCGAGGCGCTCGTTCGGCCGGACGGCCAGGTCGAGCTCGATGTCGGGCTGGTCGAGGTGCGGGAGACCGAGACGCTCGACCTCGGCGACGAGCGCCTCGAGTTCACGCCGGTGTCCGTGGGGAATCCGCATGCCGTCGTGCGACGTGAGCCGGAACGGGGGGAGCTGCGGCGCCTCGGCCCGCGCATCGAGCGGCATTCGCGGTTCCCGGAGCGCACGAATGTACAGCTCGTGCGAGTCGACGGCCCGCACGATCTCACGGTTGGGGTCTGGGAGCGCGGTGCGGGCGAGACGCTTTCGTCGGGGACGAGCTCCGTGTCAGCCGCGGCGGCGGCGGTCGCGAACGGTTGGTGCGAGAGTCCTGTGCACGTGCATCTCCCGGGCGGCGACCTGCTGGTCGAGCTCGACCGGGGCGGTCGCGCGCGCCTCACCGGCCCGGCAGAAGAGATCTGCCGGATCGAGCTCGTCTAGCCCGAACGTGTCCGCCGGTCCTGAGACACCCCCGTGGGGGGATGCACGAGACCCCCTACCGGCACGCTATCGAGCTTCGGCGCACTCGTTGGTGTCGAGTTCGTGACGAAAGTCAGGAACCGAGCCCGTGCTCGCGCAGCGCTTCGTTCAGGCTCACCTTGAGGTCGGTCGTCTCGCTCCGCCAGCCCACGATCAGCGCACACGCGAGCTGGTAGGTGCCGGCGGGAAAATCCTTGGGGCGCGTCCCTGGCACGACGATCGCGCGCGGCGGCACGAGACCGCGATACTCCACGGCCTCGCTCCCGGTCACGTCGATGATGGGAATCGACGACGTCAGCGAGACGTTCGGTCCGAGCACGGCGCCGGCCCCGACCCGCACACCTTCGGTGAGGATGGAGCGCGAGCCGATGAACGCGCCGTCCTCGACGATCACGGGCCGCGCGCCCGGCGGCTCGAGCACGCCGCCGATTCCGACTCCGCCGGCGAGGTGAACGTCCGCGCCGATCTGCGCACCTGATCCGACCGTCGCCCAGGTGTCGACCATCGTCCGCGGTCCGATCCACGCGCCGATGTTGACGTAGCTCGGCATCATCACGACGCCCGGTGACAGGAAAGAGCCGTACCGCGCAACCGCCGGCGGGACCACCCGCACGCCGAGCTTCTCGTAGTTGCGCTTGAGCGGAATCTTGTCGTGGTATTCGAAGGGACCGACCTCCTGCGGCTTCATCTCCCGCAGACGGAAGTACTCGAGGATCGCCTCCTGCGCCTCGGCGTTGACGCGCCAGTCGTCACCGTCCGGCTCCGCGACGCGAAGCTCGCCGCGGTCCAGCGCAGCGATCACCTGCTCGACACGCTCTGCCTTCAGAGAACGTCCTCCAGGATCTCGGCTGCGCGCCGGCACTCCTCCTCCGTCGGGACGAAGGCGATCCGCCAGTAGCCCTCGCCCGCGGGGCCGAAGAAGGTACCCGGCGACACGATCACGCCGTGCTCGAGCAACCTCGACGCGAACGCCTCCGAAGACTCGCCCTCGGGCACCTCGAGCCAGAGGAACATGGTCGCTGCGGCGCCCGCGACGCGCACGCCCTTCCGTGCGAGCGTCGGAAGCAGCGCCTCACGCTTCCGTCGGTAGGCCGCGCGCGTGCGCTCGACGTGCTCCTCGTCTCCCCAGGCGACGATCGACGCACGCTGAACGAACTCCTGCGGCGCGGTTCCGACCGAGGGCCTGAACTGTTTCAGCGCCGCGATCAGGTCCGAGTCCCCCGCGACGAACCCCGACCGGTAGCCCGTCATCGAGGAGCGCTTGCTCAAGGTGTTGAAGACCACCACGTCGCCGCGGTCGCGCACCTCGAGACCGGAGTGGGGCGGCTCATCGAACCAGAGCTCGGTGTAGGCCTCGTCACAGGCGAGCAGGAAGTTGTGCTCGCGCGAAAGCTCGGCGGCGCGCGCGAGGAAGTCGAGCGGCGCGACGGCTCCCGTCGGATTGTTCGGGTAGTTGATCCAGACGATCGCGGCCCGCTCCCACGTCTCGCGCTCGACGGCGTCGAGATCCGGGAGAAAGCCGTTCTCCTCCAACAGCGGGAGTTGCAGCACGTCGGCGCCGGCGAAGGCGGCGCCGCGATCCGGCACCGGATAGCCCGGCTCCGTCGTCACGACGAGGCGCTTGTCGCCGTCCCGGTCGACCACGACCTGCGCGAGCAGGAAGATCGCCTCCTTCGAGCCGTAGGTGGGGATGATCTCGGTGTCGGGGTCGAGCTCGACCCCGAAGCGCCGCCCACACCAGTCCGCGACGGCGGCGCGCAGCTCGGGCAGGCCCTCGGCGAGCGGGTAGGTCGAGATCTCGGCGAGGTTGTCGGCGAGGGCCTGCCTGATCATCGCGTCGGTCGGCTCGCGCGGATCGCCCTTGCCGAAATCGATCAGGTCGACGCCCTGCGCGGCGAGCCGCCGCTTCGCCTGCTCGAGCTTGACGAACGGGTAGGCGCCGGTGGCCGCGAGGGTGGGGGAGAGCTGCACAGGCGCCACGCTGGGATTCTGCCCGGTTGGGGGCATAATCAGGTCGTGATCCAACGCCAGCCGGACCCCGCGCTGGAGCGTGGGTTCATCGCCGCCGTGCTGGCTCAGGGAGTCGATTCCGAGGACGAGCTGGCCGAGCTGCGAGAGCTCGCGCGCACCGCGCTCGTCGAGCCGATCGGGACGCTGGTCCAGCACCGACCCCGCCCGGAGCGGCGCACATACCTCGGCAAGGGCAAGCTCGAGGAGCTGAAGCGCTCGTACCGGGAGTCCGGCGCCGAGGTGCTGCTCGTCGACGACGAGCTCGAGCCCGCCCAGCAGAGGACGCTCGAGGACTCGCTCCAGGCGCGTGTGGTCGATCGCACCCAGCTGATCCTCGACATCTTCGCGCAGCATGCGATCAGCGCCGAAGGAAAGCTCCAGGTGGAGCTCGCGCAGCTCGAGTACAACCTGCCGCGCATGAGAGGCATGTGGCAGCACCTCGAGCGGCTCGGCGGCGGCGTCGGGACGCGCGGGCCCGGTGAGTCACAGCTCGAGACCGACCGCCGCCTCGCCCGGCGCAGGATCACGCTGCTCCGGCGCCGGCTCCGCGACCTGAGCAAGCAGCGCCAGGTGCGCAGGAAGGAACGCCGGCGCTCGGAAGCGCCGACGGTCGCGCTGGCGGGTTACACGAACGTCGGGAAGTCGACCCTGCTGAACGCGCTGACGGACGCGGAGGTCTCCGTCAACGACCGCCTGTTCGAGACCCTCGATCCGACGACGCGAGGGTTCGAGCACGACGGCCGTCGCTATCTCGTGACCGACACCGTCGGCTTCATCCGGCGACTGCCGACAGAGCTCGTCGAAGGATTCGCGGCGACGCTGGAGGAGACGCTCGTCGCGGACCTCGTCCTGCACGTCGTGGACGCATCGGTCTCCGACGACCGTCTCGAGGAGCAGCTCGCGGCGGTGACGACGGTGCTCCGCGAGATCGGCGCCGACGAGCTCCCGTTCGAGATCGTCGTCAACAAGGTGGACACCGTCGCCGCACTGCGGCGCCGCCGGCTTGCGAATCGCTTTCCCGATGCGGTCCAGGTCTCGGCGCTCACAGGCGAGGGGCTCGACGACCTGCGCGAGCGGATCGCCGCCCGCTTCTCCGACCGCTTCGAGGCCGTCCACCTCTTCCTCCCGTACGAGGAAGGCGGGAAGCTGGCGGAGCTGTACGCACTCGGTGCACCGATCGAGGAGCGGGAGGATCAGGCGGACGGCGTCTACGTGCGCGCGCGTCTTCCGCGCCGTGAGCTACGCCGGTTCGCGCGCTATCTCGTCGCCGAGGCGCGCTCGGAGCCCGCGCGGCGCGCCCGTTGATCGAGCTGCCGATCCAGCGTCTCCGGGACGAGGCCGTCGTGCCGGAGCGCGCCTACGAGGGAGACGCCGGTCTCGACCTGGCCGCCTGCGAGCTTGTCGAGCTCGCTCCCGGCGAGCGCGCGATCGTCGGCACCGGCTTGGCCGTTGCGATCCCGGAGGGATACGCCGGCTTCGTCCAGCCGCGCTCGGGCCTCGCCGACCGCCATGGGATCTCGATCGTGAACGCTCCGGGACTCATCGACTCCGGCTACCGCGGCGAGCTCAAGGTGATCCTCCTCAACACCGACCGTTCGAAGCCGTTCGTCGTCGAGCCCGGCATGCGGATCGCCCAGCTCGTCGTTCTTGCGGTGCCGGAGCTCGAGCTGCTCGAGCTGGACGAGCTGCCCGCGACGGAGCGTGGCGTCCGCGGGCATGGATCGTCGGGCGCATGATGGCGATCGAGCCGCGCATCCGCGTCTCGGCCATCCTGCGCTGGCGCGGCCGCCTGCTTCTCTGCCGGCACGAGAAGCCCGGCAAGGAGTACTGGCTCCTGCCCGGCGGCGGTGTCAACTCGGGCGAGAGCCTCGTGGACGCGCTCCGTCGCGAGCTGGCGGAGGAGATCGGAATCGACGAGGAGGTTCCCGTCGAGGGACCGGTCGCGATCGTGGACTCGATTGCGCCACAGCGGAGCTTCGCGGCGAAGCACGTGGTGCACATCATCTTCGCCGGCGACCTCGGCGGGCGCTCGCTCGAGCGGGTCACGTCGCACGACGCCGCCGTGCGGGGGCACAGGCTTTTCAGCGTCCAGGATCTGGACGGGATCGTGCTCCACCCGCCGATCCAGCGTTTCCTCAGCCGCTGGCAGCCGGGCGATCCGGCCGTCTATCTCGGCGCGCTCTGGGCGCCTTGATGCACTACTGGGCGCGCCGCTCGAGCCGGGGCCAAAACGGCAGGGTCTGACCCTGGCTGTGACGAAAGCGTGACGCTTCGTCCCCAACGTTCTCCCGCCTTCGGGCAGTGGCCCTAACGGCAGGGTCTGACCCTGGCTGTTGCGAAAGCGTGACTATTTCGTCGCGGAGGTGACTCGAGAAACCCGGGCGCTGGAGTTCTAGCGGCGGCCGCCGCGGGTTTCGGCCCTGCGAGCAGAGACGGCGTGCGCCTCGTGCTCGAGCTCGTCGGGAAGCGGCTCCAGCTCCGGCGGCTCGCCGAGGCGATGGGCCAGAGCTTGCACGAGGAGCCAGTCGGCGAACCAGGGGTTGCGCGGAAGCAGCGGGCCGTGCAGGTAGGTGCCGACCGCCCGGCCGACGCGACAGCCCTCCCAGCCGCTCTCCCCGTCGTTCCCGAACCCGGCCACCACCCGTCCCAGCGGCTGCGCCCCGCGATCGAGGCGCGTGCGGCCCGCGTGATTCTCGAAGCCGGCAAGTGTCCTGCGCACACCCGGCTCGAGCTCGCACTCGAGCAGGACGTCACCGATCATCCGCGACTCGCCCGCCACGGTGTCGAGTGGGAAGAGCCCGATCCCGGGCAGATCGACGCCGTGAAAGTCGCGATAGGACCGACCGAGCAGCTGGTAGCCGCCGCAGACGGCGAGCAGCGCCGCGCCGCCCGCCACCGCCTCGATGACACCTTGTGCCTTGGCCGCGAGGTCCTGCGCGACGAGCGCCTGCTCGCGGTCCTGGCCGCCGCCGACGTAGAGGAGATCGTGCTCGCCGGGACGCACGGCCTCGCCGACCGACACCGGCCGCACCTCGAGCTCGTGCCCGCGCCAGGCGGCGCGGCACGCGAGCACGGCCATGTTGCCTCGATCCGCGTAGATGTTCAGGTAGTCCGGATAGAGGTGTCCGACCACGACCTTCACGCGGCGCGCTCCCAGTAGGGCCGGACGAAGCCTCGTTGCCCGACGATCTTTCGCAGCGCCAGCATCGCGGTGTAGGTCGGCAGGACGACGAGCTCAGCCCCGGGCGGGGTGAGGGCGAGGCCCCGGTCGAGCGCCCGCTCGAGCGACGGAACGACCTCGATCGCATCCGCGGGCAACCCGCCGTACTTGAACCGGAGCGCGAGCTCGGCCGCACGGTCGCCGGTCGCGATCAGCCGATCGAGCCCGGCGATCAGCGGCTCGAAGTCCACATCCCAGATCCAGGAGACGTCGCGCCCGTCGGCGATCGCGTCGTTGAGAGCGACGACCGCGAGGGAAGGTGCACCGCCGTCGACGATCGTCCGGACGGCCTCATTGGCCCCGGCGGGGTTCTTGACCAGCAACATCAGGAGCCGCCGGTCGGCGATCGTGATCCGCTCGAAGCGCCCGAACGCGGCGCTGAACCCCTCGAGGCCGGACACGACCTCGTCGAGCGATGCGCCGAGG
This sequence comes from Gaiellaceae bacterium, assembly GCA_036394855.1. GTDB lineage: Bacteria > Actinomycetota > Thermoleophilia > Gaiellales > Gaiellaceae > 3-1-20CM-4-69-9. Next base: position 29,203 of record DASWEF010000007.1, on the reverse strand, counting down.
CTTCCGGCCAGCGCGGCCGCGGCGAGCGCGTTGTAGACGTTGTAGAGCCCGGGCACGCCCAAACGCACGGATCGCGCGCCGTGCGGCGTCACGAGCTGGAAGGCGACCGACTCGAGACCGCCCAGCTCGATCTCACGCGCCGTGATCGCGAGCGGCGGCCGGCCGTGGCCGCACGACGGACAGCGGTAGTCGCCGAGATGGCCGACGTAGGCGGCTGCATATTCGTACGGCGTCCCGCAGCGAACGCAGTACTTCGAGTCCGCCGCATGCTGAAGCGCCGGCCGCGCGCAGGACGGATCGTCGACGCCGAAGACGATCGCGCCGGGTCGCTCGCGCGCGAGCTCGCCGACCTGGGGATCGTCACCGTTGACCGCAAGCGCCGCGGCCGGATCGAGCGCGCGCACGGCGGCCCGCCAGCGCTCGGCCAGGTGCTCGAGCTCTCCGTAACGATCGAGCTGGTCGCGGAAGAGGTTGCCGAGACAGAGCGCACGAGGCCGGACGCGATCGGCGACCTCCGGCAGCGCCGCCTCGTCGACCTCGAAGAGCCCGAGCTCCGCGTGGTGCGCATCCAGGAGCGTGGACGCCACGCCCGAGACGAGGTTCGCACCCGAGCTGTTGTGCGCGAGGCGCACCCTGCCGCGCAGGATTCGCGCCGTCATCGCCGCCGTCGTGGTCTTTCCGTTGGTCGCCGAGAGGAGAGCCGAGCCCTGGGGGAGGCGGGCCGCGAGCCGGTCGACCGCGCCCGGGTCGAGCTTCCAGAGCAGCTTCCCCGGGACGGTGGTGCCGCCGCCCGTGCCGACGAGCCGCGAGAGCCTGCCGGCCGCGCGCGCGACGGCGATCTCTGCAGCTAGCGGAAACGGCAGGCGCACGGCAGCTGAGGGTATCCAAGGGCCACTCGGGTGCCCTGGATCCATACGGCGCGGGCGGCCCGCCTCACCCCTTCGGGTGAATCGATCGAGTGATCCCCGGATGGGGGATGCCCACCGATTGGCGCGGGCCTACGTTCCACCTTGGGCTCCTGTCCTGCGGCCCTGCGTTGAGAAGGAGAAACCCCTGCAATGAGGCACCGTCCGAGGGCATGAGCGCTGTGCCCACCGATATCTCCCTCGTCGCCGAGCCCGGTTCGGGACGGAACGAGACGCTGCCGCGAAACGCGCGGATCTATTTCGTGCTGGTGGCGACGGCGACGGCGGCGGCGACGCTGCCCTTCCTGGGGCGTCTTCAGAACACGCACGACTGGCTCGCCTTCTTCATCCTCGGCTCGGCCGCCGCCGTCGCGCAGCTGTTCGTCGTGCGGACGCCGCGCGACCAGGCGTACCACACGGCGATCGTCTTCCTGATCGCGGCCGCCTTCCTGCTGCCACCCGAGCTCGTTGCCCTGATGGGGATCGTCCAGCACGTCCCCGAGTGGTTGAAGATGCGCTACCGCTGGTACCTGCAGACCTTCAACATCTGCAACTACGTGCTGGGGTCGATGGCGGTGTGGTTCCTCGCGCACCACATCCTTCGCTGGCACGCGATCCCGGGCCACACGCTGCGCGTCGCGATCGCCGGCCTCGTCTGCTGCGTCGTCTTCGTGGCCATCAATCACACGGTGCTCGCGCTCATGCTCCATTTCGCGCGCCAGCACACGCTGCGCGAGACCGGCCTCTTCGAGCTCGAGCATCTCGCGACCGATCTCGTGCTCGCCGCGCTCGGCGTCGTGACCTACGCCTTCTGGCAGACGAACCCGTGGCTGATCCCGTTCGCCGTCGCCCCGCTGATCCTCGTCCACCGGTCGCTCGCGGTGCCGCAGCTGCAGGCGGAGGCCCGGGTCGATCCGAAGACGGGCCTCTTCAACGCGCGGCACTTCGCCGCGGCGCTGTCGGAGGAGATCGGCCGCGCCCAGCGCTTCGAGCGCCCGATGTCCCTGATCATGGCCGACCTCGACCTCCTGCGCGACATCAACAACTCGTACGGCCACCTGGCGGGCGACGCGGTGCTGAAGGGCATCGCGGAGGTGTTCCGCGGAGAGCTCCGTCATTACGACGTGCCGGCGCGGTTCGGCGGTGAGGAGTTCTCCATCCTGCTCCCGGAGACCCCGCCCGAGCAGGCACTCGAGATCGCCGAGCGGATCCGGCGCGCCGTCGCCCAGCGCACGTTCGACGTGGAGACCTCGAGCGAGCCGATCCGCGCGACGGTCTCGATCGGCGTCGCCGGCTATCCGAAAGACGGCACCGACGCCAACGAGCTGATCCACCAGGCCGACCTCGCCGTGTACCGCGCGAAGCTGCAGGGACGTAACCGGGTGCTCGGAGCGAGCTCCGAGCCGCTCCTCGTGCCGAGCGACCGCACCGCCCGGCTGGCTGCGGTCCCCGAGGACGGAGACCACCACGCCGTGCTCCCGGGAGCGGCACAGGTTCAGCCCAAAGAGGAGCGCCGAACGGAACCGCGCCACCCGCGCCCGCATGCAGTGCACGGGCCGCGCTTCCTCGCGCTCGACCGCCGGCTGAGCCTGACGGTCGGGCTGGTCAGCGCGATCGGCATGGCGGCCGGCGTGCTCGGCTTCGCTCTGACCTGGACCTCCAAGGACGTGCTCGGCCTGGTCACCGTGCTCGGCCTCGTCGGAGTGGGGCAGGCGCTTGCGCTCGAGGCGGACGAAGGGTCCGCGGTCTTGTCCGTGAGCGCCGTGGGCTGTCTCGCGGCGGTGTCGCTGTTCGGCTGGCGTGCTGCCCTCCCGCTCGCCATCACGAGCGTCGCGGTCGACTGGAGCGCACGCAGGCATCCGCTGCACAACGTGCTCTTCAACATCGGGGCACTCACCCTCGCGTCACTCGCCGCGGCAAGCATCTTCAAGATCGCCACCTTCGTCCCGGACGGGACTCCGCACCGGCTCGCGGTCTCCGGCCTCGGCCTGCTGGCCGGCGCCGCGTACTTCTTCGTGAACATGGGCCTCGTCTCGGTGGCGCTCGCGCTCGAAGGACACGAGCGCTGGTGGTCGGTGTTCCGGGAGCGGTTCGCCTGGCTGCTTCCGCACTACCTCGTCTACGGCTTCATCGGCGGCGTAATGACGCTCGCGTACGAGGCGGTCAGCGTCCTTGCGCTCGCCGTGTTCGCCGTTCCGCTCCTGCTGATGCGCAAGACGCAGGAGGCGTATCTCAAGCACACGCAGCGCAGCGCCCAGAAGCTGCGCCAGGCGGCGGAGACGATCCAGACCCAAAACGTCTCCCTGGAGCTTGCGAACAAGCTGCTCAAGGAACGGTCGACGGCGGCGATGGAGTCCCTGTCGGCGACCGTGGACGCGCGGGACTCCTACACCGCTGGTCACTCTCGCCGCGTGCAGCAACTCGCGCTTGCGATCGGCCGGGAGCTCGGTCTCTCCCAGGCGGAGCTCGACCTCCTCGGTCACGCTGCGCTCTTCCACGACATCGGCAAGCTCGCGATCCCGGATGCGATCCTCCTGAAGCCCGCGAGCCTCACGCCCGACGAGTGGTCGTTGATGCAGCGACACGCGGAGGAGGGCGCGCGCATCATCGACCGCCTCGGCTTCCTCAATGACGCCGTGCCGGCGATCCGTCACCATCACGAGCGCTTCGACGGCACCGGCTACCCCGACCGGCTGGGCGGTGAGGACATCCCGCTCGGCGCACGGATCATCCACGTCGCAGATGCGCTCGACTCGATGCTGACGACCCGCATCTACCGCGCGGCCCGGCCGGCCGCGGAGGCCCTCCAGGAGCTGCGCCGCGCCGCCGGAACCCAGTTCTGTCCGCGCTGCGTCACCGCTCTCGAGCGCATCCTGCCGCTGGAGACGCTCCAGGGCGACGGCGACCGCGCCCGGCTGTCCGTCGCCTCCTAGCACCCACGGTTAAGCCCGAACTTGCGTTCTTTGCAGAACGCTCTATCCTTATTGCCATGGCCCGCAAGCCGCCCTTCCGGGCGGTCGCCAAGATCGACCCCCACGCGCTCGCGTCCTTCCAGGCCGGAATCCGCAAGCGCTACTCGAACGACCAGATCCTCGCCGAGCTACGCGCGAGTGCCGAGCGGCTTGGCCGCTCGCCGACGATGCGGGAGTTCGCCGCCGACACGGCCACGACCGTGCACCCGCAGACGGTGATCGAGCACTTCGGGAGCTGGAACGCCGCGAAGCGCGAGGCGGGACTGGTCCCGCGCCGCTTCGCGACCCGCGAGGAGCTGGTCGGGCTCCTGCGCGAACTGGGGGAGGAGCTCGGGCGCGTGCCCACCGCGAAGGACCTCGACGCCCGCCGCGGCTCGATGCCGTCCAAGTCGCTCTACTGGCACACGTTCGGCTCCCTGGCCGGCGCGCTGCGCGAGGCGGGCTTCGACGTGCCGATCGGGGAGGAGCGGCTCGAGCGGGCCGTCGAGCAGGGTGTCGCGCTCGCCAGGAAGCTGAAGCGGCTGCCGAAGTTCGCGGACTGGGCCGAGGCACGCCGCAAGGACGACCTGCTGCTGACGGAGTGGCAGGTCTACCGCATGTTCGACGCACGCCGCGGGGCCTGGTCGACGTTCCAGTTCCTGATCAAGGAGCGTCTCGACGACGAAGGCCTGACCGTCGGCTCCGACGGACGTCTGTCCTAGAACTACGCCGGCTCGGCTTCTTCGATCTCGTAGTCGATCGTCGCGCCCGTTGCCGTCATGAGCTCGATGTCGTACGCCTCACCGCGCACCCACGGATACGAGACGGTGATCTGCTCGGCAGCGCCGGGCTGCACTGCGTGCCGACTCGCACGGAAGTCGACGAAGGCGTCGTTGAGGATCACCTGTGCGATCCGGGCGGGGTCCGGCGAGCCGTTCACGACCACGAGCACGATCCGCCCGGGCCTGAGCGTCGCCTGGTCGACCCTGACCTCAGCAGGCTCCTTCGCCCCGGCGTCGTGCCAGGGGCGCACGACTGCCAGCACGACCGCGGCGGCGGCGATTCCGAGTGGAACGCCGAGCAGCCAGATGCGCCGGAGAACGCGATCCAGCATCCGTCAATCCACGACCTCGAAGAAGCCCATCCAGCCGAGCGAGGCGAACTCGCTCTTGTGGGCGTGGAACATGTACTTCCCGGTGTACGGGAACCGAAGCTCGAGCACGTCGCGCTGACCCTGACCCTGGATCACCGTGTCGGTGTACTCGGTCGGCTCGAGCGAGGTTCCGGTCGGGAACCGGTGGAAGAAGTTCCCGTGGACGTGGAACGAGTTGATCGGATCGAGCTCGACGATGTTGACGAGGTAGATCCGGACGAGCTCCCCGCGGCGAACACGCACGGGCTCGTACATGAAGTGGAACGCGACCGTGTTGACCGCGTACACCTCGTTGTCCTCGTCGAAGTCCGGGTCGAATGCGTTCTGCACCATGACCAGCTCGGCGGCGTCCGGACGCCCGTCGCGCGGGTCGACGACGAACGCCCCGTAGAGACCCTTCGCGATGTGGGCTGCCAGCGGCGACGCGTGACAGTGGTAGAGGTGGAGCCCGAACGGGCGCGCATCGAACTCGTACGTGAACTCCTCGCCGACGTCGATCAGCCCGCCGCCGATCTCCTCGCCGACCCCCGGAGTTCCGTCCATGACGTCGGGGTGGATCCCGTGGAAGTGGATCGTGTGCGGGTGCGTGCCGGCGTTGACGAAGTGGACCCGCAGGTGGTCTCCCTCGCGTGCCCGCAGCGTGGGGCCCGGAACGCGCCCGTTGTACGTCCAGGCTGCGTACCTGACGCCGGGAACGATCTCGATCTCCTTGTCGTAGGCGACGAGCTCCCATTCGCGCAAGGTGCGACCGCCGGCGAGCCGGCGCGTCTTGCCCCAGTCGAAGTCGCGCAGCATCGCGCTGGGATCGAAGCCGTTCACCTCGGGATCGACCCTCGCGTTGCCGGCGGGGAAACCGGTATGTCCCGAGCCCGGGACGAGCGGGTCGTGCGTATGAGGTGGTGTGGCCGCGGGAGCAAGTCCCGTCAGCCTCGACGCGGCTCCTGCTCCCGCGATTGCGGCCGCTGCCCCGAGCGCGCGGCGCCTGGTCAACGACCTGCGCACGTCGATCCAACGGTCCCAGAGTCCCCTAAGAGGAACCTGAGACCAGCGTTAAGACTTCTTGAGGCTTGGACCTAGGCGGCGGCGTGAAGCGTCGCCAGGCGCTCGAGGCAGGAACGCGCCTCGTCCGGCGCGCGCACGGCCGGCAGCGGCTCTTCCTCGAAGCTCGGATCGGGCCTGAAGGTCTCGCGGGCGACGACGCGCCCGCCGTCGACGGCCAGAACCGTCCCTTCGGCGAGCTCGCTCTTCCTCAGCTTGATGCCGACGTAGCTCTCCACGAGCTCGAGCGCGACGCGGGTCGAGGCGAAGAAGAGCTCGCGCCTGCCCTGGCCGATCCAGAGCGGCCGGCCCAGGCCACGTGCGAGCAGCAGCTCCGGCCGGCCCTCGTCCAGCCAGGCCGCCGCCAACGAGCCGTAGAGCTGCTCGAGCGCGTCGGCCGTGCGCCCGCGCGAGCGCTCGGCGAGGGCGAAGATGATCTCCGAGTCGACCGTCATCTCGGGCTCGGCGCGAGTGATGCGATAGCGGCCGAAGAGCTCGTCGTCGTTGCCGATGATCCCGTTGTGGACGCCGACGACGGCGCCGTGCCTGATCGGGTGGTTGTTGGCGGCGAGGCCGGGGTGGCCCTTCGTGTAGTCGCGGACGTGGACGAGCAGCTGGCTCGCATCCTCGGGCACGTGAATCCGCTCGAGGAGCGCTGTCGCTCCGGAGCGCTGCTTGTGGACGTTGACCGCGGGACCCGAGCTGCGATACGCGTAGCCGACGGCGTCGGCGCCGCGCTCCGCGATCCCGGCCAGGAGCGCCCGCGCAGCGACAGTCCGCTCGACGCGGCTGTCGAGATCGAGGCTATATCCGGCGATTCCGCACAAAGTCTTTGGGCAAATACGAAGCGACCTTCCGGTCGCTCATGTTTCTAGACGCATCGGCTGGCGTCCTTGTTAGTACGCATCCCTCGGTGGAGGGTTGACGGCCGGCTCAAGAGTCCTCTCGGAGCGGCCGATACCCCTTGCATGGAGCAGCGGCCGCTCCCGCGCTTGTCCTCAGACTCCGCCGCCGCCGAGCCGCGGCTGGAGCTGCTTCCCGATCCCGAAGAAGCCGCAGACGAGGGGGAGGAGGCCGAGGAGGCGGAAGAGACGGTCGAGACCGCCGAGGCCGACGAGCAGGACGACGAGGAAGAGAAGAAGCCCGCCGCCAAGGCCGAGGCCACCCAGGATCCGCTCAAGCTCTACGTCCGGGCGATCGGTGACGGCCCCCTCCTGACCCCGGCCGAGGAGCGCGAGCTCGCGCGCCTCAAGGACGAGGGCGACGAGGAGGCCAAGAAGAAGCTGATCGAGTCGAACCTCCGGCTGGTGATGTCGATCACGCGCAACTACACGAAGGCCGGCGTCCCGCTGCTCGACCTGATCCAGGAGGGCAACCTCGGCCTGATCCGCGCCGTCGAGAAGTTCGACTACAAGATGGGTTACAAGCTCTCGACGTACGCGACCTGGTGGATCCGCCAGGCAGTGACGCGCGCGCTCGCCGACCAGGGCCGGACGATCAGACTCCCGGTTCACGTCGCGGACCAGGTCCGACGGCTCATGCGCGCGCGCCGCCAGCTCGCCCAGAAGCTCAACCGCGAGCCGACGCAGCAGGAGCTCGCGAAGGAGAGCGGCTTCCCGGAGAAGCGCGTCCAAGAGCTCCTCGACCTCGTCGAGGATCCAGTCAGCCTCGAGACGCCGGTCGGCGACGGCGAGAGCATGTACGCCGACCTGATCGAGGACATCAACTCGGAACGGCCGGACGAGATGACCTCGCACAAGCTCCGCCGCAAGGAGCTCGCGGAGGCGCTGCTCCGGCTGAACCCCCGTATGCGCCGTGTGCTTTCGCTCCGCTTCGGCCTGGACGGCGATCCGCCGCAGACGCTCGAAGAGGTCGGGTCCGGCCTCGGCATCACGCGTGAGCGCGTGCGCCAGCTCGAATCCCGCGCGTTGCGCGAGTTGCGCACCGTCGCGCCGGATCTCGAGCTCTACCTGCGGTCTTAACTGGTATCAAGAGAAGCGTGCGCGCCCGCTTCGTCGACTGTCATTCGCACGTCGTCCCGTCGGGGGACGACGGCGCGTCGTCGATCGAGGAAGGGATCGCCCTCTGTCTGAGCGCCGCGGAGCATGGCACCGCCGTCCTCTTCGCGACGCCGCACGTCTGGCCGTATTTCACGCTCAGCGAGGAGCGTGAGGCGGAGATTCGTGCCGCCTACGAGCGGATGCGCCCGCGTGCCGGTCTCGACCTGCGTCTCGGCTACGAGCTGACGCCCACGCGGGTCCTCCTCGACGAGGACCCGAACCGCTACGCCCTCGAAGGGACGGACTGCGTGCTGATGGAGGTGCCGTTTGCCGGGCCCGCGGATCTCGTCTTCGCCCTCGCCGAGCACGTCGAGGCTGCCGGCTTGCAGCCCGTGATCGCACATCCCGAACGGACGGAGGCGGTGCTCGCGGACCCGTTGATCGCCGAGGAGCTGGCCGCGCGAGGCTGGGCGCTGCAGGTGAACTCGACCTCACTCCTGGGGAGGCACGGACCGGAGCCGGAGGAGCTCGGCTGGTCGCTCCTGGAGCGCGACATCGCCAACGTCGTCGGCTCCGACGGCCATCGCGCCACACGGCCGGCACAGCTCGACGAGGCCTATGAGCTCGCCGAGCAGCGGCTCGGCCCGCGCGCGCTCCCGCTCTTCGACGGAACGGCCCTGGGCGTCGCTACGCAGTCACCGACTGCATCTCGCGCAGCGTCGCCAGGCGCCTGAGCGACTCCAGCTCGATCTGCCTTACGCGTTCACGTGTGAGACCCAACCGGCGCCCGATCTCCTCGAGGGTCTTCGGCTCCGAGTCGTCGAGGCCGTAGCGGAGGACGAGCACCTCGCGCTCGCGCTCCTGGAGCGCCGACAGCGCGGCCGTGAGCGCCTGCGAGCGCAGGGAGACCTCGACCTCCTCCTCGGGCAAGGGATCGTCGCCCGCGACGAAGTCTCCGAAGACGGCGTCCTCCTGCTCGCCGACGGGCTGGTCGAGCGAGGCCGACGCGCGTGCCGCGGCGCGCACCTCATGCGCCTGCTGGATCGGCAGGCTCGCCTCTTCCGCGATCTCCTCCAGCGTCGGCTCGCGGCCGAGCTGCGTCCAGAGCGTGCGCTCGGCGCGGTTCATCTTCTGGAGTCGCTCGACGATGTGGACCGGCATGCGAATCGTGCGCGCCTTGTCGGCGAGCGCACGCGCGACGGCCTGCCGGATCCACCAGGTCGCGTAGGTCGAGAACTTGTAGCCGCGGCGCCAGTCGAACTTCTCGACCGCGCGGATCAGCCCGAGCGTCCCTTCCTGGATCAGGTCGAGGAAGGGCAGCCCTTGGTTGCGGTAGTTCTTGGCGATTGAGACGACGAGTCGCAGGTTCGACTGGATCATGTGCGTCTTCGCGCCCATGTCGCCGCGCTCGATCCGCTTGGCGAGCTCGACCTCCTGGGCGGCGGTCAGGAGCGCGTGCCGGCCGGCCTCGCGCAGAAACAGCTGGAGGGCGTCGGTCGTCGTCTCGTATGACGTCTGGAGCGGGGGAGGAGGCGGCTCCTTCTCTTTCTCCTTGTCCGGCTCCTCTGCGACCTCGATGCCGCGCCGCTCGAACTCGTTGAAGAGCGCATCGGTCTCGAGTGCGTCGAGCTGGTGTTGCTCGATCACCTCGGCAAGATCCGCCTGGCGGATCGCGCCCGTGACTTCTGCGTTCTCCAGCAATCCTTGGATGTCCTCGTGCTGGAGGATCGAGTCGATCTCTACGGTCATCTCCCGTCTGGTTCTGCCTGACCCTGGAAGTGCCAAACACGCACGCTCTCAGGCACGAGCCCCCGCGTCAACCCCCTCGAAGCCCGGAGGTAGCCTCTCGGGCCAATGCACGAAAAGAGACGTTATGTCAAGTTGGCGTGGATTGGGCTTGCTTCGGCGGTGGCGCTCGCCCTCCCCTCGCCGGGTGGCGCGGAAATCGTCGCGCCCACCCTCGGCCGCGGATTCCTCGCAGTTGGGCCGGACGGATCGCCGCGGGTCGCGTTCTTCTCGGGCCGCGACGTCGTCGTCGCGCGCCGAGTCACTTCGGGCTGGACCTTCGCGGGCCGCGGTCAGCTGCTCACCGGAAACGGTGTTATCGAGGGCCTCGTCGTCGACGGCAAGGCACGCACGAGCCTGTTGGTGGCGGCGGAGGACGGTTCATGGCTCGCCTTTGCCGACCGCGGCAGGAAGCTGAGAATCGTCGCTCGACCCCGCAGAGGCGCCTCATTCGGCCCCGCCGGCCTCGCCCTGGACGCAGCAGACCGGCCGGCGTTTGCGTACGCGGTGCGCCTGCGGACCGGAAAGACCTATCTCAGGCTGGTCACGACCGACATCCGCGGACGCCTGCGCACGCGAGCGATCACGAAACAGGGCTTCCCGTCGAGCGTGCTCGCTCCGGGTGCAGCCCCGGTGCTCGTGCGCGGCCGCCTGCACGTCGTCGAGACCTACAGCTCGGCGGCGATCGACTGGCAGCCACAGCCCAAGGACCGCTGGGTCGGGCAGTACCTCTTTGCCAGCCGGGCCGGTTCCCCCGCCGGTCGCGTCGGCGCGGTGGCCGACGGCGGAACCCTCTGGTCGGGCTGGACACAGGCCTCCTCGGGCTCGGTCAGCGTGTTGCTGACGCTGAGCGCAGCGACGCAGGAGACGAACACGATCCTCGACCACGGCATCTTCGTCTCCCTGCTGGTCGACGCAGGACGGCCGGAGGTCGGGGCCTACGACTGGGTGCAGCTCGGCGATTGGTTCGGCTACGCCGGAGTCCTCGCCGACGAATCCGGCCCCTTTACCGAGGTCGACGGCTTGATCGAAGGCTACGTCGCCGCGCCCGGCGGCAGGCGACAGCTCCTTCTCTCGACGAACAACGGGCTCGAATGGTTCGAGGCCCCCGCCCGCCCGTCGATCCGCGTCTCCCTCAGCGCGGAGCCGACCGGGAAGCTGAAGGGCCGTGTCGAAGGCGCGAGCGGCGGTCTCGTCCACGTGTACCGCGAGGCGCCGAACGGACCCAGGACCCTGATCGCAAACGCAGAGCTCGCACCCGACGGGTCCTTCACCGCGGAAGCTGCGCCCCCGGCCTCCCCCACGTTCTACCGGGCCGTCTACGTCGAGCAGGCGACGGCCATCCCGTACGCGTCTCTGCTACGAACGGCCGTCGGCTAGAAGTTTCGGCCCCGCCAGCCGGCGGCGATCACGACGAGGATCGCTGCCGCGATCGCCAGCCGGTAGAGCACGAACAGGGAGTACGTGTGCCGCCGGACGTAGCCGAGCAGCGCCCAGATGGCCACCAGGCCGACGACCGCCGCGGCGAGCATGCCGACGATGAATGGCCCCGCCGAACCGGGCGGGAGTCCGCCGCCGAGGGCGATGTCCTTGACGCCCTTCAGAACGGAGGCCCCGAAGACGATCGGGATCAGCAGGAGGAAGGAAAGACGGGCGGCGCGGTCGCGGTCCAGACGCAGGAACCGTCCCGCTGTGATCGTGATCCCGGAGCGCGACACGCCGGGCATGAGCGCGAGGCACTGGGCGAGGCCGATCGCGAGCGCGCCCTTCCACCCGATCTGGTCGATCGTGCGGCGCGCGGGCACGCGGTCCGCGAGCCAGAGAACGACGGCGAAGACCGCGAGCAGGAGCGCGATCTGCCAGGGATCGCCGAGCTTCTTCTCGATGAAGTCCTCCCCGGCAGCGCCGGCGATGGCCGCGGGGACGGTCGCGACCGCGACGTACCAGGCGACGCGCTCGTCCTCGTTCTTGATGCTTCGGCGACCGATGCTTCGGAGCCAGGCCCGGACGAGCCGCACGACGTCACCCCAGAAATAGAGGATGACCGCGACGAGCGTTCCGAGATGAAGCGCGACGTCGAAGGTCTTGTTGAAGTCCGGATGCTCCTCGAGATAGGTCCAGCCGGCAAGCCACGGGACGAGAATGAGGTGACCGGACGAGGAGATCGGAAGGAGCTCGGTCGCGCCCTGCACGATTCCGAGGACGAGCGCCTGCCAACCCGAGAGCTTGCCGTGCGTCTCCCCCACGCGGAGAGCAGCGAGCACGACGGCAAGGGCAAGAGCGGCGCCTGCGAGCGCGATCGCGATCCGCGGACGGCTCACACGCGCGAGTATGGCGGATGGGTTACTGTCGTCGTCCCCCGAACCGATCCAGCTGCGGCACCTTTTGCGGACGTTGCAGTTTCGGGTTCAAGCCTTTCCACAGCACTGTCCACAGATGCAAAAATGGCTGTGGAAATGTTGAAAAAGGAAATTTCCGCAAATTGCGGGCATGACCTTTTTCGACCCCTTGACCCCTCCATTCCACAGGTTAGATTGCTGCTTGCGCCGAGCACGGAGCGCAAGTAGGTCGAAGCCGAGTCCGAGGGCAGTACCCGCAAGGGGAAAGTCAGCGGAAGCGGTGGACGAAAGCGAAACCGGCTCGGCGAATTTTTTTTGGACCAACGTCGACGCGTTCGTCCGCGAAGCGGCCCCTGGGGAAGGGGTCTGGGGGAACCGGGAGGTCCCCCCAGCGACCTGCGACCACCTCCGCCGGGTCCGCCCTCTTCACACCAATCAACTACGCTGCAAAAAAGGCTGTAGCGATGTTGGAAAAAGAAACTTCCGCAAATTGCGGCCTCGGCCTTTTCCGACCCCTTGACCCGGTCGCCCGAAACGCTAGATTGCTGCTTGCGCCGAGCACGGAGCGCAAGTAGACCGAAGCCGAGCCCGAGGGCAGTACCCGCAAGGGGAAAGTCAGCGGAAGCGGTGGACGAAAGCGAAACCGGCTCGGCGAATTTTTTTGGACCCGTATAGTCGCCCGATGCACTTACGGCCCCCCAGCATCGATCCAGGCATCACGTCCTTCATCTGGGCGCTCGTGCTCGGCCTGTTCGTCTGGAGCGGGCTGCTCTCGATAGGCGTCAGCCAGGGGACGGCGCTCGTACTGGGCCTGCTCTCCTTCGGGGCGATCTTCCTCTTTATCCGCCTGCGCGGAGGCGACGAGCCGGGTTAGACCAGGACGCGGGCGCCTCGCTGCCTGGCGAGAGCGACCGTGAGCAGCCTGGCGAGCTCCCCTCCGAGGGCCTCCTCGAGGCGCTGGAAGGCGGGAGTTCGGGGCGCAGCGATTCGGGTCAAGGAGGTGCAGTGCTCTAGAAGGAGCTCGTACCCTCTCTCGCCCTGCGGAAGCGAGGGATCGTGCATGTCTCCCCTGGTATCGGCTCCAGGAGAGCCTCGATGATCACTAGGACTGAGCTAAAGCCGCCCCTCGATCGTGCCGAGGGGCGGCTTTTCGACTGCCTTACCGATCGGTCGTGGTCGTGACGCGGTCGCGGTCGGAGACGGGCGCCTCCTCGTCCGCCGCCGTCCGTTCGCGCGTGACGGGCTCGTCGGCGGCCCTGCGGCCGTCGCCCGTGACGACCTCCCGCCTGCGCCCGAGGAGCCCGCGTCGAGTCGTCGTCGTGGTGGTGGTGGGCGTCGCCGCCACTGCGCGGGTTCGCGGCCCCGTCGTGTCGAACGAGAAGCCGAACACGAGCCCGATCCCGAAGGCGAACACGGAGACGTATTCCTTCAGGTCGTTCACTAGCCCGCCGATCTGAATGTCGCCCGACCATGAGAGCACGTGCCGGTGGATCCAGCCGTTCCCCGGTTCCGCGGCGAGCACGATCCACAGTGAGACGATCGCGATCGGCACGAACGCCATGAGGAGGAACGTGACCGCAAGGCGCGGCCAGCCCCACTTCGTCCAGCCGCCGAGCAGCTGCGACAGCGCCATCACGAGACCTGCGCCGGCGATCAGCCCGTAGACGGCCCAGAAGCCGCCGACCGACTCGTCGTTGATCTGCGTCCCGATCCAGATCAGCAGGCCCGCCACGGCCGCTCCGATGAGCGTCGTCGTGGCCCGCGTGAGTCCGTACATTCGATCACCTCGCTCTGTTGGTACCCGCTAGATACCCCCCAGAGAGAAAGCGAACACCCTGTTTTTAGAGACCTAAACGCCTCGTATCGAAGGAGACCGAATAGAGCTCCGCCCGGAATTCCTCCAGGGTCCGGGCCACGTCGTCGCTGAAGACGTGTTCCACGACCCCCACCTCGGGATCGTTGTGGAACGGGAGGTCGACGTGCTCGTGCGAGACGAGGTTGACCGAGGTTCGCTGGCAGGCCGGGCAGCGCACGGCGAGCCCCAGCGAGCCATCACCCGGGGCGAGCAGGAAGAAGGCGGAGGGAAAGACCGGCCGCGGTTGCTCTTCCGGATAGCAGAAGAAGCTCCAGGGCCACTCTCCGGCCTGGATGCGACGGGCGGCGAGATCCGAGAGCTCGGCGTCGACGACGTCGAGGCGGTCTGTCATGAGGTTGTAGAACACGCCGCCCTGCAACCCGAGCGGCGCCCAGTCGAGGTCGTCGTGCGTGACGAGGCCTTCGTGCTCCTTCCCGCACGCGCAGGCGAACCGCACCTGGAAAACGGCGGGGTGCGCAGCGCCGGGAAGACGCTCGAGCTGGCGAAAGGCCGACAAGGTGACGCGCGTCTCTCCCCGTGCGGGACACGGGAACGTGAACCGTCCCGTCAACGCGTCATACATGACTGAGGTTCTTAATCGGCGTCCCGGACGGTAAACCTGAGATCTGCCACCGCCGCACCACCAAATCCATGAAAGCCGGAGCGTAAGCCAGGCGAAACCGGCTTACGCGGAGGCGAACTGATGCGGAGCGGCGACGCGCAGCATCGCCGCGCCGCCGGGTAGACGACCCCGCGGACCACACCTGGAGCGCGCGGGCCGAGCCCGCGCGCGTTTCGCGCGAAGCGCCGTGCTCCAGAGCGAAAGCGAAGCTTTCGCTCTGTCTACTAGTACTCGATCAGCGTATGCAAGTCGTACTTGGATAGCCGGTCGCGGCCGTGCAGGAACGTCAGTTCGATAATGAAGCAGCAGCCGACGACCTTTCCGCCGAGGCGCTCCACGAGCTGCTCGCCGATCGCCTCCACCGTGCCGCCCGTCGCAAGGACGTCGTCGTGGATGAGGACACGTGCGCCGTCCGGGATCATGTCCGGGTGCAGCTCGAGTGCGTTCTGTCCGTACTCGAGGGCATAGGTGGCGCTGATCGTCTCGGGCGGAAGCTTTCCGGGTCGTCGCGCCGGCACGAAGCCGCAGCCGATCTCCCGCGCGATCGCCGCGCCGAGGATGAATCCCCGCGCCTCGGCGCCGAGCACGAGGTCCGGCTCCTTCGCGCGGCCCCATTCCGAGAGCTGCTCGATCGCGTAGGCGAGGGCCTCCGCGTCCGCGAGCAGAGGCGTGACGTCCTTGAAGCCCACGCCCTGCTGGGGCCAGTCCTGGACCTCGCGGACCTTCTCGGCGAGATTCACCCGATCATGTTGACGCAAGCCGGCGCAGGGCGCGCCAGGAGAGCAGCTGGGAGAGCTCCCGGGCGAGCTCGGCGAGAGCCTCCAGATCGTCCATGCCGGCTCGCCGCCGCTCGGGGTTGCGTGCGCGCAGCGCCGGGCCGACGACCTGCTCGATCAGGCCGGCCTCCCGGTCGGCGGCGGTGCGGAAGGCCCGCAGGTGCCGCGGTGCGATCCCGAAGCGGGAGAGTCGGCCGCACGCCTGGGCGATGTCCGCATCGAGCCCGGAATAGCGCTTCTGGCCCGCGTCGGTCCGCGGCGACAACAGGCCGAAGTCCTCGAGCTCCCGCGCCAGGCGCGCGTCGATGCCGGCGCGCCCGCACAACGCGGCGAGATCGAGCTCCTCCTCCTCGCCGGTGAGGCCTGCCGAGCGCCGGCGCTTCCGGTCTCGCGCGGCGGGCGCTGCGAGCTCCTGCCGGATCACCCGCAGCGGCAGGAACTCGTCCCGCTGCAGCCGCAGGATCGTCTCCAGCCGCTCCACGTCCTCCTCGCTGAAGAGGCGGTAGCCGCCCTGCGTGCGGCGGGGAGCGAGCAGGCCCTGGTCCTCGAGGTAGCGGATCTTGGAGATCGAGATGTCGGGGAACTCGTCCTTGAGCAGCCCGCAGACGGTCCCGATCGTGAGCTGCCGCGTCTTCAATGCCGTCGCCATCAGCGATTGAGGAAGGTCAGCCGGTACTTGCCGATCTGCAGCTCGTCGCCGTCCTCGAGCTCCGCCGACTCGACGCGCTTGCGATTCACGAACGTCCCGTTGAGGCTGCCCTGGTCTTCGATGAAGAAGGCGCCGTCGCGATTGACGAGGACCGCATGCTTGCGCGACACCGTCACGTCGTCGAGGAAGATGCCGCAGTCGGGCGAACGCCCGATCGTCGTTTCCTCCCCCGGGTGGAACATCTCCCCCGCCCTGCCTCCGCCGGAGCGGACGACGAGGGCGGGTCCCTTGATGCCCAGATCCTCGAGCGCCTCGGCCGGTGCGTCGTCCCCTTCCTCGGGCGTGAACGTCTGCGTCGTCTCGGCGCCGCCCTCGTCCTTCACCAGCAGCGCCCCGCAACGCGCGCAGTAGTTCGCGGCCTCGGGATTCTGGAAGCCGCACTCCTGGCAGTAAATGTGCGACACGCTACGAAGGAGGTGCGGCCTTCGAGGTCAGGATCGCCGTCAGGTGGTCGACGTCGACCTCGTCGAGGACGCTCTGCCCTCCCGTCTTCTGCAGCCGGGCGACGAGCTCGGCGCGCAAGATGTCGATCTTCCCGTGGAGCAGACGACGCTGATACGAGATTTCGTTCTCCTCGTGCGTGAGGTCTTCGATCAGCTGCTTGAGGTCGTCGTCGGACAGCGTGGCGAGATCCGGCAGAGGTTCCAACTGGCCGCCTTTCGGGTCGAGGGCTCTCCGCAGTAAAGCAGCGGAGCCCCAAAGGGTCAACCTGAACTTGAGAGTTCAGGCGACGGTGGCGGCGCCCTCGGTGTGCATGATCTCCTCGACCATCTCGTGGAACTCCGCCTCGAGGGCCTTCGAGTCCTCCTCGGTCCGGCCCTCGGCGTAGATGTGGACGAGCGGCTCGTCCGGATCGGGCAGCACCTGGGCCCAGCCGCGTTCCTCGAAGACCTTGATCCCGTCCATGAGGTCGAGCTCGCGGTCGCGGAGGCGCTCGGTGAGGACGCGCATGACGACGCCCTTCAGCGCCCAGGGACACGGCAGCTGGCGATGGACGAGCGTCGGAGCGGGAAGATCGGCCACCAGCTCGGAGAGCGGACGCCGCTCCGGCGCCAGCAGCTCGAGCAGCTTGCAGAGGCTCGCGACCGCGTCGTACGCAGGCAGGAATTCCGGGAAGACGTAGCCCCCTCCCACCGCTCCCGCGAAGATCACGCCGTCCTCCGCCGCGGCCTTGGTCAGATCGGCGAGCGAGGCCGGCGTCCGGACGATCTCGAGCCCGCTTCCCTCGAGCAGGCGATCGACCTGGCTCGTGACCGTGATCGGGAAGGCGAGCTTGCCGCGGCGGCCGTCGGTTCCGATCAGCCGCAGGAAGAGGAGCAGGCTCTGCTCGACAGGGATCTCGCGGCCGCGCTCGTCCACGAGGTAGAGACGCTCGGCGGCGCGGTCGAGGATGACGCCGAGATCGGCCCCGACTGCCGGCACGAGCTGCTTGACCTGGCCGATCGCCTGGCGCAGAAGCGTCGAGCCCGGATCGCTGCGGTCGGTGGTGAATCCGTGTGCGGAGACGGCTTCCACTCCCAGGGGTCCCAGCAGGAGCGGCAGCACGAAGGACGCGGCGGAGAAGCCGTAGTCGACCACCAGCCGGTAGCCGCGCGAGCGGATCGCGTCCGCGTCGACCTCTTCGAGCAGATCCTGCGCATAGGTCTCGCGGACGCGGGCCGGGTAGGTGATCGTGCCGATGTCGCCGAAGCCGACACGGCGGAGCTCGCCGCGGGTGAAGTTCTTCTCGATCTCCTTCTGGAGCGCGGCCGAGAGCTGGATCCCCGGCTGCTCGAAGAACCGAATCTGGACGACCTCCGGGTCCGCCTCGCTCGTCCCGACGTGGAAGCCGGCCTCATAGCTCTCGCTCTTGAGGAGATGGCGCGCGACCGCGGCCGGAAGGACGCGCAGGTCGGCGACGTCCAGGCCGGAGGACGTGAACCCGGAGATCATCGCCCGCTTGATCATCCGGCACGCCGACGCCGACTCACGGCTTGCGACGATGCGCGCACCCCGCTTGAGCGCCGTACCGAGAGCCGCTGCGATCCGGACTGCGACCTCCGGGGTAAGGTCGACGTTGACCAGCCCTGAGACGCCGTCCCTGCCGAACAAGCGGGTCGAGGCGCGCGACTCCCAGATCAGGCTTTCGGTGATGTGCGAGCCGGACTCGACCTCCTTGTACGGGTAAATCCGGACGCCCGGCATGATCACGGTCTCCGACCCGATCGTGACCTCGTCGCCAATCGCCACTCCCTCGTGGATGCGCACGTGCGCGCGGAGGTCGCACGAGCGCCCGACGATCGCGCCCTCGATCAGCGAGCTGCGACCGATGTGCGTCGACGCGTCGATCACGGAGCGGGTCGTGCGGGTGCGCTCACGCAGGGTGACACTGTTGGACAGCACGGAATGCGAGCCCACGGTCGCGCCCGGTGCGATGCGGCAGTAGTTGCCGATGTACGCGGGGCCCTCCACCTGGTCGAGGTCTCCGATCTCCACCCCTTCGCCGAGCCAGACGTTCCCGCGGATGCGGATGCCGGGAATGGTGAGCTGCACGTTCTGCTCGAGCGCGTCGAAGTTCGCCTGGCGGTACTGGTCGAGGTCGCCGACGTCCTGCCAGTAGCCGTCCATGACGTAGCCGTACAGCGGACGTCCCATCTCGAGCAGGTACGGGAAGAGCTCCTTCGAGAAGTCGTAGGACCTGTCGGTCGGGACGTGCCTGAGGACCTCGGGCTCGAGCACGTAGATACCGGTGTTGATCGTGTCCGAGAACACCTGGCTCCACGACGGCTTCTCGAGGAAGCGCTCGATCCTGCCCTCCTCGTCCGTGACGACGATGCCGAACTCGAGCGGGTTCTCGACCGACTTCAGCCCGATCGTCACGGCGGCGCCGCGCTCCTTGTGGAACGCGACGAGCGCGCTCAGGTCGAGGTCGCAGAGGGCGTCGCCCGAGATCACGAGAAATGTCTCGTCGAGCTGCTTCGCGGCCAGCCGCACCGAGCCCGCGGTGCCGAGCGGCGATTCCTCCACCGAGTAGCCGATCTGCATTCCGAGCGTGTCGCCCTCGCCGAAGTAGCTGCGAATGGCCTGCGGGAGAAATGCGACCGTGACGATCACCTCGGTGAGGCCGTGCTCGCGAAGGAGCTCCAGGATGTGCTCCATGCACGGCTTGCCGACGATCGGCACCATCGGCTTGGGCTGGTTCGACGTCAGCGGCCGCAGGCGCGTGCCCTCGCCGCCCGCCATAACGACGGCCTTCATCGCCTGACTTCTCTCCAGGCGCCGGCGATGTACACCAGTCCGGCGGCGACCGCGAGTGCCAGTCCGGTCCAGAAGATCCAGTAGGGCCAGTCGGTCGCGCGGTGCGTGACGAGCAGGAAGCCGATCCCCGCGTACAGGAGCCAGGTCGCGGTCTTGCCGAGCAGGTTGACGTTGAGCTCGTACCCCTGCGGCGCGATCGCCTTGTAGCCGGCGAGCAGGATCAGGTCACGGCCGACGATCACGACCAGCCCCGCCCAGGGCATGTGGTCCGCGACGAAGAGCAGGATCACGGCGGCATCGATCATCAGCCGGTCGGCGAGCGGGTCGAAGATCCGGCCGAACTGGGATTCGACCCGCCAGCGCCGCGCGAGGAAGCCGTCGATCTGGTCAGTGACGCCCGCGACGCCGAAGACGATCCCGGCGGGCCAGCTGTGCCCTCCCTCGGCGCCGAGCATCAACGCGACGAAGACGGGGATCAACGCAAGACGCGCGATCGTCAGCGCGTTCGGAAGCTGCTGCAAAGTCACGGGAACGGCGCGGGTCGCCATCGGTGTGGAAAGGATACGCCCGTGGCCGAGACCCTCAGCCTGCCGGGATTCGTGGATGCCCACTGCCACGGGTTCCAGCGCTCCCTGCGCGGGCGCCAGGGCGGCGGCGACTTCTGGGCCTGGCGGGAGCTCATGCTCGCCGAGGCGGAGCGGCAGACGCCCGAGCTCGTGCGGCGCGAATACGTCGAGGTCTATCGGGAGCTCAGAGCGAGCGGATACACCGCAGTGGGCGAGTTCCACTACCTGGGCTTCGACGAGGCACTCGCGGCGGTGGAGGCGGCCGGGGAGGCCGAGCTTCGGATCGTGCTCCTGCTCGCCGCTTACGGACGCGGCGGCCTGCCGCGCTTCCGGCAGGACTCGGCGGCCGACTACCTGCTGCAGGTCGAAGCGTTGCGCGCACGCGACGTCGCGGTCGGGGTAGCGCCCCACTCCGTGCGCGCGTGCCCCGCGGACTGGCTCGAGGAGATCGGCCGTTACGCCGCCTCGGAGCGCTTGCCCCTGCACGTGCACGCCGACGAGCAGCCGCGTGAGATCGAGGAATGCCTGGCGGAGCACGGCATCCGGCCGATCGAGCTGCTCGAGCGCACCGGCTGCCTGAGCGAGCACACGACGGTCGTGCACGCCACGCACGCGGACGGGTCCGAGCTCGACCTGCTCGCACGTGCCGGCGCCCGCGTCTGCGCCTGCCCGACGACGGAGGCGAACCTCGGCGACGGATTCCTGCCGGTCGAGCGCGTCTGCACGCGCGGGATCGGAATCTGCATCGGCTCCGATTCGAACGTCCGCATCGATCCGCTGGAGGAGCTACGCGAGCTCGAGGGCATCGCGCGCCGCCAGGCCGGTCGCCGTAACGTCATCTCCACCGAGACGCTGCTTTGCTTCGGCGCCGACGAGGGTGCAGGTTCGCTCGGGCTGGAAGAGTGGGAAGAGGTGGAGGTGGATCTCGAGCATCCTTCGTTGAGAGGAGTCGAGGACGTGTTCGAAGGTCTGATCGCAGGCTGCAGCGCCGACGTGCTCCGTCGTGCATGAGTGGCGCGAGCACACGGCCGAGATCGAGCTCTTCGTGCGGGCAGCGACGCCCGAGGAGGTCTTCCGCGAGGCTGCCGAGGCATTCGGCCGGCTCGTCGAGCTGGCGGCGGAGGGCGAGCCCGCACGACGTCGGGTCGCCGTGGAGGGCCGTGACTACGCGAGCCTTCTCGTCGGCTTCCTCGACGAGCTCATCTACCTCGCGGACACCGACTCGTTCGTCCCCGACGAGACGCACGTCGAGCTCGTCGACGGCGGTGTCAGCGCCGCACTCGAGGGCCGCGTGACCGAGATCCAGCCGATCGTGAAGGCCGCGACCTACCACCAGCTCGAGTTTCGGGAGGAGGACGGCGCGTGGGAGGCGCGCGTGGTGCTCGATGTCTGAGAGGTGGATCGACGAGACCCTGTACGAGATCCCCGCAGACGCGCGTGCGGACATGCGCGTTCCGGCGCGGATCTTTGCCGACGAGGAGCTCCTGGCGGCGATCCGCCGCGACCGCTCGCTCGAGCAGCTCCAGAACGTCGCCACCCTGCCGGGCATCGTCGACGCCGCGATCGCGATGCCCGACATCCATCAGGGCTACGGCTTCCCGGTCGGTGGGCTCGCCGCCACCGAGTTGCCGGACGGCGTCGTCTCGCCCGGGGGCGTCGGTTATGACATCAACTGCGGCGTCCGGCTGCTGGCCCTCCCGCTGACGGAGCCCGAGCTGGGTGCCCGCCGCGAGCAGCTCGTGCACGAGATCTCACGGGCCGTGCCGGCGGGTGCGGGCAAATCGAACCGAAAGGCGCTCTCCCCCGTCGACCTCGACCGCGTGCTCCGCGAGGGCAGCAGCGTCCTCGGCGGCGACGACGACGTCGATCGCACGGAGTCGAACGGCTGCCTGCCGGGCGCGGACCCTGAGGCGGTCTCCACCCGGGCCCGCGATCGCGGCGGCGGGCAGCTCGGCACGATGGGCTCCGGCAATCACTTCGTCGAGCTCCAGCGGGTCGATCGAGTCTTCGACGAGTCGGCCGCGGCGGCGTTCGGCCTTGGCGAGCACCAAGTCACGGTGCTCATCCATTCCGGCTCGCGGGGCCTCGGACACCAGGTCTGCACCGACTACGTGAAGCGGATGGACGCCGTGCTCGACCGCTACGGAATCGAGCTTCCCGACCGGCAGCTCTCGTGCGCGCCGGCATCCTCGCCGGAGGGCCAGTCCTACCTCGCGGCGATGGCGGCCGCGGCGAACTTCGCCTGGGCGAACCGGCAGGAGATCGCGAATCGGGTCCGGCAGGCGATCGAACGCGTGCTCGGACACGACGCCGCCGCCGGAACACGACAGGTCTACGACGTTGCCCACAACGTCGCCAAGCCCGAACGCTACGACGGCCGCGACGTCCTGGTCCATCGCAAGGGCGCAACCCGCGCGTTTCCCGCGGGCTCCCCCGAGATCCCCGCCTCCTTCAGGGATGTGGGGCAGCCGGTCTTCATCCCCGGCAGCATGGGAACCGTCAGCTACGTCCTCGCCGGCGAACAGGGATCCATGGGGCGGTCCTTCGGAACGACGTGCCACGGCGCCGGACGCCGGCTCAGCCGCACCGCCGCGAAGAAGGAGATCGGGGGCGCCGAGCTTCGCCGCGAGCTCGAAGGACAGGGGATCGTCGTCCGCTCGCCATCGAACAAGGGGCTCGCCGAGGAGGCCCCGTTCGCCTATAAGGACGTGGAGATCGTCGTGGACGTCGTCGAGCGTGCCGGTCTCGCCCGGCGCGTCGCCCGGGTCGTCCCGCTCGGAGTCGTCAAGGGCTGACGGAGCGTCGAGAAGTCCAGTACGCGGTGCGCATGAGGTACGCGCGCTGCGCCGCGCGACCGTGCAACCCGTACGCGCCGTCGTAGCTCTCGTAGCGCCCGCCGTGTCCGGCTGGCTCGATCTGCGTTCCCTCTCCCCACTCGTTGTAGCTGGTGATGGTCACGAGGTCGGCTCCGGCGCGCGCCGCCGCTCTCCACATCGAGTCGTACGTCGCACCGAAGAGCCGCGGTTTGACGCGCACGTCGCCCGTCGCCTGCCGCGCCTCGTAGCCGGGACCAACGGAGGGCGCGCAGAGAATCCCGGCGCGGCGCGCCTGATCGCACAGCCGGCCGAACTTCGATCCGTCGTAGAGCAGGATGTCGTAGGTGTAGAACCCGGCGAAGCCGGCGCGCGCGGCGAACCCCACCCGATTCGTCTGCGCAAAGAGATGCATCCCGTTCGGCTGCCGCGTCACGGCCCACCAGTCTTCCGCCTCGAAGTCGTGCGACCCGTAGACGTAGACATCGCGGATGCCCAGCCCGCGCAGGTACGCGAGGTCGGCCGCGACCGTCGCCACCGTACGTCCCGGATACGGCTCGAGCTGGACGGCCACCTGGAGGCCGCGTCTTGCGGCCGCATGGATGAGTGCCGGTAACCGTGAGTCCTCCGGCGACCCTCGGCCCCACCAGGAGCTCACAACCTCGTCGATTCCTGCGACGGAGATATCGCGCATCTGCGCACGCAAGACGCGGGGATCGCCGCTCGAGTACGGCCCGCGGCTCGGAAAGAAGTGCGAGGCCACGTCGAAGGGCGGCTCGTGGCCACCCTGGGTCCAGTGGACGTACTGGCCGTCGTGCTGGACGTTGGAATACCACGGATAGAAGAAGATCGCGCTGCGCGGCTCGGCCGCCCGAGCCGAGGCGGGCAGGCAGAGGAGAAGCGCAAGGACCAGGAGGGGGCGCCGCAAGGCGCGTAGCATCGCACGCGGATCGGATCACCGCATCACCAGGAAGAGGCATGTGGACGGCCGGGAAATCCGCCGATGTCGCACTATGGCTCCCTCTCTCTGGATCGACCGCATTCGGTCGCGTCCCAGCCGCGAGAAGGCCCAGACCATGGCCGAGTACGCCGTCGTCCTCGGCGTGATCGTGCCGGCGATCATCCTGGCCTACGCGGCGCTTTCAGGACAGATCACCGCGGCATACCTCCGGGTCATCGCCTTCTTCGGCTGACCGAACCGGGACGTCGGAATCGGGACGGCGAGATTCGAACTCGCGACCTCTTGGCCCCCAGCCAAGCGCGCTAACCAGGCTGCGCCACGTCCCGTTCTTCGGCGACCAGTCTAGCCGGGCTACAGCCGTTCCACGACCCTGAAGCGCTCGGCGACGATCAGGGTGTCGTCTCCGATCTCCCGGTCTTTCCAGAACGCTTCGTGAGCGCGGCGCCAGTCGGCGACGGTCTCGAAACCCTCTCCCTCGTCGACCGCGAAGGCGAGGTCGACGTCGCCTGCGCGAAGGACTCGAACCTCGGTGGTCTCCACGACCGCCACCGGGTCTTCATCGAAGGCGAGCAACACGAAACGGTCGCCGGGCCGCGGTAGCGGCTCGTCCGTGTGCGGCTCGAAGTCCGCCCGCAATCCGGCCGTTGCCGTCTTCGCGCCGCGCAGCACGGCGTCGACGAGCTTTCGCCGCAACTCCGTCCGCGCGTAGCCGAGCTCCATCGGCGGGAGATCGCGGGTCGGGCTGCTAGCTGCCGTAGCGCCTGTACAGCCTGTCGATCAGGTCCGGCATCCGTTCCAGGCGGTCGGTGATGACTCTCAGCCGGTACTCGCGGAAGTGTTCCGCCTCCACCCCGAGCGAGCGCGCGAGCGTCTTGATCACATCGTCGGACGGGACCGGACGGTTCCCGTGCACGAGATGGTTCAGGTAGCCGGCCGACAGCCGCGTCTTCTCCGCCAGCGAGCGATACGTCAGACCGGCCTCGCCCATGAGCCGCTCGACCGTCGGGCCGAATGCGTCGTCGCTGAAACGCCGCTTCCGCGCCATCAGCCGAGCATCTCGCGCGCCGTCGAGCCGAGCTCACCCACGCTCACCGCCTTGTCCTCCCCCTTCGTGCGCTCGCGCAGGTCCACCGTACCGTCTTCCGCAGCCTTTCGCCCGACCGTCGCTCGCAGCGGGCAACCGATCAGATCGGCGTCCGCGAACTTCTCTCCCGCGCGCGAATCGCGATCGTCCACGAGCACCTCGAGACCTGCTTCGTCGAGCGCGCTCGCGGCGGCGTTCGCATGCTCCTCCACTCCCGGAAGCGCGACCACGTGGACGTCGTACGGTGCCACCGCGCGCGGCCAGATGATCCCCTGCTCGTCGTGGTGCTGCTCCACGATCGCGGCCATCGTCCGTCCCGGGCCGATGCCGTAACTCCCCATCACGATCGGCCGTTCGCGGCCGTCCTCGTCGAGGTAGTTCGCGTCGAAGCGGTCCGTGAAGAACGTGCCGAGCTTGAAGATGTGCCCCACCTCGACGGCCGCGCCGACCACGAGCCTCCCGCCGCACACGGGGCAGACGTCGCCTTCCACGGCCTGGCGGATGTCTGCGAACGTCGGCCGGTAGTCCCGTCCGGCCTCGACCCCGCGCAGGTGCCAGCCGTCGCGGTTCGCGCCTGCCACGAACTGCCCTTCGCGGAGCGCTTCGTCGGCGATCACTTCGACGTCGACGGCGACAGGTCCGATCGACCCCCCACCCGAGCCGAAGGTCTCGCGGATCTCGTCCTCGGTCGCCGGCCTGAACGACGCCTCGAAGACGGTCATCAGCTTCTCCTCACTCAACCGATCGTCGCCGCGCACGAGCGCGAGCACGAGCCGGTCGCCCGTAACGACGGGCATCGCCTTGGAGGTCGCTGCCGGATCGATCCCGAGGAATTCCGCCAGGGCGTCGATCGTCGCGACGCCGGGGGTCTCGACCTCCTCCGGAGCGGAGAGCGCGTCCGGAAACTCCGGCGCGCGTGGCACACCGCGGGCGGCCTCGATGTCGGCAAAGTAGTCGCCGTTCTCGCAGCGCATCAGCTCGTTCTCTCCCGATCCGGTCGGTGCAAGGAATCCGGACGACTCCTTGCCGCCCATGATCCCCGACTCGGCTTCCACGAAGTACACCTGGAGGCCGCAGCGCTCGAAGATCCGCTCGTAGGCCTGCCGGTGACGCTCGAAGCTGACGTCGAGCCCCGCCTCGTCCCGGTCGAACGAGTACGAGTCCTTCATGATGAACTCTCGAACGCGGAGAAGCCCACCGCGCGGCCGCGGCTCGTCGCGCTCCTTCGTGCTGAAGTGGTACCACGCCTGGGGCAGCTGCTTGTACGACTGCAGTTCCCGGGCGTGGAACGTCATCGTCTCCTCGTGCGACAGCGGCAGCACGAACCGCCGGCCGCTGCCGTCCTGGAGCTTCATCACCTGTGGAATCTCGATGCGGCCGGACGTCTCCCAGAGCTCCGCGGGAGTCAGCACCGGACCGAGCATCTCCTGGGCGCCGATCGCGTGCATCTCCTCGCGGATGATCTGGACGACCTTCTGGTGGACGCGCCAGCCGAGCGGCAGGTACGTCCACAGGCCGGCGCCGACCTGGCGGATGAAGCCGCCGCGCACGAGGAGCTTGTGACTCGCCGCCTCGGCGTCGGCGGGCGCTGCGCGCAGAGTCGGCAAGAAAAGCTGTGAAGCCCGGACGATCACTGTTGTCCGGGCAGACTATTCGAGGGGGATAAGTGAGGCCTCGGCCATTGCGAGCGCGGCCGGCTTCGCCATCTTCAAGCGCTTCGGACGCTGCATGCCCTCCGCGATCCACTTGTCGATCTCATGGAACAGCTCGTCGATGAGGATGTCGGAAGAGACCTTCTTCAGCACGCGCCCGTGCGCGTAGACGAAGCCCGTGTCGCGCCCGCCCGCGATGCCGAAGTCCGCATCGCCCGCCTCGCCGGGGCCGTTCACCGCGCAGCCGAGCACCGCGACCTCGAAGTGCTGCGGATACGAGTGGAGCCGTTCTTCCACTTTCTCCGCGAGCGTCTGCACGCCGACGTTGTCCCGCCCGCACGACGGGCAGGCGATCATGATCGGCCCTCGTTCGCGGAGGCCGAGCGACTTGAGGATCTCCCAGGCTACGCGGACCTCCTCCACCGGATCGGCAGTCAGCGAGACGCGCATCGTGTCGCCGATCCCGTCCGCGAGCAGCGCGCCCATGCCGACGGCGCTCTTGATCGAGCCCGAGTACGGCGTTCCCGCTTCGGTGACGCCCAAGTGCAGCGGATACGGCACTTTCGCGGACAGCATCCGGTACGCCCTGATCATCGTCGGAACGTGACTCGACTTGACGGAGATCTTGAAGTCACGGAAGTCGAGGCTCTCGAGCAGGCGGACCTCCTCGAGCGCGGCCTCGACGAGCGCCTCCGCCTGGTCGTGCTGCGCGAGCTCGGCGAGATGCTTCGGGAGAGAGCCGGAGTTCGCCCCGATTCGCATCGGGATCCCGGCGGCCTTGGCGGCGCGGACGACCTGCGCGACCTTGTCCGAGCCGCCGATGTTGCCCGGGTTGATGCGCACCGCCGCCACGCCTTGCTCGATCGCCTTCAGGGCCAGGCTCGCGTTGAAGTGGATGTCGGCGATGACGGGGATCGGAGACAGGCGGACGAGCTTCGACAGGGCCTCGGCGTCCTCCGTCTTCGGAACGGCGACGCGCACGATCTCGCAGCCCGCGGACGCGAGCGCGGCGATCTGCGCGGTCGTCGCCTCGACGTCGTGCGTCTTCGTCAGGGTCATCGACTGGACGACGACGGGCGCGCCGCCCCCGATCCGAACGCCCCCCAGCGAGATCTGCCGCCCTGAAGCCACCGCGACTCAGTGTATCGCCGCTATTTGAACGCCTTGACCCCAGCCGAGCACGGCATCAAGGCCGGACGCTAAGTGTAGTTCCTAAGGAGGTTGTTCATCCGGGCCTCCCTGGAGGCTGGAGGTGTCGAAGCCACCAGCTCCAGGGAGGGCACCGGATGAATCTGCACGCTAATAGTCGGACCTGTCCGCGCAGCCGCTTGCTGCTTTGCCGGCGGGTGCTCGAGCAGGGTTGGAGAGTTGAGGAAGCGGCCGAGGCGTGTGGTTGTAGCGCCCGCACGGTTGCGAAGTGGCTTGCCCGGTATCGCACCGGCGACCTGCAGTTGCAGGACCGCTCGTCGCGGCCGCGGCGGAGCCCGTCGCGCTTGCCTGGGCAGCGGGTCGAGGCGATCGAGCGGCTGCGGCGGTTACGCATGACCGCCTCGGAGATCGCTGAGGTGCTCGATCTGCCGCTCTCGACGGTTTCGTTGTGGCTGAAACGGATCGGCTTGGGGAAGCGCTCACGGTTGCAGCCACCCGAACCGGCCAACCGCTACGAGCGCAGGCATCCCGGTGAGCTCGTCCACACCGACATCAAACAGCTCGGCCGCATCTCTGCTCTTGGTGCGGGGCATCGCGTGCTCGGCCAGCCTGGCCGCCAAGACAGACGTTGGATCAAGGGAGCCTGGCGCAAGGTCACCGGCTACGAGTTTCTGCACGTGATGATCGACGACCACTCCCGACTGGCCTACGCCGAAGTGCTCGACGAGCTCACAGCCGACGCCGCAGTCGCATTTCTGCGGCGGGCAATCGCCTGGTATGCCGACCGTGGCGTCCGCGTCCACGCCGTGATGAGCGATAACGGCTCCTGCTACAGAGCGACCAGCTTCGCGATAGCGCTCCGCGAGCTCGGCCTCAAACACCTCCGCATCAGGCGGGCCCTACCGCCCCCGCACCAACGGCAAGGCCGAACGGCTGATCCAAACCCTCCTCAACGAATGGGCCTACGCCCGCCTCTACGGCAGCTCACACGAACGCGCCCAAGCCCTCGCCCCCTACCTCGAGCGATACAACTACCGAAGACGACACGGCAGCCTCGGCCACCAGCCCCCGGCCTCGAGACTGAACAACCTCATTGGGAACGACACTTAGCGTCCGGCCACGGCCGCGTCCATCGGCGAGGTCTGCACAGTCGGAGCTGAGGTGTGACTAAAGTCGCAACCATGGGCAAGGCGTCTGAGTGGTTGCGCGAGGAGCGTCGCAAGGTGCTCGGCGACTGGGTGGCTTTCTGCGTTCAGTGCGGCGCCGCGCAACGCTGGTTCGAGGAGTTCGAGGACGAGGTCCCCGAGGAGTGCCCGCAGTGCGCCGGGCAAATGCTGCGCCGCTGCCCCTCCTGCTCGGCGCCCTTCAGCTCCACGTTTACTGTCGACTGCGAGTCCTGCGGGACGCGAGTCCGTGAGCCCGAGCTCTTTGGGACTCGGATTCGCAAGACATAACGTCACGGCGTAGTTCACAATCCGGAGGGTGGCGAGTAGAGGCGAACTGACGCGGGCGGGGAGGCTTTAGCCCCACCGCCCGCGCGTCCGGACGAAACCGCCAAAAGCACTCTTGGACTAGCAACCGTTCGCGCGCGGAGGCGGGACCGCGCTC
>DASWEF010000006.1:0-23356 GCA_036394855.1 Gaiellaceae bacterium | reverse complement strand
ACTTCAGCGCCGACCCGGGCACGTTCACCAGCCCTGACACCTCCGTCACCAGCGGCCACTGCTACCGCTACACCTTCACCATCGCCGACAACGTCGGCAACGTCTCCAGCACCGTCACCGCGACCGCCAAGGTCGACACCGGGGATCCCTCCGTCTCGCTCGACGATCCGGGCACGCCGCTCGCCGGCGGCGTCTCGCTGAGCGCGACCGCTTCCGATGGGGAGACGAACATCCAGCTCGTCACCTTCGAGCGCGCGCCTGCCGGCACGTCGAGCTGGACGACTGTCGGAACCGACGCGACAGCTCCGTACACGGCCAACTGGGACACGACGCTCGACTCCGACGGGCTCTACGATCTGCGCGCCGTCGCGACCGACACGGTCGACAACTCGAGCTCGAGCGCCGTCGCCAACCGTCGCGTCGACAACGCGGCTCCGGATACGAGCATCGATTCCACTCCCGCGGATCCATCGAACGATGGGACCCCGACGTTCACCTTCAGCTCGAGCGAACCCGGCTCGACGTTCGAGTGCCGCGTCGACAGCGGGAGCTGGTCCTCCTGCACCAGCCCCCACACCAGCTCGCCGGCGCTCACCGAGGGCAGCCACACCTTCGACGTGCGCGCCACCGACCAGGCCGGCAACACGGACGGCTCGCCGGCGAGTCACACCTGGACCATCGACCTCACCGCACCGGACACGACCATCGACGCCAACCCCTCGAATCCGTCCGGCAACGCCACCCCCAGCTTCAGCTTCAGCTCCAGCGAGCCCAGCTCCAGCTTCCAGTGCCGCATCGACAGCGGCAGCTGGGCCTCTTGCACCAGCCCCCACACCATCTCGCCCGCCCTCACCGAAGGCAGCCACACCTTCGGCGTGCGCGCGACGGATTCGGCTGGCAACACGGACGGCTCGCCGGCGAGTCACACCTGGGCCGTCGACCTGACTGCTCCCGACACGACGATCGACGCCAACCCGTCCAGCCCCTCCGGGAACGCGACCCCCAACTTCAGCTTCAGCTCCAGCGAGCCCAGCTCCAGCTTCGAGTGCCGCGTCGACAGCGGCAGCTGGGCCTCCTGCACCAGCCCCCACACCATCTCGCCCGCCCTCACCGAAGGCAGCCACACCTTCGACGTGCGCGCCACCGACCAAGCGGGTAACACGGACGGCTCGCCGGCGAGCCACACCTGGACCGTCGACCTGACCGCCCCCAACACGACCATCGACGCCAGCCCCTCCAGCCCGTCCGGGAACGCGATCCCCAGCTTCAACTTCTCCAGCGAGCCCGGTGCCGGCTTCGAGTGCCGCATCGACAGTGGCAGCTGGGCCTCTTGCACCAGCCCCCACACCATCTCGCCCGCCCTCACCGAAGGCAGCCACACCTTCGACGTGCGCGCCACCGACCAGGCCGGCAACGCCGACCAGACGCCGGCAAGCCACACTTGGACGGTCGATCTGACCGCTCCCGACACGACGATCGATGCCAATCCCTCCAGCCCGTCCGGAAACGCGACCCCCAGCTTCAGCTTCAGTTCCAGCGAGCCCAGCTCCAGCTTCCAGTGCCGTGTCGACAGCGGCAGCTGGGTCTCCTGCACCAGCCCCCACACCATTTCCCCCGCCCTCACCGAAGGCAGCCATACCTTCGATGTGCACGCCACCGACCAGGCCGGCAACACCGACGCCACACCGGCAAGTCACACCTGGACCGTCGACCTCGGCTCACCCAGCGTGACGATCACGGCGCCGACGACCTACGTCAGCTCGTCCGACCCGAACAACTACACCGTCACCGCTTCGACACCCGACTCCGACGTCGACCGCGTCGATTTCTACGAGTGCTCGAACGGGAGCGCCGCCTGCGCGACCGGCTCGTGGCTGCAGTTCGGCACGGACAACACCGCGCCGTATTCCGCCACCTGGTCAACCCCGGCGTTCGACGGCCCGAAGGCGATCCGTGCCGTCGCCGTCGACCTGGCGAGCAACACGGTCCAGCACGTCCGCACGATCACGATCGACCGCACCGCCCCGAGCGGCGTGAGCGTCTCCTATCCGAACGTCTACGTCTTCGGTTCTTTCGCGATCACGACGAACAACGGGCCCGACTCCGACGTGAATGCCTCATCGGGTGTGCTCGAACGCCGCACGGGCGATCTGTTGAACGACAGCTGCTCGTCCTACGACGGCTGGGCCGTGGCCACGAGCCCCGACACGCTCGCATCCGGGAAGTGCGCGCAATACCGGTACCGCCTCGCGGACAACGCCGGCAACTGGACCATCGCGACCTCCTCCAACGAAGCCAAATCCGACACCGCTGCGCCCACGTCGAGCCAGGACGATCCCGGTACGAATCTCCGCCAGACGATCGCGCTCAGCACGAGCGCCGGCGACACGGGTGGCTCCGGCGTCGCGTCCGTCGCCTTCCAGCGGCGCCCGTCGAGCGGCGGTAGCTGGACCACGATCGACACCGACTCGAGCTCGCCATACTCGACCTCGTTCGACACGACCGGAGTGTCGGACGGTCTGTACGACTTCCGCTCGGTGGCGACGGATGTCGGCGGCAACGTCGAGGGCTCGGCCCTGATCGTCTCGAACCGCCGGATCGACAACACGGCGCCGAGCGCGACGATGCTGAGCCCGGGGAATCCGGTCAGGGACAGCGTCACCCTGACGTCGAACACCACCGACGGTGGCTCCGGGATTGCAGCGGTCGGTTACGAGCTCGCCCCGAGCGGCGGCAGCTTCAACAGCCAGCCGTCCACCTGGGATACGACCCTGAGCGCGGACGGGCTCTACGACCTGCGTGTGACCGCGACCGACGTCGCCGGCAACTCGACGACCTCTTCGACGATCACCACCCGCGTCGACAACACGGCGCCGGCGCTGACGTTCTCGAGCCCGACCTCGGGCGAGGTCGTCAGCGGAACGGTGAGCCTCGTGGCGAGCGCGAGCGATGCATCGCCGGCGAGCCCGCCGGTCAGCTTCGCGTACAAGCTCCACAGCGACCCACCGAGTGCGTATACGTCGACGGGTGCTTCGTGGAACACGACCGCGCTGCCCGCCGGAGACGGCCTCTACGACCTCCGTGCGCGTGCGACCGACGACGCAGCCAACAGCACGACGCTGGAGAACACGAGCATTCTCGTCGACAACGTCCCGCCGTCGGTTTCGATCACCGCTCCGGCGACGGCGATCAACGGTTCCCTGCCGAGTCCGACCAGCTTCACCGCGACCGCGAGCGATCCGAGCGGCAGCGGCGTCTCCCAGGTGCAGTTCTTCGAGTGCTCGAACCAGAGCACCGACTGCTCCTCCGGTGTCTGGAGCCCGCTCGGGACGGTCGCGGCGCCCGGCCCGTACAGCGTCTCCTGGACGATCCCTGGGACGGACGGGAACCACGCCCTCGCAGCGGTGGCCACCGACAACGGCGGCCATCCCTCGAGCGCGATCCGCAACGTCGACGTCGACCGGACGGCGCCGAGCACGACCATCGTCGGGAAGCCCGCCGATCCGTCCAATGGCGCGACGCCGACGTTCACGTTCAGCTCGTCCGAGACAGGCTCCACCTTCGAGTGCCGGATCGACGGCGGCTCGTTCGCCCCGTGCACGAGCCCGCACAACGTCAGCGGCCTGACGGACAACCTGCACACCTTCGAGGTCCGGGCGACGGATCCGGCCGGCAACACCGATGCAACGCCGGACACGTGGACGTGGCATCGCGACACGAACGATCCGGCAGGAAGCCTGAACAACCCCGGCGCCAACATCCGCCAGAGCGTGACGCTGACCTCGTCCGAGAGCGATCCGCCGGCCGACGGGTACGCCTCCGGTCTCAGCTCGGTCGCCTACGAGTACTCCGCCAACGGAACGACGTGGGCGCCGATCGGGACGCTCAACTCGGCGCCGTTCGACTCGCTCATCTGGAACACGACCGGCGTCGCCGACGGCGTCTACCAGCTGCACGTCGTCGTCAGCGACGTGGCGGGGAACACGACGACCTCGACGGCGGTGCCGAACGTCCGCATCGACAACACGCCGCCCACGACGAGCCAGAACGATCCGGGCCAGTACCTGCGCGCCACCAAGACGCTGACCGCATCCGCAGCCGACTCGGGCGGCTCCGGCATCGACCACGTCGACTTCCAGTGGGCGCCGACCGGCGGAGGCTCCTGGACGACGATCGCGACCGATTCCACGCCTGGGGACGGCCTCCAGGCGAGCTTCGACACGACGGGAGTGTCCGACGGCCACTACGACCTGCGCACGGTCGCCTACGACGTGGCCGGGAATCAGGCCGCATCGACCCCGGTCGCCGACCGGCTCGTCGACAACACGCCGCCGGACGCCACGATGAACAACCCGGGCGCGTATCTGCGCGGTTCCGTCAATCTGACCTCGAGCACGAGCGATCCCGGTGGCGCGAACGCCTCCGGCGTCGTGAGCGTGGCGTACGAATACTCGACCACCGGCGGCGCGACCTGGCAGTCCACCGGTGCGAGCTTCGACTCCACCTCAGTCGCCGACGGCAACGTGGAGCTGCACGTGATCGCGACCGACGCGGCGGGCAACACGACGACCTCGTCTCCGGTCACCAGCCTCGCCGACAACACGAAGCCTGCCACGACCGACAACGCCCCGAGCGGCTGGCAGTCGAGCGCCGCGACGGTCACGCTCACCGCGAACGACGCAGGCTCGGGCGTCAACGTCACCGAGTACAGCGTCGACGGCAACCCGAGCTACACGGTCGGCACGAGTGTCGTCATCCCTGCACCTGCGGACGGCTCCAACGACGGCGCGCACACGATCGCCTACTTCTCGGTCGACAACGCGGGCAACATCGAGACCGTCAAGAGCGCCACGGTGCTGATCGACGCCACGCCGCCGGTCTGCCCGTCCTGCGCGGCGGCCGACTACCTCCGCGGCACCGTCACGCTCAACGCAAGCCCGGATCCCGACGGGTCGGGCATCCAGTCGGTCGCGTTCGAGTACACCGACGCCGGCGGCTCGACATGGACGCTGATCGGGACCGACACGACCGGCCCGGCGCCGTACTCGGCGAGCTGGGACACGATCTCCGTGCCGGACGGCCACTATGACCTGCGTATCCGGATCACGGACAACGCGGACAACGTCACGACTGCGAACCTGCCAGATAAGGTCGTCGACAACACCGCGCCGGACGTTGCAACCGTCGGCGCTCCGACAGAGGGCCAGCTGGTGACCGGCACGATCGCGGTGACGGCATCCGCCTCGGACGCCACCTCGCCGGTCGCCTCGGTGCAGTTCCTCGTCCGCGGCTCGGTCCTCGGGACGGACACGACCGCCCCGTTCTCCCTCGACTGGAACTCGGCGACCGGGGCCGACGGGGCCGCGACGATCCAGGTGGTCGTCACGGACATGGCGGGCAACAGTACGACCTCCGCGGTGCGGAACGTCTCCGTGGACAACGTCTCGCCGACGCCGACGCTCGCCGACCCGGGCCAGTACCTGAACGGCACTGTCTCCCTCTCGGCCACGTCGGATCCAGACACGACGGAGGTCGACTTCGAACGACGCCCGGCAGGCGGCGGCTCCTGGGTCACGATCGCCAGCGACACGACCCTCCCGTGGGACACGTCACTCGACACGACGACGCTCGCCGACGGCCTCTATGACTTCCGCGCCGTCGCGACCGATCAGACCAGCCAGACGGGGAGCTCCATCCGCTCCAACGTCCGCGTCGACAACACCGCGCCGTCGGGCTCGCTTACCACTCCTGCGTCCGGCGCAACCGTCGGTGGTCCGAGCGTCTCGCTCGGCGTGTCGGTTTCCGATGCCGGCTCGGGC
Source organism: Gaiellaceae bacterium (assembly GCA_036394855.1). Taxonomy (GTDB): domain Bacteria; phylum Actinomycetota; class Thermoleophilia; order Gaiellales; family Gaiellaceae; genus 3-1-20CM-4-69-9. Next base: position 17,537 of record DASWEF010000006.1, on the reverse strand, counting down.
GTCGCCAGCGTCCGCTACGAGCTGCGGCCGACCGGCGGCGGCTCCTTCACGCAGATCGCCTCCTCCTCGACCGCCCCGTTCGGTGCGACCTGGGACGCGACGACGGTCGCGACCGGAAGCTATGACCTTCGGCCGGTGATCACCGACCGGGCGGGCAACGAGTTCACCGGCGGAACGGTGACGGTCGACGTCGACGTGACGGCGCCGACGATCGCGTTCACGAATCCGGGCGCGACGATCTCGGGCGCGGTCACCTTGAATGCCACGGTGAGCGGGAGTGGCGCGACGCAGGTCGTCTTCGGTGCGACGCCGGCGGGCGGCGCAACATGGACCTACATCAACCATGACACGAGCGCGCCCTGGAGCGTGCCCTTCGACACGACGAAGCTGGCCGACGGTGTCTATGACCTACGTGCGACGGTCTCCGACGGACTGGGCAACACATCCATCGACGTCGTCGCGGGCATCCGGATCGACAACACGGCGCCGCGGGTCATCTCCTCCACGCCGGCCGAGGGCTCGACGGTTACCTCGGCGAGCTCGATCTTGCTCGTGACGAGCGAGGCGGCCACGCCTGTCGGCGTCACGCTCGACGGCGGCTCGACCGTCGCGCCGGTCGTGAGTGGGACGAGCATCGCCTACGGCACCGGTCCTCTCGGCGCCGGTCCGCACACGCTCGCCGGTGAGCTGCAGGATTCCGCCGGCAAGAAGACGCCGTTCCGTCTCCACTTCACGGTCTGGCCCTCGTCCGGCTCCACCGCGCCCTACGTCGAGAAGAACACGAGCTCGTCATCGTCCACGACTCTCGACTCAGCGGACGGCTTCGCCGCGGTGACGATGCCGGCCGGCGCCTGGTCGACCTCCAGCAGCGACTGGATCGTGCTGCGCGTCGCACCGGCCGCGGCTCCCAGTGGGCTCACGAACGGCTTCGGGCCCGGCCCCGAGGCGCTGGACGTGACGGCATGGTGGGCGCTCGCCGGGACACAGCTGCATCAGTTCAGCCAGCCGGTCTCGATCCTGCTCCGCTCCACGGAGAAGGGACTCGTGCCTGCGACGTTCGAGAGCGGCAACTGGCGCGTCATTCACCGTGTGCCGACTGCCGGAACGCTGCCGGCCGGTTGGGACGACGGCTTCTTCACGGACGCCGCCGGCTTCCACGTCCTGACCAAGCACCTCTCGCTGTTCGCACTGCTCCGCGATCTCGAGCCTCCGCGCGCACCTCAGGACATTCGGGGATTCGCAGGTCCCGGCGGGCTGACGATCCGGTGGCTTCCGGGCGCGGACAACAGCGGCACCTACGACTACGTCACCGTCTCTGCGGACTCCACGGACGCCGGCCACTACGGGCCCGACTACACGGCGACGACCATCGGCGGCTGGAAGGCCGGCGACTCGCGCGTCTTCCGCCTGAAGGAGACCGATCTCGCGGGCAACGCCAGCGAGCTCTCGCAGCCGCTGCTCCCGGTCCCGTCGCTCGCCGGCATGACGCCCGATCAGGCGGAGGCGGCCCTCAAGGCGCGCGGATTCACCCTTGGCAATCTGACCGTCGGTGGGTCCGGCAAGGCCGGGACCATCACCGGTCCGGAGGGACTCGTGCTCGCGGAGCAAGGGTCGGCGATCGACCTCACGGTTGCCCCCGGCGGTGCGTCGACGAGCCTGGTCTTCAAGGTCATCACGGCCCCGAAGTTCAAGCCGGCGGCAACCAAGAAGATCGCCGCGCGTGTGTCCGTGACACGCGCCGCGCGCGTGACCGCCGAGTTCTACAGTCCGAGGCGAGTCAAGCTGTTCACGTGGCGGTTCTCGGTCAAGGCCGGACGCTCGATCGTGAGGCTGCGGATTCCGCGCCAGGTGCGTCGCTCCGGTGTGTACTCGATGCGCTGGACGGCCCGTGCCGGCCGCGAGACCGTTGCGCGGACGATCAAGATCCGTGTGATCGGAACGGGCCGCGCGCCGGTCGTCAAGCCCGCTCCGCGGGTCGCGGTCGTGCTCGCGGGGCCGGCGACGCGGGATCTTGCCGGTACCAAGCGCAACCCGAGATTCGTCGCCGCTTCCGGAGTCGAGCCGACGTTCGACGCAGCCGCGAGCCGCCACCGCGACGTGCGTGTGATCGTGGTCGACGTGGACTCGCTCGGCCTCGCTCTCATCCGCGACCTGCACACGGTCTTCCCGTCGGTGAAGATCGTCGCGCTCGCGTCCGGGCCGCGCACAATGGCCGCGGCCTTGAGGGCCGGCGCGGCGATCGTTCTCCCGCGGTCGACCCCGCCCGCGACGCTTGCCAAAGTGATTCAGAAGCTCCTGGCGAAGCCGAGCAACAGAAGCTAGCCGCCCGGACGCCAGAGTGGTTCTTCGCGGTCCGAGGCGGCGTTCGCCGTGCGCGCAGCGATGAACAGGAAGTCCGAGAGCCGATTGAGGTACACGAGAACCATCGGGTTGATTCCGTGGGCCTCGTTGGCGGCGAGCGCTTCGCGTTCGGCGCGCCGGCACGTCGTTCTGGCCACGTGAAGCCTCGCCGCAGCCTCCGTTCCGCCCGGGAGCACGAAGCTCTTCAGCATAGGCAGACTCGCATTGAGCTCGTCACACAGGCCTTCGAGCCGGTCGACGGCTGTTTGCTCCACCCGGAGGCGGTCGGCGACGCCGAAGGGGACCGAGAGGTCGGCGCCGACGTCGAAGAGGTCGTTCTGGATCCGCTCGAGCGGTCCGCGCAGCCGGTCGGGGAGGCCGGTTTCCGCGAGGACGAGGCCGAGCGCCGCGTTGAGCTCGTCAATGGTGCCGAAGGCGCCGATTCGACCGTCGAGCTTCGACACCCGCGAGCCGTCGCCCAGCGACGTCTCGCCCGTGTCTCCGGCACGCGTGTAGATGCGCGTGAGCCGAACGGGCTCGTCGCGCCGCCGGCGCGCGCTCACCGCGGCCTCCGGACAATCGGCGCGAAATCGGCGCAGACCGCTGCGTCGAGCGCCGGTATCGTCGATCCCGAGGGTGGTGGGATTTCACCCCACCCTGTTGGGTGGGGGTCCCGCGCGCGCGTGTACATAAAAGAGATCGAGCGATCCACCGTCAGCGCACCGCGAACGAACGTTCCGTCAGGCCCATGATCGACCGCGCGATCACCAAACGCTGGATCTCGCTCGTGCCCTCGTAGATCTCGGTGATCTTCGCGTCTCGGTAGTACCGCTCGACGGGGAATTCCTTCGTGTATCCGTAGCCGCCCAGGATCTGGATCGCCTCGGCCGTTTGCCGCCGTGCCATCTCCGAGGCAAAGAGCTTCGCCTTCGCACCCTCCTCGGTGTGCCGGCGCCCTTGCTGCTTCAACCAGGCGGCGCGATAGATCAGCAGCCGGGCGGCGTCGATCTCCATCGACATGTTCGCAAGCTTGTGCTGGATGGCCTGGAAGTCTCCGATCCGGTGGCCGAACGCGCGCCGCTCCAGTGCGTACTCCCTCGCGACGTCGTAGCCCGCCTGGGCAATGCCGAGCGCTTGCGCGGCGATCCCGATGCGGCCCCCGTCAAGCGTGGTCATCGCAACACGGAAGCCGCGGTTCTCCTCGTGCAGCAGCCGGTCGCGTCCGACGCCGGCGCCCTCGACGACGATGTCGTTCGTCACGGAGGAGTTGAGACCGAGCTTCTCCTCGTCACGCGTCACGCGCACGTGCTCCGCGTCGAGGATGAACGCGCTGATCCCTCGCGCGCCGGCCGTGTCGGCGTCCGTGCGCGCAAACAACAAGAACGTCCCCGCGTAGCGTCCATTCGTGATCCATTGCTTCGCGCCGGTGATCGTCCAGCCGTCGCCGCTCGGCTCTGCCCGCGTGCGCAACGCGCCGGCATCCGAGCCGGCCTCCGCCTCCGTGAGCGCAAATGCGCCGAGCTGCTCGCCGCGCGCGAGCGGCGGCACGAAGCGGGACTTCTGCTCGTCCGTGCCGAAGGACAGGATCGGCAGGGACACCGCGCTCGTGTGCACGGCAACGGTCACCCCGACGCCGGCGTCGGCGCGCGAGAGCTCTTCGAGCACGAGGATGTAGGAAAGGAAGTCGGCGCCCGCCCCGCCGTATTCCTCCGGAACGCAGGCACCCATGAGTCCCAGCTCGGCGAGCTTCCCGAACAGCTCACGCGGGAAGCGATGCTCGCGATCCCACTCCGCCGCGTACGGATCGATCTCGGCGCGTGCAAATTCGCGCGTCAGCGCCTGAACCTCACGCTGATCGGTCGTTAGCTCGAAGTCCACCTGAAGTCGATGATAGACGCGCGCACGCTCTGAACACCCTTGCTCAGCAGAGACGCAAAGGGCCGGAGGGTAGAGCAGGCGTGGCCGCTCTACCTCGAGGCCGGACTCACGCGGGCGGGGACGCGAAGCGCCACCGCTCGCGGACCAACTCCCATTCGCCGACCACGGGCCGGTGAGAGTGCGCGGGCTCGGCCCGCGCACGTTTCGTCGCGAAGCGGGCGATCCAAGATCCGAGCGAAAGCGCGAGCTTTCGCTCGGCTACGCGGCGCTCAGCTCGCGCCGGATCTCCCGCAGGCCCTGCTCGACGGAGACAAATGCATCGACGACGTCCGGATCGAACTGTCGCTTCCGCTGCTCGAGGATCTCCGCGTGCGCGGCCTTCCAGCTCAGCGCCCGCCTGTACGGACGGTTGCTCGTCATCGCGTCGAGCGCGTCGGCGACGGCGAAGATCCGCGCCCCCAACGGGATCTCGTCGCGGCTGAGCCCGTCCGGATACCCACGTCCATCCCAGCGCTCGTGGTGTGACCGGACGATCTTGAGACCCTCGCCCTTGAGAAAGGCGACGCCGGACAGCATCGCCTCGCCGAGGACCGTGTGCGTCTGCATGCGGCGGCGCTCCGCGGGGCTGAGGGGACCCGGCTTCTGCAAGATCCCGTCGGGGATGCCGATCTTGCCGACGTCGTGGAGCAGGAATCCATACGGCGTGCTCCTGTCGCGTGTCACGGTGTCCTCGCCGACGGCATCCGCAAGAGCGCTCGCGTAGCTCTGCACCCGCTGGGAGTGTGCGCGGGTGCCGGTGTCCTTCGACTCCAACGCGCTTGCCAGCGCGGACACGGTCTGCATGTACGCGCTCTGCACGAGCTCGCGCTGGCCGCGCTCGAGCTCGAGCATGTGACGGAGATCGCGCGCGTAGAGGAGGAGCGCTTCCTCGGGGCCCTTGCGGCGCTTCCTCGTGGCGCGGTACGGCACGCCGTAGAGGCCGCCGGCGAGGCGCTCGGCCACCGCCAGCAGCTCGAGCGGGCTGAAGGGTTTGCGCACGAACGCCTCCGCTCCGACACGCTTCGCCGCGGCGCCCGTCCCCCCGTTCGATCCGGTGAGCAGGATGATCGGAATGTCCTTCGTCGCCGAGGCGCCCTTCAACTCGGCGCACAGCTCGAGTCCCGTCGTTCCCGGCATGTTGACGTCGAGGACGATCACGTCGGGACGAGCCGCGCGAATCTTTCTCCGCGCCGCTTGCGCGCTCTCCGCTTCCACGACTTCGACGTCCGCAACCTCGAACGTCGTTCTCAGCAACATGCGAAGAGCAGGATCGTCGTCCACCAGCAGGATCCGCAAAACGCGAGACCTCCCTTTTCCCGTACCTGGAACCAGTTGTCGGCAGCGGGCGCTTCGGGCTTGAGTCCCGTCGATAGAGACGCCTCTAGCTGCGAAAACCCTGCACAGAGGCGGTTTTTATGCCTTCTTAGGAGTACTCGTAGAAGCCGGAACCGGTCTTTCGGCCCAGATTTCCGGCCGCGACGTGCTCTCGGAGGAGCGGACAGGGTGCGTAGCGGTCGTCGCCGAGGCCTTCCTGCAGGACTTCCATGATCGCCACGCAGGTGTCGAGACCGATCAAATCGGCGAGCGCGAGGGGGCCCATCGGATGGGCGAAGCCGAGCTTCGCGATCGTGTCGATGGCCTCCGCCTCGGCGACTCCGTCGTGCAGCGCCCAGACGGCCTCGTTGATGAAGGGCATCAGAATCCTGTTGGAGACGAACCCGGGAAAGTCGTTGGCGACCGCGGGCGTCTTGCCGAGCTCCCGCGCGAGCTCCGTGATCGCCTCGGCGGTCTCGTCAGAGGTGTCGCGGGCGCGGATGATCTCCACGAGCTTCAGGACCGGCACGGGGTTGAAGAAGTGCATGCCGATCACCTTCTCGGGACGCCCGGTGGCGGCGGCGAGCGAGGCGATTGGAATCGAGGAGGTGTTGGACGCGAGCACAGCCTCCGGCGGCAGCTCGCCGTCGGCACGACGGAAGATCTCTTCCTTGACCCGCGCGTCCTCGACGACGGCTTCGATCATCAGGTCGGCGGGGACCAGGTCCGCCACGACGTGCACGCGTCCGACGACCTCGTCGGGCTGAGCGCCGCCCTTCTCCGCGAGCTTCGCGAGGCTCTTGCTCATTGCGGCGAGGGCGCGATCAGTCGCGCCGGGTTGTGCGTCGTGCAGCGAGACGCGGCGGCCGGATGCGGCGACGACCTGCGCGATGCCGCCACCCATCTGGCCCGCCCCGACGACGAGGACGTGCTCGAACCTCACCAGGGCGAGCCTAACCCGCTATCCGGTAATCGAGCAGGCGCAGTGAGCGCAGCGCGGCATCCGCATCACGCTCGGCGGCTCGAATCACGTTGGCCGCCGCGAGGTACGCATCGTGATCCGCTGCGCGCAGCGCTGCGGCCAGCGAGACGTAGCCGTCACGCGCTCGGCCAAGAGCGCGCTGCAGCTTCACGTGGAACGTCTTTTCGCGTGCCCTCGCCGGCATGCCGCCGAGCTGCACGGCCGCGGTCGCAAAGGCGGACGCCAGTACCTCGGCGTGGCCGGCCCGCTCGCCCGGCTTCTTCGCGCGGGCGAGCGTCCTCCGTTCGGACGCGCGTGCCGCGTCGAGCCGGCGAAAGAGCAGGCGGAGCGCCGCCGCGTACCTCGCGTCCGGCCCCACCGAGCTCGGCGCGACGCCGCGCAGGGAGAGTGTCGTCGCCACGCTCTCGCATCGCGCGAGCACCTCCTTCGTTCCTCGACACGTGATCGTCGCGGCGCCCAGACCCACCGGCACCGCGTACGTCGAGACAGCCTCGCGCCCGCCGCGCTGCACGTAGCGAAGGGCGTCGTAGGGGCCAAGCCGCACGAGCGTCCGCTGCTTCGGCGCCGCAGATCCCGAGAGCCACAGCGTCTTCGCGTCCACCCTCGGTCGGAAGCCCGCCACGAGCGTCCCCGTTCCGCGGCGCGATCGGAGCGCGAGCGCATCTCTCAGTCCGTTCGGCACCCCGCCCCCCGGTCGCCAGTCGGAATTGGGGAAGGAGAGCTGGATCGGGCCCGCAACCGCCACCCCCACCGCGGAGTGCCGCACGTGCGTCCAGGAGTGGCCGAGCAGGAAACCTGCGACGGCGACGCCGGCACAGAGCAGGGCGACCGCCGCGAGCGCCCACCACGGCTGGGACTCTCGTTCCCGCTCGAGCGCGATGACCGGCGCACGCCGCAGGAGGCCGGGGTCGACGATCGTCTCGCCGAAGCGTGCCCGCCCGGGCGAAAGCTGGTCGCGCACATCCGGGATCGTCGAGGCGGGACGCTGGAGCGCGAGCGCCGCTTGCGCGTCCCGGACGAGCGACGCGGCGGAGGGATACCGCTCCGCCGGCTCCTTTGCCAGGCCGCGCGCGATAACCGCGTCGAGCTCAGGTGGGAGGTCCGGCCGGCGCTCGGTCAACCGGGGCGGCGGCTCCGAGACATGCGCATACAGCAGGGCCGCCTCCGTGTCATGCGGAAACGGCACCTCGCCGGCGAGGCACTCGTACAAGACAGCCGCCAGGGCATAGCGGTCGCTCGCGCCTGTCACCTGCTCGCCGCGAACCTGCTCGGGCGAGACGTAGTCGAGGGAACCCATGTAGGTGCCGGTGCGCGTCAGCCCACCCGAATCGCTCGACTTCGTCAGGCCGAAGTCCGCGAGGTACGCGTGATCCCGTCCGTCGACGAGCACGTTCCGAGGCTTGATGTCCCGATGGACGAGCCCCGCCTCGTGCGCGGCATCGAGCGCGGACGCGATCTGATCGAGCAGACGAAGCGCACGCTCGGGCGAGAGCTCACCGGACTCGATCAGCCGCCGCAGGTCGGTCCCCTCGACGAGCTTGAGCGCGAGAAACAGTCCCTCGTCGGTCTCCCCGGCCTCGTACACCGTGACGATGTTCGGATGCTCGAGACGCGCCTGCAGCGCGGCCTCCCGGCGGAACCGTTCCCGAAACTCCGGATCCGCAGAGAGATGATGCGCCAGCACCTTGAGCGCAACGGTGCGGCCGAGCGAAAGCTGCGTCGCGCGGTAGACAACGCCCATCCCGCCGCTTGCGATCACCTCTTCGACGCGATAGCCCGCGATCGTCTGGCCGGTGCGTGGCACCGAGGTCATCCGTGCGTGATCCGGACGCCGGCCGGCAGGCCGGTCACGGTGATGGTCGCGCTCGCCTTCGCGCGCCCGCGCCGCTCGGAGGCGACGAGGACCGCGCCGCGGGAGAGCCAACGACCGAGGAGGTTGCCGCTCGTCGCCGCCCCGTTGGGATCTGCGGCGAGATGCTCGGACAGACTGCAACCCCGGCGGCAGCGGAGATCGAGCGACGCGCCCGCGGCAAGGCCGGTGAAGGTGAGGCTCACGATCTGGACGCGGCGGGGGAGCGCGCGCAGCGTGTAATGGACGACGAAGCGGCGAAGGTGCTGCGCAGGCGCACGCGGCTTCGCCGGCCCAGGCTTCGGCGTGGGGCGCGCCCTGGGCTGCGGCCGAATGGGCGTCGATCCGCCCCGCGCACCCGGACGCTTCGAGGTGCACGGCCCGGGACGCATCTCGAACGTCGGCGCACGGCTGACGTAGCGGGGCGAGACGGCGAGATTTCCGTACGCGCGGAAACCGTGACCGGCGACGTTGGCGGTATAGCCGCGCCAGATGCAGTTGCCGGTGACGACGTTGCCGCTGCCGCCGTCGCCGTGCACCCCGTACCGGCCCGAGAAGGAGATGATGTTGTCGGAGACGACGTTGCCGGACGACCTGCCGTTGATGTAGATGCCGGACGAGTTGCCGTCGAGCAGCGTGTGTGAGATGCGGGTGCCGCGCGCGTACGGAGCGAGGACGATCGCGTCCCCGAGCGTGTGGTACACGATGCTGTCGACGATTCGAGTCCCTCGGGCGCCCGCAACCACGATGCCGGGCGCGTAGAGATCGCGCCGCTTCGCGCGCGTACAGTCGTGAACCACGAGCCAGCGCAGCACCACGCCGACGGCACGCCCGTGGAGGTGGATGCACGCCACGTTCGCGTCGTGATAGTTCGGCCCGTCGACGGTGACATGTGACAGCGTGATCCGAGGTCCCGCGATCGAGACGATCGCGCGCGCCGGCGACCCGTCGCCGTGGACCTGCAGGTTCTCGATCACGAGGTCGTGGCCGTCGTGGTTGACGCGGAGGACGCCGTTGAGGACGGCCCCGGCGGCGCGGATACGGGCAGGCTTGCCGGGATCGCCGCCGCTCGCGATCCTGACGTGCTCTCCGAAGCGCGTCCCCGCCTCGACGCAGCCGGTCTGGCCGGCGCGGAGGCCCGCGATCAGGCGCCCGAGCGTTCGCACCGGCGCGCCCGCGCGGCCGCTGTTGCGATCGCGACCGCTCGCGGAGGCAAACAGGTCGCACCCCGCCGCCGGGGCGGAGGCCGCATCTGTGCACACGAGCGAGGCCGAGGCGAGCAGCGCGCACACGCCGAACAGGAGGGCCTTAGCCGGAGCCAACGATCAGCCTCGGGACGTGGGTGGTCTTCCGAGCCGGCGAAGAGCGCGGAGGCGGTGCCGCCGGCAGCGGAGTGGCCGCCCCGAGCAGGACGAGGCCCGGCGGCGGCTTGGGAGCCCTCTGCTGCTGGGCACGGCGGAGGTCCTCGCGTGTGCCGGCCGTCGCCCACCCCACGAGCAGCGCGATCCCGAAGGCGAGCGCTGCGGCCAGCGAGGCGACGAGCGTGAGCGGCGGCCTCGTCAACCGCGCCCGCACCGCGTGGACGACACCCGTTCCCACACTTCTCTCCTTCACCGACGGCGCGCCGGCTCGAACCACTCCTTACTCAATCCGCATATTCCAAAGGGTTTGGATTCCTACGCGTGGCGGGCATCTCTCGGGTGACGAGAGCCGTCTAGGAAAGGAGGGGTCGTGTCGACCATCGGCGCCGAGATGGGACAGCTCCAGTCCCTTGGACAGAGCTTTACCCGCGAGAGCCAGGATGTCGCGCGCCTCACGGCCGCCATCGGCAGCCAGGTGAACAGCACGTGGTGGAAGGGTCCGGCCGCAGACCGGTTCCGGGCTTCGTGGGAGAGTGAGTTCGCGCCCACCCTGCGCCGGCTCGAGGCGGCACTCCACCAGGCGAGCGGAGAGGTCTCCCGCCGCCACGAGGCGCTGCTGCAAGCAGGCTCGTAGAAGAGCACCGAACGCTCGAGCATGAGCTCGATCGTCGTCATCCCGCCGCTGCCCGTCGGCGATCCCGTGGGCATGAAAGAGCTCGCCGGGCTGTGCAAGGACGTGGCCGGAACGCTCGGCTCCCTCGGTGAGGACGTCACCGCGATCCCGAAGCAGATGACGTTCGAAGGGCCGGCGGCAGACGCGTTCCAGGCACGCATGCAGTCGGCCGGGTCGCAGGTGACCTCGGCCGCCCACCAGCTACAGGACTACGCGGGCCGGCTCGAGAGTGCCGCCGCCGAGGTCATGCGCCAGATCGCCGAGCGGAACGCCGCGCTCCAGAAGCTGGCAGAAGAGCAGCGTGCCACGGTGCTGAAGGTGCTGCCGTGAGGACCGGTTCCGGCGGATTCGGCGGGCGTATCGTCCTCAACCCCGCGGAGCTTCGGCGGGGGTCCAAGCGGCTTCGCGACCTCTCGGGCCACCTGAAGGTCGCCGCGGGGCGTCTTCGCCACGCGCCGGTGCCCGTAACCGCGCCGGAGGTCGCCGGCGTCCCCGAAGCCGTGCGGCAGCTCGGGGGATCGCTCGACTCCCTCGTCCAGCCGCTCGCCGACTCGGCGACCGAGCTCGACCGGCGCGCGTTGTGGGCCGAGATCGCGGACGAGCTGATCGCCGGCGTCCCGCTCACGCCGGCGCAGCTCTCCGAGTTCATGGCCGGCCTGCGCGACGGCACGCTCGTCAGGTACGGGGAGCCGTGGCAGGCCGACCTCGCCGGCCGGTACCTCGGGAACATGTATCGCTCGAGCTACGACGACGGGCCCGACAAGCTGCGCGAGCTCGTGACGATCCTGCACGCGAACGGCGGCACCTTCGACGAGACCCATGGTGCGTTCTTCGCCGGATTCATCGACGGCTTCGGTCCCACGAACGTCGCCCAGATCGCGCGCGTGATCCAGGAGATGGAGATCCCCGGCGCGTACCAGGACGCCGTCGGCTGGCACGACACCGACCGGATGTACCGGTACTTCCACGACAACGTCCATCTCGACGACGGGGACGCGATCGACTTCCTGACGACGTTCGGCATGGCCGTCGCGGTCGCGACGTACACCGGCCAGCTCGCGCGCTACGCGCCCGGCGCCGAGGAGAAGATCGGCTACGACCCGGACTCGTGGTCGGTGGCGCAGTTGCTCGCCTACAAGGGCCCGTTCGGAGCGACGTTCCTGCGCGACGTCTTCCAGAACGGCGTCATCGCGGAGATCGGACGCGAGGCCGGCAACCAGGGCATGAAGCCCTGGGAGACCGAGATCCGCATCGGCGGCGATCACGGCGTCACGACCGACCAGACGCGTCTCATCCTCGACGCGCTCGGACGCAATCCGCATGCGGTCGCGCTCGCCCTCTCCGATCCGGTTCCGGCCGCGCTCCAGATTTCCAACCTGCTCCAGGGAAACAGCAATCCAATCGCGATCCTCTACGACCATCTGGATTGGGACGACGGCGGCAAGGAGCTCGCGTCGCTGTACAAGACCGGGATCGACTGGTGCTACCAGAACGGCGACGCCGGGCGTGCGTACACGATGACGGCGTCCTTGATCGACCGCACGATCAACAGCGACTGGCAGCACCTCGATCCGATGACCGATGCGCTCGCCCACGACCTCGCGGACCATCACATGGCGGATCTCTTCATCTCCTCCTCCGGTGCGCTGATCGGCGGGCCGAGCGGCGACTACGAGGCGGGTTGGGTCGGCCTGGCGGAGGTCGACGGGACGAAGGGGCTTCACCTCATTCTCGACAAGGGCGAGCTCGTCTCCCTCGTCCGCGCGCTGGCCGACCAGCCTTCAGCAGACGAGACCTTCCTCCAGGGGGCGCGGAACCACCAGGCCGATCTGATCCGGATGCACACGACGGAGCCCGCAACGTCGGCTTCGAAGCTCCTGTGGGCGACGCAGGTTGGCGACTTCGACGGGATCGTCATGAACGCGCACGATCTCGACCTCGCCGAGGACTTCGACAAGGACAACCTCCGGCATCAGATCTTCTTCAAGTTCGTCGAGTCGACAATCGGCGTCGTCGGCGAGGGTCATCCGATCGGCGGCGCGGGTGCGACACTCCTCGTCAACGGCATCGACGAAGCCACAAAGCCTTCCTACGACGCGCTCGTGCAGAGCGTGGACAACCAAAAGGAGCTCCTGATCGCGACGACGCACGCAGCGATCGCGGCCGGCTATTACGAGAACGGCGTCCTCGGTCCCGAAGGCGCTCCGCCGAGGGAGCTGTTGGTGAACGGGCATCTCGTCCCGTTCACCGAGCTGAAGGACCCTGACAAGATTCGCCAGTACATGCTGTGGGTGAACACGAACGAGAGGCTCGACCAGGTCGCCGGCGAGGCGTTCGACCGCGCGGACCAGGCGCGCGACAATCGTGCGTATCCCGCTGTTCCGCACTAGCCGGGTGGCGGTGGCGCTCGCGGGAGCGCTCGCCCTCTCGGCGTGCGGCACGGACAAGGAGGCGAAGGCGCGCTGCCTTCGCGATGCCTACAACGCCGCCGAGGTCGCCGCCGTCGCGCGGATGTACGACGAGGGCAAGCTGGGCACACGCAAGCGGGTCGAATCCGAGCTCGGCGTCCCGGGACGCCCGGGCGCGTCCTTCTTTGACGGATCGGGACACCTCCTCCCCTTTCTCCGCCTCGACGTCGCGCACAAGAACCAGCTCCTGCTCTGGATCAACAACGGGCGCGTCGCCGAGCTCACGTACGACGAACGCCAGCGTGCGCGCGCGCAGACGCACCCCGACTGCTAGCCGGCTACATCGCGACCTGGACGACCTCGAGCCTGCCGCGCTCGACGAGGTAGCCGCGGCCCGGCGGGAAGACGGGGTTCGTACGCCGCGGCAGCCGCACGGCAAGAAGATCGCCGTCGACGTCCGGATCGGGCGCCAGCAGCAACCCGTGCTCCTCCTTGCGGAGCTCGCGCAACCAGCCGCCGAACGCGCGCTGGACGGCCTGGCGCTCGCAGGCGCAGAGCACGCGCACGTCGGCGTCACGGCCGCGCCGGACGATCGTCTCGAGCGACGGCGCTGCGACGGACTCCGCGAGCTCCTCGCCGTCGTCGATGACCACCACGAGCGTTTCGCCGGCCACGCGCTGCTCGACCTGCGCGGCCAGACCGAGCGCCGCCTCCTCGCACGCCTGCAGGCCCACTGACGCGGAGGTCCAGCCGTCGAGCTCCGTGAGCGGCGAGCGCCGCGGCGCGAGCAAGTGCAGCTCGAAGCCGAAGGAGCTCTTCCGCAGCGACTCGACAATCGTGCCCAGCGCGGTGGAGCGGCCGCTCCGATACGGCCCGGCGACCAGGAAGTGGCGATCGCGGAGATCGAGCTCCGCCGGGGAGAGCTCGGCGTCCCCGAGACCGAGGATCGCGCGAAGCGGCTCTGCCGGTGCAGGCAGAGACGACCGCTCGATCCGCGCCGGCAGAGGCTCGATCGCGGGCGCCCGCCGATCGCCGTAGCGCGCACGCAGCAGCTCGGCGCGGTCTGCGACGACCGCCGCCTGCCCTTCCCCTGAGGTGTCCGTTCCGGCCAGGGCAATTTGCAGCTCGAGGCCTCCGGCCAGAAATCCTCGCCCGGGCGGCAGCTGCGCGCCGCGTACCGAACGAGGCGGGACGCCGAGGGCGGCGAACTCGTCCTCGTCCGCCATCCGCAGCACGACCTTCGTCGGGATGATGCCCGCGAGCGCGTTCGGCACCGCGCCGCGCCGGTCGGCGGTGATCGCGAAGTGAACGCCGAGGGGCCGCCCCTCGCCGACGAGCCGCGGCAGAGCTTCGACCAGCTCGCCGAGATTGACGCGCTCGAACGCCGCGGCGAAACCCGAATAGCCGTCGAGCAAAACGACGATCCGCGGCGGGGCCTCGCCGGGCGCGACGCGCGCGTACTCCGACAGGTTGAAGACGCCGCGTTCGGCGAAGAGGCGCTTCCGCTGCTCGAGGGTCGAACGAAGAACCGCGAAGAGCCGCGCGGTTCGCTCTTCGTCCTCGTCCGTGACGACGGAGCCGCAGTGAGGGAGCGCCTCGAGCATCTTCAGGCCGCGCGTCGCGAAGTCGAGCCCGTACAGCTGGAGCTCGTCCGGCGATGCGTCCGCGACGAGCGTCAGCGCGAGCGTGCGCAGGAACGTGGTCTTCCCAGAGCCGCTCGTGCCGTAGACGAGCATGCTGCCCTCCGCCTCGAGGTCGAGGACGAGCGGCTCCTGACGCTGACGGGCCGGATCGTCTTTCAGACCGAGAACGGCCTCGCGGCCGGGTTGCGCCGCGGCGGGAAGTCCCTCGAGCGTGACGACCGGGACCAGCGCCGGCAGCCAGGGCGACCGCGGCCGCTCGAGGCCGCGCTCCTCCGCCGCCGTCGAAGCGGCCGCCACGAGGCGGCGCAGGTCGGTTTCCGCATCCGCGCTCGCCGGACGAGGCTCGGTCGCCGCATCGAAGCCGAGCCTGCGCACGCGGATCGAGCGGTCGTCAGCACTGCGTGCGCTGAGCGCGCCGACGTACGCGGCCTGGAACTCGGTCAGCTCTCCGTGCCCGGTGCGGGCGTACGCGCGTCCCGGCCGGTCGCGAGGGATCCGCGCCGCTTCGGGAACCCCGATCACGTCCGTGCTCTCGGCCGCCTCGTTGACACGTAGCGCGATGCGCAGATTCGTATTGGCGCGGATGTTCTCGCTGACCACCCCGCCGGGACGCTGCGTGGCGAGCACCAGGTGAACGCCGAGGCTGCGTCCGCGCTGCGCGACGTCCACCACGCCGTCGATGAAGTCGGGGATCTCCTTCGCGAGCGTCGCGAACTCGTCGATGACGATGACGAGGCTCGGCGGAGCTGCGTCCGGGTCGCGACGCTCCATGTCGGCGAGATCCTTGGCGCCGGCATCGCGCAGCAGGCGTTCGCGCGCCTGTAGCTCGGCATTGAGCGAGACGAGCGCACGCTGCGTGAGATGCGCGTCCAGATCCGTGACGAGCCCGACGGTGTGCGGAAGCGCGGTGCAATCCTTGAACGCCGCACCGCCCTTGTAGTCGACGAGGAGGAAAGACAGGCGTGTGGGCGGATGCCGCGCGGCGAGCGAAGCGATCAGCGTCTGCAGGAGCTCGCTCTTGCCCGAGCCCGTCATCCCGGCAACGAGCGCGTGGGGACCGTCCGCACGGAGATCGACGCTGAACGGCCCCTGCATGCCCGCACCGACGACCGCGCCGAAGCCTTCCGATCGTTCATCCCAGTGCGCGCCGATCCAAGCCGCGCCGACATCGTCCGGCCCGAGCAGCTCGAGGAGGGTCACGCGCTCGGGGACGCCGCCGCCGGCGCGCGCGCTCGTGTCGCGCACGGGTGCGAGCGCAAGCGCAAGCTCGTCGGCGAGATCGCGAGCCAGGCCGTCCGCGGAGACGTCGTCCACCGTCTCGCCCGTGCGGGTCTCGGTGTACGCGAGACGCGACGTACCCGAATCGAGCTCGACGATCGCGGCGCATTCGCCCGGCAGATCGCGCCGCCGGCGTCCGAGCCAGAGCACGGCGACGTCTGCCTCGGCCGCACGCCCGAGCAGATCGGCCACGAGCGCCCGTTCCGGCGCGACCCCTTCGTCGAGCACGAGCAGCACCGAGGCGCGGTCGGCGCGGCGCCGGACGCTGAGCCCCGCGTCCGCCTCTCGGCGCTCCTCGATCAGCCGCACGACGTCCTCGACCAGCGAGCGCGCTCCGAGCGCTGAGGTGACGAGGCCTCGGGCGAGTGGCACCGATTCTCCCGCCGTGTGGGGAAGCCAGACGAGCCACTCCCACCCGGCCGCCCGCTCCGCCGAGAGCGCGGCGGCGATCACGAGCTCTCGCGGCGAATGCAGCACCGAAGCCTGGGCCACCAGCCAGCGCGCGAGCGCGTCCGCCCGATCGTCAGGGCCGCAGATGCCGGCCGTCCCGAGCTCTCCGAGCGGCAGCTCGACCGGGACCGCCGGTGCGGTCGCATACCACTCCGCGACCTCCTCGGCCTCTTTCCGCAGAGCTGCGTCGCCGCCCTGGTCGATGCGCACGGCGTACAGCGACGGACGGTCGGCCGCGCCGAGCCGAAGGCTGAGAAAGTCCGCGTCACCGGGGCGCCGCTCCCACAGCGCCGGCTCGAGCCGCGTCGCGCGGCGTACGAGCTGGACGGCGTCGGGCGCCGCCGCCCGGCGTGCGGCCAGCTCACGGCCTCGCTCCTCCTCGAGCTCGTCCCGGAGGGCGGCGAGCCGCTGCCGGTATTCGCGCCGTCCCGCTTCGAAGCCCTTGCGGCCGCTGCGCCGGTCCTCGAGGAACGTCGAGAGCGCCATCAGCGGGGAGAGCGCCGCAAAGAACAGCATCGTCGGAATGCGCGTGGCGAGATACAGGCCGAGCCCCAGCGCGAGGGGGATCAACGATGCGCCGAGCGGTAGGCGCGCGCGCTGCGCGGCGTCGGGCGGCGGCGGAAACGGACGCACGGCGGCCTCGAGCCGCCGCTGGACGCGCGGTGGCCGGTTGAACGGGATCGTTCCGTCCGCGGCCACCGGCGGTGGATGCCCGTCGGTCGCCGGCTGGACGGCCATGAGCTGTGATCGACCCGCAGAGATCACGGCGCCGAGCGGCGCGCGCTCGGACGCCTCGGACATGAGAGCCGCTCCTTCGAGCTGCGTGCCGTTGCGCGAGCCGAGATCGGCGACCGTCACGGTTCCGTCGTCGCTCACGCGCAGGCGAAGGTGGCGATTCGAGAGCGCTGGGTCGTCGAGCCGAACCGCGCAGCCCTCGTCCCTGCCGACGACGTGGTCGCCGGGAGTGAGCGAGAAGCTGCGTCCGGCATCCGGCCCGCCCACGACCGCGAGCTCGAGGGGTGCGGGTGCCATGCTTCGGGGGCGCTGACGCCCACCGTCGTGCGAGCCGGTGAGGAAGAGCCGATCTCCGTGCCGTAGCGCGACGTCCCCGAGCTGCGCCTCGCGCGGCAGCCGCCGGCCCGTCCGCCCGAGCACGATTTCCTCGGCCTCGACCCCGACCGCGTGCGCGAGTGCCTCCACGACTGCGCCGACCGTGGTGTCGCCCGGCGCATCCAACTCGACGGGCGCCGGGTCTCGTCCCGCGACGGAAACCGCCAGTCGCAGCGTCAGTCTTTCTACGCGGCCGGTCGCGATCGCCATCG
>DASWEF010000005.1:0-2685 GCA_036394855.1 Gaiellaceae bacterium | reverse complement strand
CGGGGAACGCCGCCGTCGCGGTGAACGCGGCATGCAACGGCTGCGGGAGCTATGCGTACGCCTGGCAGTACTGGGTCTTCACCAGTCGGCCGGTGCAACTGAGCTCGTCTACCGTGCAGGAGGTCGCCGCCCTGCGAGCCGAGATTGCAGACACCGCGGCGTCGATTCTCCCGTCGGACCGTCTCACCGATCCATGCTTCACCGAGCCGCCGTTTCCGTGCACGCCACGGAACCTCGAGCTCGACGAGGCGCTCGACAGGCTCACGGCGAGGTTGAAAGAGGTCATCGACAACGACGTCAAGGCCGCGGGCGTGACGGCGACCGGATCGATCGCGCGAGACGTGCAGCAGGCGCCCGGCTCGTAGACAAGCGTCTTAGGATCGAGGCGTGAGCAGGCTTCGCCTCGGTCGCATCTCCTACGTGAACATGGCGCCGGTCTTCTACCGGCTGGACGCCGACGTCGAGGAGGTGCAGGGCGTACCGACCGAGCTCAACCGGCGGCTGCTCGCAGGGGAGCTCGATCTCGCACCCATCTCGTCGATCGAGTACGCGCGAAACGCCGACCGCCTGCGGCTTTTGCCCCGCTTGTGCGTCGGTTCCGAAGGAGCCGTCGACTCGATTCAGCTGGTCTCGCGGAAGCCGCTCGAGCAGGTGCGTTCGGTCGCGGTGACCCCAGAGTCCGCGACGTCGGTCGTGCTCACGAAGGTGCTGCTGCCGGAGGCCCGGCACGTGGAGCTCGGCGAGGAAGCCGACGCCAAGCTCCTGATCGGCGACGCTGCGCTGAAGTCCGCGTTCGAAGATCCGACGCCGCACTACGACCTCGGCCGACTGTGGCTCGAACGCACGGGGCTGCCGATGGTGTTCGCGGTGTGGGCCTGTCCCGAGCCGCTCTGCGCCGGACTGGGTGAGCTGGAGGACGCCCTCGTCGCGTCGGTGCGTCTCGCGCGCGCGGAACCCGAACAGCTCGCGCACGAGGCGAGTGAGCGCTACGGCTATCCGGCCGGCTTCCTCGCGCGGTACTTCGAGAAGCTGCGCTATCGCTTCGGCCCGCGCGAGCGCGCGGGCCTGATGACGTTCCTCGAGCTTGCACGCGACGCCGGCGAGCTGGAGGAGGTCCCGGAGCTGCGCTTCGTCCGAGAGGCCGTGCCCGCGTGAGCCACGGCCTGGTGTCAGACACCGTGCCGGGAGTGTCACGAAACTGTGACGAGATTCAGCAACGCCGCCTCCGAAGCCGCCTCGCCCCCGTCCCGCGCGGCCACGGCCGGGTGTCAGACACCGTGCCGGAGGTGTGACGTGGGTGTGACGGGACATGCCGTAGCGGCCGTGCTGGACAAGGCGCTCGAGGGAGAGCGCATCTCCGACGACGAGGCGCTCGCGTTGCTCGAGTCGCGCGATCTCGTTTCGATAGGGCGTGCGGCGAACGAGATCCGCAATCGCAAGGCTGACCCCGACCGGATCACGTTCATCGTCGACCGCAACCTCAACTACACGAACATCTGCTACACGGACTGCGACTTCTGCGCGTTCTACCGGCGCCCCGGTGACACGCGCGAGGGCTATCTCCTCCCGAAGCCGGTCATCTTCAAGAAGATCGAGGAGACGCTCGCGCTCGGCGGCACCGGGCTCCTGATGCAGGGCGGACACCATCCCGATCTCGGGATCGATTACTACGAGGATCTCTTCCGCTCCATCAAAGCGCGCTACAAGATCCACCTGCACGCGCTCTCGCCGCCCGAGATCCAGCACGTCGCGCGGCGATCGAAGCTCACCCTCTGGCAGACGATCTCCAGGCTTCGCGACGCCGGGCTCGACTCGATCCCCGGGGGCGGCGGCGAGATCCTCGTCGACCGCGTGCGGAACGAGATTGCGCCGAAGAAGACGAAGACGAACGAGTGGCTGGCCGTCATGCGTCACGCGCACAGGCTCGGGATGTCGACGACCGCCACCATGATGTACGGCCACGTCGAGACGACCGCCGACCGCGTCGAGCACATGTGTCGCATCCGGGAGCTCCAGGACGAGACCGGCGGTTTCCGGGCCTTCATCTCCTGGACGTTCCAGGCGGACGGCAACCGACTCGCTGCGCGGGTCGACCGCGATCGGATGCCGACCTCATTCGACTACCTGCTCACGCAGGCGGTCTCTCGGATCTACCTCGACAACGTTCCCCACATCCAGTCGTCGTGGGTGACGCAGGGCATGAAGATCGGCCAGGTCGCGCTCGGCTTCGGCGCCGACGACATGGGGTCGGTGATGATCGAGGAGAACGTCGTCTCCGCTGCGGGCACGACGCATCGCACGTCGACGGAGGAGCTCGTCCACCTGATCAAGGCGCTCGGCAAGACACCGGTTCAGCGCGACACGCTCTACCGCGACGTCAAGGTGTGGAATTGAACGACCGCCTAGAGCCTGAAGTGCAGCTGTACGACGAGGCCGCCGCCGAGCTGGACCTCGCCGCAGAGCATTGCCGTACGGCAGCGGGACATTTCCGGAACGGCGAGGTCCCGCGGGGCGCGGCCCATGGCTGGGCTGCGCATGGTCACGTGCTCGAAGCGCAGGAGCGCCTGCGGCAGCAGGCGCTCCGCCACGCCAAGATGTCGAATCCCTAGCGCCCCAGCCGCGTGCGGAGTCGTTTCAGCGCCGGCGCGTTGAGGATGTTCACGCAGTCGAGATTGGTAGTTCCGA
>DASWEF010000004.1:0-3312 GCA_036394855.1 Gaiellaceae bacterium | reverse complement strand
GCCTTCGGGCTCTTCGCCGTCTTCACCGCCTACCCGTTCATCTACGCCGGCAAGCTCAGCCTGACGCAGTGGAACGGCCTCGACGCCGAGCAGAAGTTCGTCGGGCTCGGCAACTACCGGACGCTCCTGCACGACCAGGAGTTCATCCACTCGCTGAAGGTGACGGCGATCTACACCGTCGCCACGACCGTGATCAGCATCGCGATCGGTCTGCTGCTCGCTCTTGCGCTCAACCGCAAGCTCCTCGGGCGCAACCTCTATCGCGCCGTTTTCTTCACGCCCGTGCTGACGGCGACGGTCGCCGCCGCGGTCGTCTGGACGCTGCTGTTCGACCCGTTCACCGGCTTCGTCAACATCGGTCTGCGTGACGTCGGCGTCGAAGGGCCGCGCTGGCTCTCGAGCCCGTCGTGGGCGCTCGTTGCAATCATCATCGTGGGCGTCTGGAAGCGGATCGGCTTCACCATGGTGATCTACCTCGCCGGGCTGCAGACGATCCCGCCCACCTACTACGAGGCTGCGCGCGTCGACGGCGCCGGGTCGTGGCGACAGTTCTGGGACGTCACCTGGCCATTGCTGACGCCGATCACAGTCCTGCAGCTGATCATGGCAGTGATCGACTCGTTCCAGGTCTTCGACCACGTCTACGTGATGACCCAGGGGGGCCCGCTCGGCGGGACGAACGTGCTGCCGTTCTTCCTCTACAACGAGGGCTTCCGGATCTTCCACCTCGGCTACGCGGCGGCGATCGGCTGGGTGATCTTCCTCGTTGTGTTCGTCGTCACCCTGCTCCAGTGGCGGCTGTCCAAGGGCGGCGGATGGCGGCGCTGACCTCGCGCATCCGCCCACGCGCGCTCGGGCAGAGGGCTCTGCTGCACCTGCTGTTGCTCTCGACCGCGTTCGTCGTCTTCCTGCCCTACCTGTGGATGGTGACGACATCGCTCAAGCCGCTGAAGCTGACCTTCCAGCCGCCGTTCCTGATCCCGGAGCACTTCGAATGGCACAACTACGCAGACGCGTGGAATGCAGCGCCGTTCGACCGCTTCTACGTCAACAGCATCATCATGGCCGCCGCGATTGCGGTCGGGCAGGTGCTGACGAGCGCGATGGCCGCCTATGCGTTCGAACGACTCGAGTTCCCGTTCAAGAACATGCTCTTCTTCGTGTTCCTCGGCACGCTGATGATCCCTCTACCGCTGCTGCTCATACCCTCGTATGTGATCGTCGAGCGCTTCGGCTGGCTGAACACGTTCTACGCCCTGATCGTGCCGCGCCTGTGGACGCCGTTTGGGATCCTGCTGATGCGTCAGTACTTCCGCACGCTGCCACGCGAGCTCGATGAGGCGGCGATGACAGACGGCTCGACGCGAATCGGGGTTCTCTTCCGCGTGCTCTTGCCGTTGTCACGGCCTGCCGTCGCGACGCTCGGGCTGTTCGCGTTCCTCTTCGCGTGGAACGACTTCCTCTGGCCGCTGATCATGCTCGACAACCCAGACATGTTCACAATCCAGCTCGGGCTCGCGAACTTCGCCGGCAAGTACGGCACGCAATGGGTCCAGCTGATGGCCGGTACGGTGACCGCGACGCTGCCCGTGCTCGTCTTTTTCGTCTTCGTGCAGCGCTGGATCATCCGGGGACTGACGATGGGGGCGATCAACGAATGAACGCGGTCGTTCGCGAGCAAGCCGACGACAGATGCAGCGCCAATGGGCCCGACTGGGTCAGGGATGCGGTCTTCTACCAGGTGTTCCCCGATCGCTTCCGGAACGGCAACATGCACAACGACCCGGCGGACGTTGCCGCCTGGGACGACGCACCGACGCGGGCAAATTTCTTCGGCGGCGACCTCGAGGGCCTGATCGAGAAGCTCGGCTACCTCGAGGAGCTCGGCGTCGACGCGCTGTATCTGACTCCGATCTTCATGGCGGGCACGAACCACCGTTACGACACGCACGACTACTTCAACATCGATCCCAAGCTTGGTGACGCCGGAATGCTCCGCGAGCTCGTGCAAGACGCGCATGCCCGTGGGATCCGCATCGTCCTGGACGGCGTCTTCAACCACGTCGGCGACGGGTTCTGGGCCTTCCGGGACGTTCTCGAGCGCGGCGGCGCATCGCCATACCGCGACTGGTTCGTCATCCACGACTTGCCGCTCGTGCGCGACCCGCCGAACTATCAGACGTGCGGCGGCGCGCCATACCTGCCAAAGCTGAACATTGACAACCCGGCGGTTCGCGAGCACCTGCTCGAAGTCGGCACGTACTGGATCGAGCGCGCGGGGATCGACGGCTGGCGGCTCGACGTGCCCTGGAAGGTTCCGCTTGACTTCTGGCGTGCGTTTCGCGCGCGCGTAAAGCAAACGAAGCCGGATGCGTACCTTGTCGGCGAGGCTTGGTGGAGCTGGGGCGAGCTGCGACTCGTCTTCGACGGGCTGATGAATTACCGCCTGCGCGCCCGACTGCTCGACTTCTGCGTCTTCGACTCGATGGACGCGGAAGACCTCGCTAGTGAGTCGGCCCTGTTACTTGAGGAGACACGTGGCGGCGAGATGATGCTCAACCTCCTGGGCAGTCATGACACACCGCGACTGCTCACGCTCGCCGGCGGCGACGAGTCGCGTGCGGCGCTCGCGTTGGTCGCGCTCTTCACCTACCCGGGAACGCCGATGTTGTACTACGGGGACGAGGTCGGACTGGAGGGCGGCGACGATCCGGACTGCCGCCGGCCGATGCCGTGGAACGGCGAGGCGTGGCGGAAGGACTTGCGCGCCCTCGTGCAGCGCCTGATCACGACGCGACGCGCCTCGTTGGCGCTGCGCCGCGGCGGCTGGGAGCGCCTACTCGCGTTCAATCGTCTTCTCTGCTTCCGCCGCTTTGAGGGCCCCGACAACGCCGTCGTCGTGCTCAACGCAGGCCCTGCCGTTCGCGATGTCGCCCTCGAGTTGCCGTTCGGCGCTCCGGACACGTTCGAGGACGCATTGACGGGTCGGCGCTACGCCGTACGCGACGGCCACCTGACTCTCCCGATTGCCGACGAGCGATCGGCGCTCGTGCTCCTGCCCGGGGGCGACGATGGCGCCTAACCTGGTCAGCCCACCGAGGTCGTGGCCGAACTGAGTCCAGGACCGGCCGCGATACTCGGAAACGGATCGCTGCTTGCGACCGTTTCCGGGCGCGGCCGCGTGGAGCGGCTCTTCTGGCCGCACCTCGACCGTGGCTCGCATCTCGGGGAGTTGCGCTTCGGGCTGGAGCGCGACGGTGAAACCCGCTGGCTCGACGAGGCTCCCGCGGAGCAGTCGTACCTCCAGGACGC
>DASWEF010000003.1:0-4300 GCA_036394855.1 Gaiellaceae bacterium | reverse complement strand
TCGTCGAGTTCGTGACGACCCTCGACATCAACGATGTCACGTTGGCGGGCGAGTCAATGGGCGCGACGGCGTCGCTGACTGCCTCAACCGAGCTTGAAGACCGCGTGCGACGCGTCCTCGCCTTCAACACGTACGACTACTCCAAAGGCGTCGGTCGAGCCAATCGCGTCGCCTCCATTTATGTCGGCGGTGCCCGCCTCCCGGCAATCGGCCCGGTGGTCACGAGGATGGAGAACAAGCCCGTCCTGGGCATCGTGCTGCGGGGCGGTTTGCTCGACGGCAGCAAGCTGTCGGAGCACTACCTCGCGGAACTGCGCCGGGTTGGCCGTCGCCGCGGGTATCCGCGCGTGGCGCGCGAAGTCTTCCGCAATGTCGACAGCATGATCGCCGCCCGAGCGCTCTACGCTCGCGTCACCGCCCCGGTCACTTTGATCTACGGCGATCACGACTGGTCGCGCCTGCCAGAGCGTGAAGCCAACCTCGCCGCGCTTCGTGGCGCCCGATCGATCGCGCTTCGCGACACCGGACACTTCGCCGCCCTGGAACAGCCCGCCCGCGTCGCCGAGATCCTTCTCGACGACCGCGGGGCCTGACTTCGGTCTCATCGAGCGAGCTTGTGAAACGCACGCTGGCAGGCGAACCGTCCGGCCTGCTCGCGGCCCGGCAGCGACACCATCGACGACACCGACGGGCTCGAGCAGCATTTCCTGCCGCTTCTCACAAGCTACTAGGATCGAGGCGACGAAGATCCCCCACAGGAAAGCGAGATCGCCGAGTGGGGACGCGAGCGAGGAGCGTGATGAGCGACAGCTCGAGCCTGACCGTTGCGCAGCAGGGATTCGATGCCTGGCGCCGCGGCGACTTCGACGCACTCGAGACGATCTTCGCGCCCGACGTCGAGTGGCGCTGGTTCGAACCAGGAGACTGGGACTGCCACAACTGTGACGACGTGATCCGGACGTTGCGCCAACGTCGCGCTGCCGGCTTCGCGGAAGGACGCTTGAACTTTCACGACGCGGGATCGGACGTGGTCGTGGTCACGGCGCACCCGAGCGAGATCGGCGGTCACGAATGGCCGGATGAAACGTCAACCGTCATTCGATTCCACGAAGGAAAGGTCGTCTCGATGCAGGATTACCGCACCGAGGCGGAAGCGCTCGCCGCCGCAAAATGACGCCGCGCCGCACGACCACCTGCAGACGTGATCGCGCTCCGTGGTTCGTCCGCGCGCCGTTCATCTCCGTGTGGAAGAGGCGGAGCTAACAACCGAGGTGGCCGGCGCGGCTCGCTCGGCCTCGACCTCGACGTTGCGGAAGAGGGCATAGAGGCCGAGGTCGTAGGCGCTCTTGAGCGCGCCCGCGATCAGGAAGGGTGCACCGAGGGCGCCGCGTAGGGCGGCGCCGGCAATGAGCGGGGCGACCGGCCGGGTCAGGTAGCGGGCGGTGTTGGTGTAGGCGGCGGCCGCGGTGCGCTCGCTGGGCTCGACGGCGGCCATCACGTAGGCCTGCCGGGTCGGCACGTCGGCCTGCGAGAGGAGGAAGCGGGCGAGCAGCAGCGCGATCGCCGCCGGCAGGTTGGGGGCGAAGGCGACGGCGGCCAGCAGCAGGTTCGAGGGCAGGTGGGTGAACACCATCGTCCGCAAGAGCCCGATCCTCGCGGCGAGCCGGACGGCGCCCTGGAAGGAAAGCGCCTGCAGGATGCCGATGGAGAAGAAGACGATCGCGAGCGTGTGCGGCGAGGCGCCGTATTTGCGCACGAACAGGTAGGCGATGAAGGTCTGCGGGACGAAGCCGCCGCCGAAGCTGTCGAGCGCGAACAGCGCCGACAGCCGCATGACGATTCCGCGCGAGCGGTGCAGGGGCGGCAGCGGCTCCGTCTCGAGCTCCTCGCCGCGCTCGACCGCAGGCGAGAGCCGGGCGGCCGCGAGCAGCGCCGCGCCTGCGGCGAGCGGGTAGGCGAGCAGCCAGCGCGGCGAGGAGCCTGCGAGCGCGATCAGCGCGCCAGCCGAGCCGGCGAGCGTCGCGACCGTGTTGTAAGTGCCGAACAGCCGCGTGGTCTCGCCGCCGGCGTGGGGGAGCATCGCCTGCTCGAGCGAGGTGAACGGCCCCGACTCGACGACATCGGTCGAGACGGTTCCGGTCAGGGCGGCGACGATCAACGCCGGAAACCAACCCGTCAGCGCGAAGACAGTGCCGGCGGCGGCCATCACGACGAACAGGAGCCGGTAGCAGCGGCGGCGGCCGACCCGGTCGCCGTAGCGGGCGATCAGCACCGAGACGAGCGCGGTTCCGGCGAGCAGGGCGGCGAGGACGGAGCCGACGGCCGTGTCGGAGAGGCCGCGGCGGGCTAGCGTGACGCCGATCAGCACCGAGCCGAGCCCGTAGGCGAGCGCTCGTGCGGCCTGGGCGGCGACGATCCGGCGCGCGTCCGGGCTCAGGCGCGTTCCTCGTACACGGCCGCGCCGCCGCTTGCCGGGCAGAAGATGTATAGGCACTGGGAGATTGGATCCCAGCAGCTGGTGTGCGCCCCCTGCTCGATCTCGACCGTCTCTAGCTGCTCGAGCCGCTTCGTGTCGAAGCTGCAAACCAGCCCCGGTTCGCCGATCGCCACGTACAGGCGGTCCAGTTCGGAGTCGTGCATGACGACGTCCGGGACGCCGGGCAGGGGCAGGCTCGCGATCACCTCGCCGCTGTCGCGGTCGAGCACGACCAGCGCGCCGCCGTCGGCCGCGCAAAAGAGCCGCCCCGAGTCGAGCCAGAGCCCGTGCGGACCGGCACTCGGGACCTCGAGCGCGCGCTCGATCAGCAGGCGCTCGCAGTCGATGACGACGATCTGCGTCGGCTGCTGAATGTTGGCGTAGACGACGTCTCGCTCCGGGTCGTAGACGGCCCAGCGCGGCCGGCCCGGCAACGGCAGCTCGGCGATCACACCGATCGAGGTGAGCGCGACGACCGAGGCGGTGCAGTTTTCGCCAGGCGGCTCACCGAGGTTGAAGCTGTAGAGCTGGCGCCGCTGCCGGTCGTAGGCAAGCGCGTTCGGGTGCGGACCGACCTCGACCTGGCCGAGCAGCTGCGCGTCGGAGCAGCGGAAGACGCTGACACGGGCGGCGCCGCGGTCGCTCGAGAAGAGCAGGTCCTCTTGCTCATCGATCAGGACGCCGGCGACGCCGGGCAGCTCCGCCGGAAGCGCGTGCAGGTAGGTACAGGCGTTGCAGTCGAGTACCTCGATCCGGTCGGCGCCCGTGTGGGCAACGTAGACCCGCCTGCGCTGCCGGTGGACGTCGGCGTGGTCAAAGCCGGGTTTCGCTCCGGGCGGGATCGCGATGAAGCCGACCCTGGTGAGACTCACGTCAGTTGCTTTCCTCGGCGCTGCCGACCTCGTTCTTGCACCAGGCGTAGAGGGCGTCGTAGACCGGCAGCGACAGCTCGAGCTGGCGGTGGTCACCGAGGTTCAGCAGGTGGAACCCTTCGGCGACCGCGAGCAAGCCGCGCGACTGCGGCGTTGCATCGCGATCGTCGGCGACATCGGCGCCGTGCACGATCCGCGCGAGCAGCTGCAGCGCCGGATCGTCGAGCTTGTATTCCTCCAGCAGCACCTCGAACGAGCAGAGTCCGTCGCGGTGCGTGTATTCAGCGTTGGGGGCGTCGTAGGAGTGCGCGCCATCGCGCTCGGCAACCTCGAGCACCTGCTCGGCGGGCACGTAGAGGAACTCCGCCTCCGGGTCGATGAAGTTCTTGATCAGCCAGGGGCAGGCGATCCGGTCGGTCTTCGGTCGTTCGCGTGTGACCCACTTCATGGTCGTTCTCCTTTCTTCTTAGTGGAGTGCAAGTCCGGCGATCGCTGCCGCGACGACGAGCGCCGGCTCGGGAACCTTGATCCGTTTCTGCAGGAGTAATGCCAGCGCGACGACGCCGATCGCGGCGGAGAGCCAGCCGTGGATCGTCTGGCGGCCGATCACGATTGCGGCGCCAGCGATCGCGCCGGCCGCAGCGGCTGTCGCGCCCTTGACGAATCCCTGTAGACGGGGGTGGCGCTCGAAGCGGCGAAACAGCCGGCCGGGGACGACGACGAACAGGTAGGTAGGGGTGAAGAGGGCGACGGTCGCGACGACGGCGCCGGCGACACCGGCGACGAGATAGCCGGCGAAGGTGCCCATGACCACGACCGGGCCGGGGCTGATCAGGCCGATCGCGACCGCGTCGGTCAATTGGCGTTCGGTTAGCCAGTGGTGTTCTGTGACCAAGCCCTGGTGGAGGAAGGGCACGACCGCGAGTCCGGAGCCGAACGTGAGCGCGCTCGC
>DASWEF010000002.1:0-13685 GCA_036394855.1 Gaiellaceae bacterium | reverse complement strand
CGTTCTTCCAGCGAGCCGACGACGCGCTCTACCGTGCCAAGGAAGCGGGCAAGGGCCGCGTCGTGTCGGCGAACTCGCCAAGACTCGGCCCCGCCTGAAAACCGTGGGGAACCCATGGTTCCCCCACGAGCCCCTCCTTCTGGGCTCGGCAAGGCTCTTGTCGGTTAGCGCTCCCGGCGAGACGCGGTCTCGCCTCCGCGCGCGGCAGCGAGGTCGCCCAAGAACGATCTGGGCGCTTTCGTCGTTCCGCGCGGGCGGTGGTGCTGACGCATCCCCGCCCGCGTCAGTTCGCCTGGGCCTAAGGCCGCTTCGCGTGCCTTAGGCCCACGCTTTCGGGGGCGCAGGTTCGCACGGGGTTACCGTTCCGACATGGATGAGCGGCCGGAACTCTTGCTCAGCATCGACTTCGAGGACTGGCACCAGCTCGTGCACAGGCGGCTCGGCCTCCCCGACTGGGACCGTCCGTACGACGCGCTCGAGCGTGAGACGGCGGCCCTGCTGGATCTGCTCGACGAGCTGGGGGCGCGCGCGACCTTCTTCCTGCTCGGGATGGCCGTGGCGAGTCGGCGCGACCTCGCGCAGGAGATCGTCCGCCGCGGCCACGAGCCGGCCTGCCACGGCTACGCGCACGTGCGCGTCCACGAGCAGACACGCGACGAGTTCCGCGCGGACGTCGAGCGCGCCGTCGAGCTGATCGAGGACGTCAGCGGGCGCCGGCCGGTCTCCTACCGCGCCCCCGCCTTCTCAATCAACCGCCGGACCCCGTGGGCGTACGAGGTCCTGGTGGAAGCCGGCTTTCGCTACGACTCCAGCCAGTACGACTCGCCGCGCGTTCCCGACCGGCTCGGCGGCATTCCCGAGGGCCCGTACCGTCTCACGCTCGGCTCGAGCGACCTTTGGGAGCTGCCGGTCTCGACCTGGGGCCCGCTGCCGATCGGCGGTGGAAGCTACTGGCGCGTGCTCCCGCCGCGACTGATCGAGGCAGGACTGCGCGACTTCTCCGTCCTCTACTTTCACCCATACGAATTCGACCCCCGACGGCTGCGCGCCGAGCTCCCCGCGCGTGCAACGGCGAGGCAGCGCATCTCGGCGGCCAAGGTCAGCGCATGGCGCAACACGGGACGTACCCTCGTCGCCAAACGGTTGCGACGGGTAGCGCGGACGCATCACCTTGTCTCATACGATCAGGCATATGACGACATCCAGCGACTCTACGGGACGCGTTCGCGAGCACTTTCGCCGGAAGGCGTTCTCGTTTGACCGCCTCTACGACGAGGAGCGCGCGCTGCAGCGGCTCCTGCGTCCCGGCCTCTTCAACCGGCGCGAGTTCGCGCTCGAGGTAGCACGCGAGTACGAGGCGCCGCGGGTCCTGGACGTCGGCGGCGGCTCCGCACGGATCGGCGAGCTCGTCCTCGAACAGGGCGCGTCGCGCTACGTGGACGTCGACCTCTCGGACGCGATGCTGGAGCTGGCCCGCCAGCGCCTCGGGCGCTTCGGCGACAAGGTGATCCTGCTCCAGGGGGACTTCCTCGACACAGCGATCCCGGGCTCGTACGAGGTCATCCTCGCGCTGGGCTACTTCGACTACGTCGAGAACGCCCCGGCCCACGTCGAACGGATGGGCCGGCTGATTGCCCCCGGAGGTTCGGTCGTGGCCAGCTTTCCGCGCTGGACGTGGACAAAGGGGCCGATTCGCAAGCTCCGTTACGAGGTCATCAACAACCTTCCCATCTTCGACTACACGCGGGAAGGGCTGCTCCAGCTCTTCTCCGCCTGCTCGAACGTCGAGATCCGCCCGGGCCGGAGCGGTTTCCTCCTCCGCGCTACTGCGTAGGGTGGGGGAACCAAGGTTCCCCCACGGCCCCCTCCGTCTGGGCTCGACAAGGTGGATGTTGTGTGGCGCAGAGGCCACTCGCCCAAGAAGGATCTGGGCGATGTCGTCGCGTCGCGCGGGCGGTGGTGCCGACGCATCCCCGCCCGCGTCAGTCCGCCTCCCGCTAAGGCCGCTTCGCGCGCCTTAGCGTCCGGCCTCGGTGTTTCCGCGCGGCGGGCGTTAGGACGTCAGAGCGAGGAACGGTAGGTAATTGGTGAGGTCGACCTCCCCCAGCTCGGGGAACTGGTCGCGCCAGCAGATCGCCTCCGGGAAGGCCGCCTCCTGGGCTGAGGTCAGCCAGCCGGGGAAGCGGTCCTCGCGTGCCTGAGCGATCAGCGCCGCTCGGATGGAGAGGCGGACGTTGCCGAGCGGCAGCGATCCGAGCGGCAGCGGAGGCCCGAGCGGGCGGACCCGAACCGTCCCCAACGGGGACCACAACGCGGACCAGCGGCCCGGGGACAGATTCATCAGCTGCGGAGGCGCGGTCGACTCCAGCGCGTAGCCGGCACGCCGTCCGCCGAGCCACTGCGTTTGGGACTTGGCCTCGACGAGCCGAGCCTGCAGCTCGCCGTAGTTCTCGTGGAACTGAGCGATCTGGCGAGCGCTCGGCGAGGACACCCTGAGCTTGCTTTCGATCCGGGCACGCCGGAGCTCGTCCCCGATGATGCCGCGGGCCATCGACAGGTTCGCGCGGGCATCGGCGATCGCGGCGAGATAGGCGGCGCGCGACCCGCCGAAGCGCCCGGCGACGATCGACCGTTCCGCCGCCAGGATGTCTCTGTTCGTGACGCGGGCGGCACGCTGCTCCACCGCGCGCGCGAACGCATTCGAGAACGCGAGCTCCGAGTCGCCCGTCAGCCGCAGGATCGGATTGATCGCGGACCAGCGCACCGCCGTGGTTCCGAGGCGGCAACGGAGCCCGGGGGCAAGGATGAGCTGTCCTTCCGTCCGGGAAGCGTTGAAGCCGCGCCCGGCCGCGCGCGGACCGTTGCAGAGCTTCGAGCTTCTTGTCCAGAGGTAGACGCAGGCGGCACGCGGCTTGTCGGGATCGTGCTCGCCGGGCGTCGTGGTCCACTCCGCCCATCCCCACGACCAGATCGAGGAGAACTTCATCTCACGCGCGACGTAGCCCGCGGCGAGCGCCTGCCACTTCACCGTCCGGAACCACGGCTTCGCGGCGAGCCCCTCTCGTCCGCCGGTCCCCTTCGTCGTCTGAAAGCCGACGAAGATCCCCAGCTTCGAGACCGGGATGCCGATCTTGGTGAAGTCGAGGATCCCGTTCCGAAACGCTTGGCGGAGTGTCCGGCTGCCGAGAATCGGCCCCTGCTTGTAGATGAGAGGCGCCGGGAAGTAGACCTCGCGGACGATCCCGGCCACGTCCGCCACCTGGCGCCACCAGTCGCCGGCGGTCGTCGCCGTGTACGGCTTCGCGTTGACGAGCAGCCACGGCTGAGCGCCGCGCGCGCGCAGCGTCTGCAGGAAGAGCAGGACATTCGCGCGGTACTGCTCGTTCGTCGGCGACCAGGGAACCGCGAGCCAGGAGCCGAAGAGCTCGTTCTCGGCGATGACCGGGTTCGAGCAATCCATCGACTGAGCCGCGTAGTCGTAGAACTTGTTCGCGGTCGCGACGATCGTCGCCGGATCCTTGGGCGCACTCGGCGTGCCGACGCGCCGGTTCAGGTAGAGGTCGAAGTAGACGGTTTGCGCACCGGCGGCGCGCAGCTTCGGCGGAAAGATCAGGTTCGACGCCATCGCCACGACTCCGGGCTTGGCAAAGAGATCCCAGAAAGGAACGGAACCGTCGGCGAAGTCAAGCCACACCGGCGTCTGCGACGGCAGCGCGCAGTTCGCCTGGAGCTGCTGCGCGGGCGCGCCCTTCCCTCCGACGAGAGCCAGCGCGACGACGGCAGCGACCACGACCCCTAGCCTCTTCACCGTCGAAAGACTAGCCCGGGGATCGGCGGCGTCCAGGAGCGCTTACGTTTGCCTTACAGACGCGGTAGCTTTGTGTCGTGAAGCGAAGCAGGGTCGCGGTCGCACTCGCGGCGGCCGCCGGGATCGCCGCGGGTGTCGTGGCGATCGCCGCGGGCTCTGGTGCCACGCGCCCGGCGGCGCACGCAGCCGCACCGACGTGGGCCGCGGTCGCGCCGATCTTTGCGGAGAAATGCGCCGGCTGTCACACCCCGGGCGGCATCGCCCCGTTCTCATTGCGAAGCGCGCGCTCCGCGGCCGCGCATGCGAACCGCATCCTCGTGATGACGAAGCTCGGAAGGATGCCGCCGTGGATGCCGGGGCCTGACTCGCCCGACTACCTCGGGCAGTCACGGCGAATCCTGACGCCGGCCGAGAAGAATCTGATTGCGCGCTGGGTTCGCGGCGGTGCGCGGATCGGGACCGGCCGGTCGGTCGTGCCTCCTCCCCCCGGCAGCAACGCCCCCGGCACGACGATGACGCTCGCTCCGACGAAGCCCTATCTTCCAAAAGCGGCCGTCGGCGGGTTCGACGACTACCACTGCTTCCTGCTCGAACCGCGCCTCACGCACGACGCATACGTGACGAGCGCCGTCATCAAGCCGCAGCAGGCCGGGATCGTGCACCACGTGATCCTCTTCGAAGCCGCAGGCGACAACGCCGTCGACGCGCGCCGCTTGAACGACGCGTCGGGCGGCAAGGGCTGGACGTGCTTCGGTGGCCCGGGGCTCTCCGAGACGCATCCGTCCGTCGATTCCGCAGCGAATGACCGGCTCGGCGCGCCGCCCTGGATCAGCGCCTGGGTGCCCGGGCACGCCACGAACGACACGCCGCCGGGGACAGGCGTGCTGGTACACGCGGGCGCGGCGATCGTGATGCAGGTGCACTACAACCTCCTTCACAAGGCGAAGCGCGACCGCTCGCGCGCCGTCCTCCGCTTCCTCCCGGTGTCCCAGGCCGAGCTCACCCCGCTGAATACGATTCTCATCCCGGCGCCGGTCGAGTTGCCGTGCCCGCGAGGTGTGCGGTCGCGGCTCTGCTCACGCGATGTCGCGGTGCAGGAGGAGATCAAGAAGTACGGCTACAACGCCGCCCTCATCCCGTCGGGCCTGCTCTACATCTGCGGCAAGTCGCTCGACGATTTCCCCAGCTCGCCGGCGAGCGTGAAGTCGCTGGGAACGAGTTGCGAGCGTCGCGTCAACCGTCCGCTGCGGATCTACGGCGTCGCCGGCCACATGCACACCCGCGGCTTCGACATCGGCATCGAGCTGAACGGCCAGACGCTCCTGCACATCCCGCGCTGGGATTTCCACTGGCAGGACGCGTACTACCTCGAGCAGCCGGTGGACGCGAACGTCGGCGACACGATCCGCGTCACGTGCCGTTTCGACAATTCAAAGAGCCGCCAGCCGCTCGTGAACGGCAAGCTGCTGAAGCCGCGCTACGTGCTCTGGGGCGAAGGCACGACGGACGAGATGTGTCTCGGTCTGCTGCAGGCTGCCGACCGCTAGCTCGAAACCGCCGCGAGGCCGGGCTTAGCCCGGCCTCGCTACCAAACGCTCTCGCTAGCGCGAGAATCATCATGGCGCCGAAGGCGCCGGATTCTCGCGCTTATTCGTCCAACGGCGAATCGACCTCGGGAGTCTCGGTCGCCTCGCCCGACTCGTGCGACGTCGGGCCCTCGGCGCCGGGCTGGCCGCCGAAGTCGAGCCCGAGCGACTCGAGGTTCAGGCCGTCGCCGCCGCCGGAGTCGATCTCCTCCAGCGCCGCCAGCAGCTGCTCCTCCGTTTGCGGCCGCATGTACGCCGACGGCGGCACCTTGTCGGACGGGCCGATCTCGATCGTCCGGTACTTCTTCAGTCCGGTCGCCGCCGGGATCAGCTTGCCGATGATCACGTTCTCCTTCAGCCCGAGCAGCCGGTCGATCTTGCCCTCGATCGACGCGTCGGTCAGCACCTTCGTCGTCTCCTGGA
The DNA here is from genome assembly GCA_036394855.1 of Gaiellaceae bacterium. Lineage (GTDB taxonomy): Bacteria > Actinomycetota > Thermoleophilia > Gaiellales > Gaiellaceae > 3-1-20CM-4-69-9. The sequence goes on along the minus strand of DASWEF010000002.1, from coordinate 7,868 downwards.
AGGACGCGGCCGAGAGGAAGGACTCGGTGGCGAGCGACGCCTTCGTGATCCCTAGGATCAGCGGCTCAAACGTCGCCTGCTCCTTCTTCTCCTTCTTCACGCGCGTGTTCTCACGGTCGAGCACCGTCTTGTCGACGAGCTGGCCCGGCAGGAGATCGGTCTCGCCGGCGTTCTCGACACGCACCTTCTTCAGCATCTGACGGACGATCAGCTCGATGTGCTTGTCGTGGATCTCGACGCCCTGCGACTTGTAGACCTTCTGCACCTCGCCGACGAGATAGAGCTCCGTCGACGTGTAGCCCTTCAGGCGCAGCAGGTCGGCCGGATTGAGCGAGCCCTCGTGCAGCGCGTCGCCCGGCTCGACCTCCTGCCCGTTCGTGACGAACAGGCGGGTTCGGCGCGGGAGCTGGATCGCCTTCGGCTCGTCGTCCTTCTTCGCGTCCGTGAGATGGATCGTGACCTTCGGCCCACGGTCGGTGTGCTCGATCTCGACCTTCCCGCCCTCCTCGGCAAGCGTTGCGGCACCCTTCGGATTCCGCGCCTCGAAGATCTCGACGACGCGCGGGAGACCGTGCGTGATGTCCGCACCGGCGACGCCGCCCGTGTGGAACGTGCGCATCGTCAGCTGCGTGCCCGGCTCGCCGATCGACTGCGCCGCGATGATGCCCACCGCGTCGCCGATCTCGGCGATCGCGCCGGTGGCGAGGAAGATGCCGTAGCAGGTGCGGCACACGCCGAACTCGCTCCGGCACTTCAGCACCGAGCGGACGGGGAGCAAAACGTCACGTGCGGTGTCTCCCAGCTCCTCGATGATCTCCTCGAGCACGGGCAGGGTGATCTCCTCGCCGCGTTCCGCCACAACGGTCTTGCCCGGCTTGCCGCTCGCCAGCGGCCGATGGACGTCCTGGGCGAGCGTGCGGCCGAGGACGCTCTTGTTGATGCCGTCGGCGGCGAAGATCGGTAGCTCGATGAAGTCCTTCGTCTTGCAGTCGTCCTCGCGGATGATCACGTCCTGCGACACGTCCACGAGGCGCCGCGTCAGGTAGCCCGAGTCGGCCGTGCGGAGCGCCGTGTCGGCCAGTCCCTTGCGGGCGCCGTGGGTCGAGATGAAGTACTCGAGCACCGAGAGGCCTTCCATGAAGTTGGCCTTGATCGGACGCTCGATGATCTCGCCCTTCGGATTCGCCATCAGGCCGCGCATCCCGGCGAGCTGGCGGATCTGCTTCGACGATCCGCGGGCGCCCGAGTTGGCCATCATGTAGATCGGGTTCAGCTCGTAGAAGGTGCGCTCCATCGCGTCCGCGACGGTGTCGGTCGCCTCGGTCCAGATGTTGACGATCGACTCGTGGCGCTCCTCGTCCGTGATCAGGCCGCGCGAGTACTGCGCCTCGACCTTCTCGACGCGGTCTTCGTACTCGGCGAGGATCTCTTCCTTGTCCGGCGGGATCACGATGTCGTTCTTCGAGATCGTCACGCCGGCCTGGGTCGCGTAGTGGAAGCCCAGGGTCTTGATCATGTCGAGCACTGCCGCAATCGAATGTGCGCCGTACTCGTCGACGAGCTCGGTGATGAAGGCATCGAGCTCCCGCTTCGGGAGCGTGCGGTTGATGTAGTCGTGCAACGGCTCCGCGCCGTCGTAGCCCTCGACCGCCTCGTCGAGCACGCGCTCGACCTCGGCGTTGAAGAGCACGCGGCCGGCCGTCGTCAGCAGCAGATCGCCGTTCCAGCGGAACTCGATCGGCTCCTGGAGCTTGACCTGGCCCGCTTCGATCGCATGCTCGACCTCTTCCTCGGACCCGAAGCGCGGCGGCCGCGGATCGAGCTTGTCGGCAGTCGTCTGCTCGAGATCGGTCTCGCAATAGGTGAGGTAGTAGGTGCCGAGCACCATGTCCTTCGTCGGCGTGGCCAGCGGACGGCCGCTCGCCGGCGAGAGGATGTTGTTCGAGGACAGCATCAGCACGCGCGCCTCAGCCTGCGCCTCAGCCGACAGCGGCAGGTGGACGGCCATCTGGTCGCCGTCGAAGTCCGCGTTGAACGCGTGACAGACGAGCGGGTGCACCTGGATCGCCTTGCCTTCGACGAGCTTCGGCTCGAACGCCTGGATGCCGAGACGGTGCAGCGTCGGAGCGCGGTTCAGCAGCACGGGATGCTCCGCGATCACCTCTTCGAGGACGTCCCAGACCTCCTCGGTCATCGAGTCGACGTACTTCTTCGCCGCCTTGATGTTCTGCACGGACTTTCGCTCGACGAGGCGGCTCATGATGAACGGCTTGAAGAGCTCGAGCGCCATCAGCTTCGGCAGCCCGCACTGGTGCAGCTTCAGGCTCGGCCCGGAGACGATCACCGAGCGGCCCGAGTAGTCGACGCGCTTCCCGAGCAGGTTCTGGCGGAAGCGGCCCTGCTTGCCCTTGAGCATGTCGGACAGCGACTTCAGCGGGCGGTTGCCGGGCCCGGTCACGGAGCGACCGCGGCGGCCGTTGTCGAAGAGTGCGTCGACGGCCTCCTGGAGCATCCGCTTCTCGTTGTTGACGATGATCTCGGGTGCGCCGAGGTCGAGCAGCCGCTTGAGGCGGTTGTTCCGATTGATCACGCGCCGGTAGAGGTCGTTGAGGTCGCTGGTGGCGAAACGGCCGCCGTCGAGCTGCACCATCGGCCGCAGCTCCGGCGGAATCACCGGCACCGCTTCGAGGATCATCCACTCGGGCTTGTTCTCCGAGGTGATGAACGCGTTCACGACCTTCAGCCGCTTGATCGCGCGCTGCTGCTTCTGGCCCTTCGACGTCCGGATCGTCTCGCGCAGCGAGGCGGCCTCGGCCTTGAGGTCGAGGTCCTTGAGCAGGTCGCGGATCGCCTCCGCGCCCATACCGCCGCGGAAGTAGACGCCGAACCCGTAGGGAGAACCGAAGCGGTCCTTCAGCTCGCGGAAGAGCTGCTCGTCGTTGACGATCAGCTTGGGCTCGAGATCCTTGAACAGCAGCCACGTCTGCTCGAGACGGTTGACGGAGTCGACGGCCGCGTCGCGCGCGTCCCCCCGGCGCGATTCGATGTCGAGATACATCTCGCGGACCTTCAGCGACCACTGGACGATCGCGTCGAGGTCCTCCTTCCGGATCTTTCCGTCCGTCCGCAGGCAGAGGTCGTTCGTCAGCTCGCGGATGTCCTGCTCGCCGTCCCACGTGTCGATCACGTCGTCCAAGAGCCCGTTCCCGAGCTCGCGCGCGCGGTCGAGGTTCTTCATGTCGACGCCTGCGACGTACTTCGCGTCCTCCTCGGCGATCTCGTCGCCGTCGAGCAGCGCGTCGAGGATCTTGTTGATGTGCTTGGAGATCGCGCCCTTCTTCGAGCCGGTCGCCTTCGCCTGCTGCTTGAACAGCGGGTCGAGCCCGGCGAGGATCTGCTCGCCGGCCACGGCGACGCTCTCCAGCTCGCGCGGCGTCAGCTTGCGGTCGTCGCGAATCGCGGCGTTGCGGACGAGCTCGCGGATCTTCTTCGAGTCCTCAGTGGTGATCTGTCCGACGAGGTCGGGAAACATCCCGCCGGCGAGCCCGCGTGCCTCCTCGAGCGTGGGCATAGCCTGCTCCTCGGCCCAGTTCGAGAGGCCGCGCGCCCAGAAGTCGTCGTCCTCGTCGAAGCCCTTGTCCTTGCCTTTCGCGAAGTAGTCGCGGCGCCGCTTGAGGCGGTCCTCGAGCGCGGCGAGCGCCTCCTCACGATCGACCTCGATCCGCTGGGCCTCGCCCGCGACCTTGTCCTCGAGATCGTTGAGGTCCTTCTTCCTCGCCGCGACGTCGACCGCGGTCACGATCGAGGCGGCGAAGTAGAGCACCTTCTCGAGCTCGCGCGGGGCGATGTCGAGCAGGTAGCCGATCCGGCTCGGGACACCCTTGAAGAACCAGATGTGCGAGACCGGCGCGGCCAGGTCGATGTGGCCCATGCGCTCGCGGCGAACCTTCTGCCGCGTCACCTCGACGCCGCAGCGCTCGCAGATGATGCCCTTGTAGCGAACGCGCTTGTACTTGCCGCAATAGCACTCCCAGTCCTTCGTCGGACCGAAGATGCGCTCGCAGAAGAGACCGTCACGCTCGGGCTTGAGCGTGCGGTAGTTGATCGTCTCCGGCTTGGTTACCTCGCCGGAGGACCAGTCGCGGATCTGCTTGCTGGAAGCAAGCCCGATGCGAATGGCGTCGAAATCGTTGATATCGATCAAAGTTCTCCCTTACTCCTCTAGTTCTGGTTCAGCCTCGGCCAAGGCCGGGGCTTCGGTCTCTTCCGCACTTGCGTCCAGCACCTCGACGTCGCTCAGGTCGCCGAGCGCCTCGTCGTTCGGAAGTGCCATCTCGCCGTCCTGGTCGACGCGCTCCTGGCCCTCTTCCGCTTCCTCCGCCGTCGGCTGTCGCGCGGCCGCGCGCAGCGATCCGGGCGAGAGGTCGATGCCCAGCTCTTCTGCAGCCCGAAGGAGCTCGTCGTCCTCCTCGCGCACCTCGACGGTCGTGCCCTCGTCGGAGAGGACGTTGACGTCGAGCGCGAGCGACTGCATCTCCTTGAGCAGCACCTTGAAGCTTTCGGGGATGGACGGCTCGGCGATGTTCTCGCCCTTCACGATCGCCTCGTACGCCTTCACGCGGCCGACCGTGTCGTCGGACTTGATCGTGAGCATCTCCTGCAGCGTGTACGCGGCGCCGTAGGCCTCGAGGGCCCAGACCTCCATCTCGCCGAAGCGCTGACCGCCGAACTGGGCCTTGCCGCCCAGAGGCTGCTGCGTGACGAGCGAGTACGGGCCGGTCGAACGGGCGTGGATCTTGTCGTCGACCAGGTGGAGCAGCTTCAGGATGTACATGAAGCCGACCGTCACCTTCTGCTCGAACGGCGCACCGGTCTTGCCGCTGAAGAGCCGCACCTTGCCGGACACCTTCCGCCCTGCGGGCCGCTTCTCGTGGACGAGGAACTTGATCGGCGAGTCGGGGTTGTCCTTCACCCACTGGACGAGCGCCTCGTCCACGTCCTCCTCCGTCGCGCCGTCGAAGACGGGCGTCGCGACCGGATGCGGATTGTCGGCCGCGATCGGCTTCCCCGCGAACCCGTTCGCCGCGCCGTCACCGTTGGCGAAGACGCCGTGCGCCGCGGCCCAGCCGAGGTGTGTCTCGAGGATCTGGCCGATGTTCATCCGGCTCGGCACGCCGAGCGGATTCAGCACGACGTCCACGGGGCGGCCGTCCTCGAGGAACGGCATGTCCTCCTCGGGCACGATCTTCGCGATCACGCCCTTGTTGCCGTGGCGGCCGGCGAGCTTGTCGCCCTCCGCGATCTTGCGCTTCTTGGCCACGTAGACACGCACGAGCTCGTTCACGCCCGGGGAGAGGTCGTCCCCCGCCTCGCGCGAGAACGTCTTCACGTCGATGACCTTGCCGCCCTCGCCGTGCGGGACCTTGAGCGAGGTGTCGCGGACCTCGCGCGCCTTCTCCTTGAAGATCGCGCGGATCAGCTTCTCCTCCGCCGTCAGCTCGGTCTCGCCCTTCGGGGTGACCTTGCCGACCAGCAGGTCGCCGGAGCCGACCTCGGCTCCGATCCGCACGACACCGCGGTCGTCGAGGTCCTTGAGCGACTCCTCGGAGCGGTTCGGGATGTCGCGCGTGATCTCCTCGTCGCCGAGCTTCGTCGAGCGTGCGTCGATCTCGTACTCGTGGATGTGGATGGACGACAAGACGTCCTCCTTCACGAGCCGTTCCGAGATCACGATCGCGTCCTCGAAGTTGTAGCCCTCGAAGGGCATGAAGGCGACCAGCAGGTTCGCGCCGAGCGCGAGCTCGCCCATGTCCGTGGAGCTGCCGTCTGCGAGGACCTGGTCGGCCTTGACGCGCTCGCCCAGCTCGACGATCGGCTTGTGGTGGATGAGCGTGCCCTGGTTCGACCGCATGAACTTCGTCAGCGGGTAGTCGTCCTTGCCGTCCTTCGTCTCGACGACGATGTGCCCCGCGTCGACATCGATGACCGTTCCCGGCGACTGCGCCAGCACGACGTCACCCGTGTCGATCGCAGCGCGATACTCGAGCCCGGTGCCGACGATCGGCGCCTGGGTGATCATCAGCGGCACGGCCTGCCTCTGCATGTTCGCGCCCATCAGCGCGCGGTTCGCGTCGTTGTGCTCGAGAAACGGGATCAGCGCGGTCCCGACCGAGACGATCTGCGCCGGCGCCACGTCCATGAACTGGATGTCCTTGGGCTCGGCCGTGACGGCCTCGCCTTCCTTGGAGCGGCAGAGAACGTGCTTGTCGAGAAAGCGGCCCGTCTTCTCGTCGACCAGGGCGCTCGCCTGGGCGATCGTGAACTGGGCCTCCTCGGCGGCGTCCAGATAGATGATCTCGTCCGTGACCTTGCCGCCGACGACCTTCCGGTACGGCGTCTGGATGAAGCCGAACTCGGACACGGTCGCCATCGAGGCGAGCGAGCCGATCAGCCCGATGTTCGGACCTTCCGGCGTCTCGATCGGACACATGCGGCCGTAGTGGGTCGGATGCACGTCGCGCACCTCGATTGGCGCGCGCTCGCGCGTGAGACCGCCGGCACCCAGCGCCGAGAGGCGGCGCCGGTGCGTCAGCCCGGCCAGCGAGTTCGTCTGGTCCATGAACTGCGACAGCTGCGACGAGCCGAAGAACTCCTTCAGCGCAGCCACGACCGGACGGATGTTGATGATCGTCTGCGGCGTAATCGTGTCGACGTCCTCCGTCGTCATCCGCTCCCGGACGACGCGCTCCATGCGATAGAGGCCGACCCGGAACGCCTCCTGGATCAGCTCCCCGACCGTGCGCAGACGGCGGTTGCCGAAGTGCTCGTACTCATCGAGCTCACTGCGGATCGGATCGCGCGAGAGCACGATCGCGTCGGCCGCGAAGTCCTTCGACTCGAGATCGACGCCGAGACGGTGGGGCATCTGGACCAGCCTCTTGACGAGCGCGAGGATGTCCTCGGTCGTCAGGACGCGCACGTCGTCCGGCACCTTCACCTCGAGCCGCTGATTCAGCTTGTAGCGGCCGACCTTCGTCAGGTCGTAGCGCTTCGGATCGAAGAACAGCGCCTTCAGCAGGTTGCGCGCGTTGTCGAGCGTCGGCGGCTCGCCGGGACGCTGCTTCTTGAACACCTCGATCAGGGCCTCCTCCTCGCGCGTCGAGGGGTCCTTCTCGAGCGTGTTGACGATGAAGATCGAGTTGTCGAAGAGCTTGAGGATGGCCTCGTTCGACGAGGTGTCGAGCTTGAAGCCCGTGGTCGGGTCCTCCTCCGGGAGAGCCCGCAGCAGCGTCGTGATCGGCAGCTTGCGCTTCCGGTCGATGCGGGCGTAGACGACGCCCTTCTTGTCGATCTCGAGCTCGAGCCACGAGCCGCGGGATGGCATCAGGTTCGCCGTGAAGACCTGCTTCGTGGCGTCCTTGGGCTCCATCAGGTAGGCGCCCGGGCTGCGAACGAGCTGCGTCACGATCACGCGCTCGGTGCCGTTGATGATGAAGGTGCCCCACTCGGTCATCATCGGGAAGTCCCCCATGAAGACCGTCTGCTCTCGGATCTCGCCCGTCTCCTTGTTGACGAAGCGGACGGTCATCGAGAGCGGTGCCTGGTACGTCAGATCCTTCTCGCGACACTCCTTGATCGAGAACTGCGGCTCCCCGAACTTGTAGGCGCCGAACTCGACGGCCAGGGTGCCGGTGTAGTCCTCGATCGGCGAGATGTCGTCGATCGTCTCGCGAAGACCCTCGTCCAGGAACCACTGGAACGAGGCCTTCTGGATGTCGATCAGATTGGGAAGGTCGAGGACGTGCTTGAGACGCGAGAAACTGGTGCGCGCGCTAGGCGCAGCGACCTTGGTGGTCAAGAGATGAAGC
>DASWEF010000001.1:0-26474 GCA_036394855.1 Gaiellaceae bacterium | reverse complement strand
CTGCGCCGGAAGCGGCTACTCTTTGTGCCTTCTCCGGGGTGTGGCGCAGCCTGGTAGCGCGCTCCGTTCGGGTCGGAGAGGTCCCCAGTTCAAATCTGGGCACCCCGATCGGGACGCGGGGGAACCGATGGTTCCCCCGCGGGCCCCTCCTTCATGGCTCGGCAAGGCCGATGTTCGTTTGCGCTCCCGGCGAGACGCGGTCTCGCCTCCGCGCGCGGGAACGGGCTCGCCCAAGAACGATCTGGGCGATCTCGTCGCGTCGCGCGCACGGTGGCGCCAAGGCGTCCCCGTCCGCGTCGGTTCGACTGAGGCTAAGGCCGCTTCGCGTGCCTTAGTGCTCCCGGCTGGTAATACGCGCACGATCGGTTGGAGGGACCGCCGGCTGGGCGTTGAAGACGACGTCATGGCGAAGAGTCCCTTCAGGATCGATTTGAGCGAGGAGGAAGCGCGGGAGCTGCGTTCGCGCGCTGCCCGCTACACGGTGCTGCACGGTGAAGTGCTGCGGGCGAAGATCGTGCTGCTTGCCGCCGAGGGGAAGACGAACGCGGAGATTGCCCGTCGCCTTGACTGCGCGCTGCGGACGGTGTCGTTGTGGCGGAAACGCTTCTTCGAGGAACGGCTGGATGGTCTTCGCGATCGACCGCGACCGGGCCGCCCGCGGCGTTTTCCCCCCGGAAGAGGTCGCGCTGGTGAAGGCGATCGCCTGCGGGCTGCCGCGCGAGCACGGCCTGCCGTTGTCGCGCTTTTCGCGCGCTGAGCTGCACCGGCTCGTGATCGAGCGCGGCGTCACCGGGGCCTCTGCCTCGACGATCGCCCGCTGGCTGGGCGAAGACGCGCTCAAGCCGTGGCAGCACCGCTCCTGGATCTTCCCCACCGACCCGGCCTTCCTGGAGAAGGCGGGGCCGGTGCTCGACCTCTACCAGGGCAGATGGGAGGGGAGGTTGCTGCACCCGGGCGAGTTCGTGATCTGCGCTGACGAGAAGCCGTCGATCCAGGCTCGCGCTCGCATCCACGAGACGCTGCCGCCGTCGCCGGGCTCGCGCGGGCAACGGGTCGAGCACACCTACCGTCGCAACGGTGCGCTCACCTACCTGGCCGCGCTCGACATCGGACGCCGCGGCGGCAGACGCCCACGCGTCTTCGGCCGCTCGGAAGCACGAGGCGGAATCGAGCCCTTCGACCAGCTCGTCCGGCAAGTGATGACCAAGCAGCCCTACGCCTCCGCGCGACGGGTCTTCTGGATCGTCGACAACGGCTCCTCCCATCGCGGCCGCAAATCGGTCAAGCGGCTCGAGCAGCGCTGGCCAAACCTCGTCCTCGTCCACTTGCCCGTACACGCCAGCTGGCTCAACCAGCTCGAGATCTTCTTCTCAATCGTCCAGCGCAAGCTGCTCGAGCCCAACGACTTCGAGAACGTGGCAGACATCGCTCGCACCCTCAACGCTTTCGAACACCACTGGAACGAGATCGCCGAGCCCTTCGACTGGCGCTTCACCCGCGACGACCTCGCCGCGCTGATCGACCGCCTCGCGGCACACCAACCCCAGCTTCAACTGGCCGCATAACGACGAGCGAACTTACGGCCGGGAGCACTTAGCCTCAGTTTTCGATGTTGGTGGCTGGCGAGTGGTTACGGCCTCGCTAGGCGGCTGGGGCCGCATGTAGTCGTTCGCGCCTCCGGGCGAGGGTCAGCGTCACGAGCGTGACCGCCACGGCGGCAACGGCCACGCCGACGCCCCACCAGACGCCGCTGATGTTGTCGTCCCAGCCGATGGCGCGATCGACCGAGAAGCGCCCCGGGCCGATCGCGGAAACCGCGACCGCGACCGTGAGCAACGTCAGCGGGAACTCGTAGCCGCCGTTCGCGTTGAAGAAGCCTTTCGGCCAGTGCACGAGCCCGATCGCGTTCAGCATCACGATCGCAATTCCGAGCGCTGCAAGCGGCGTGACCAGACCGGCTGCGAAGAGCAGCCCGCCGCTCTCGGCCAGACCGGCGGCGACCGCCATCAGGAGCGGGGCCCTGAACCCGAAGTTGCCGAAGAACCCGGCCGTTCCCCTCGGACCGCCGCCGCCGAACCACCCGAACAGCTTCTGTGCTCCGTGCGCGAACATCGTCCCGCCGACGACGATCCGCAGGAGCAAGAGCCCGTACGACATCTCCTCCTCCTCACTTGTGCTTTTGAAGTAACTGCCGAGATTGTTGCTAACTCAAGTACCTCTGCGCAAGCGGGACCACACCCGGGAGAGGACGCCCGGCGGGCGGCTGCGGCGGGCCGCCTGCTCGCGTGCGAGCGCGCGCTTCGCCCAGGCGCGCTCACGCATCGAGCGAGTGGGATAGCGCGGCTTCCAGTAGACCGGGCTCACGAGCGGAGGGTACGCCCTCGGTCTGCGTCACGGGCCCAAGGCTATTCTGCGGCCATGCCGGATCGAATCCGCCTTGCGTGCGTGCAGATGACCAGCCGCGCCGACAAGGCTGCGAACCTAGCAACGGCCGAGCGGCTCGTCTCGAAGGCCGCTGCCACGGGCGCCGACGTCGTCGTTCTGCCGGAGAAGTGGAACGCGATCGGCGACGCGGCCGTCTCGCACGCGACCGCAGAGTCGATCGAGGGCGGCGAATCGGTGGAGGCCATGTCGCGCTGGAGCCGGCAGCACGGGATCACGCTCGTCGGAGGCTCGATCACGGAACGGCGTGAAGGCCGCGAGAAGCTCTCGAACACGTCGCTCGTCTTCGATCCCGAAGGTCAGATCGTCGGCGCCTACCGCAAGATCCATCTCTTCGACGTCGAGGTCGGCGGGGTCGTCTACCGCGAATCCGAGGCTGAGGAGCCGGGCGAAGAGCCGGTGGTCGCGGAGATCGAGGACTGGAAGGTCGGCCTTTCGGTCTGCTACGACATCCGCTTTCCGGAGCTGTATCGCATCCTGGCGCTCGAGGGTGCCGAGCTCGTCACCGTGCCCGCGCACTTCACGACACCGACCGGCAAGGATCACTGGCACGTCCTTCTTCGCGCGCGGGCGATCGAGAACCAGCTCTACGTCGCCGCCGCCGCGCAGATCGGCGAGACGCTGCCCGGCAAGCCCGCGTACGGACGCTCGCTGATCGCCGACCCCTGGGGGATCGTGGTTGCGCAGGCGCCGGACGCGGAGACGGTGATCGCGGCGGAGCTCGATCTCGCGCACTTGCGCGACATCCGCGCGAAGCTGCCTTCGCTGGCCAACCGGCGGGCCAACGCGTACCGGTGGCCGGCACCGGTCTGACGCACGGCGTCTGGCTCGAGCGCGTCCCCGACCTCGCCAAGGAATGTGCAGAGGAATGGGCGCTGCGGCTCGGCGAGCCGTACCTCGCCGGTGCCGCCGGATACACCGTCCGCGCCGATCTTCCCGACGGCACGCCCGCGGTCCTGAAGCTGATCTATCCGCACCGCGAGTCCGAGCACGAGGCCGAAGCCCTCGCGCTCTGGAACGGCGAAGGCGCCGTGCGCCTGCTCGAGTACGACGAGGACCGGTGGGCGCTGTTGATCGAGCGCTGTGAGCCCGGGACGAAGCTCGCGGAGATCGATGCCGACGAGGCGCTCGACGTGATCGTCGGGCTGCTGCCGCGGCTGTGGAAGAACGCGGGCGAGCCGTTCCATAGCCTCGCCGACGAGGCGGTGTGGTGGGTCGAATACCTTCCGCGCGAGTGGGAGCGCGCAGGCCGGCCGTGCGAGCGCAGCCTCCTCGACGCCGCGACGGACGCTTTGCAGCAGCTGTCCTCTTCGCAGGGCGAGCAGATCCTGCTCCACCAGGACCTCCACGGCGACAACGTCCTGGCCGCGCAACGTGAGCCGTGGTTGACGATCGACCCGAAGCCGCTGATCGGGGAGCGCGAGTTCAGCGTGGCGCCGATCGTGCGGTCGTTCGAGCTCGGTGGGACGCGAGCCGATGTCCTCCACCGGCTCGACCGGCTCACGTCGGAGCTCGGCCTCGACCGCGAGCGTTCGCGCTGGTGGACGATCGGCCAGACCGTCGCTTGGGCCTTCGACAGCAGGTTCCAGGACCAGCACCTGGAGACAGTTCGCTGGTTGCTCGAGCACCCGTGATGAATCTCCGTGCCGTTCTCTTCGACGTCGACTTCACGCTCTGCCGACCGGGCCCGGAGTTGTCGGCCGAGCGCTATGCCCGCGTCGCCGAGCGTCACGGCGTCATGCTCGATGCAGGCCGCTACGAGGACGCGCGCGAGGCCGCCGTCCTCAATCTGAAGCGGCATCCGGAGCTGCTCCACGACGAGACGATCTGGCATCGCTTCACCGAGGAGATCTTCGTCGGCATGGGCGGACCGCTCGAGATCGCGTCCGATTGCGCGACCGAGATCGAGCAGGGCTGGGAGGTATCCGAGAACTTCGAGCTGTTCGAGGACGCGATCCCGGTGTTGGAGGAGCTGCGCGCGTCGGGGCTTCGCATCGGCGTCGTCTCGAACGGCATCCGCGACCTCACAGAGTTCGTCGCGCACCACCGGCTCGACGTGGACGCGATCGTCGATTCACGCTCGCACGGCCGCGTCAAGCCGCACCCCACGATCTTCCAGGCGGCGCTCGACCTGCTCGGAGTCGCGGCTGCCGACGCGGTCATGGTCGGCGACTCGCTGGAGGAGGACGTCGAGGGCGCCCGTGCACTGGGGATGCGCGCGATCCTGATCGACCGCGAAGACCGTCATCCGGATGTCGAGGAACGCCTGACCGATCTCTACGGCCTGCCGGCGGCGCTGGGGCTCAGCCGACCCGGTTGACCCGGTTACGATCCGGTCGTGCCCGCCTGGCTGATCTGGGCGATTGCGGCCGTGCTGCTGACGGCCGGCGAGATCTTCACGCCGGGCATGTTCTTTCTCGGGCCCGTTGCCCTCGCCGCCGTCGCGGCCGCCGTCGTCGCGGTGGTCGGGCTCGGCGTCGTGCTGCAGCTGCTCGTGTTCATCGCCGGCTCGGTCGCTTCCGTCTGGATCCTGCGGCCGATCGCCAAGCGGCATCTCCACATGCCGGCGGCGCTTCGAACGGGTACCGCGGCACTCGAGGGCACGAAGGGCGTTGTCGTGCAGCGGGTGGACGTCAACGGTGGCCGGGTCCGCATCGGGGGCGAGGAATGGTCCGCGCGTGCCTACATGGAGGATCAGGTGCTCGAGCCGGGCACTCGTGTCGAGATCGTCAAGATCGAGGGCGCAACCGCACTCGTCTATGAGTAAGGAGAAGAGATGACCGCTGGCCTGATCGTCCTACTCGTCGTTGCGGCATTCGTGCTGCTCACGCTTGGGCGCACGATCCGCATCGTCCCGCAGGCTCGTGCCGGTGTCGTCGAGCGCCTCGGCCGGTACTCGCGGACGCTCTCTCCGGGGCTGGCGATCGTCGTTCCCTTCATCGATCGCGTACGGGACATGATGGACCTGCGCGAGCAGGTCGTCTCGTTCGACCCGCAGCCCGTGATCACCGAGGACAACCTCGTCGTCAGCATCGACACCGTCATCTACTTCCAGGTCACCGACGCGAAGGCCGCGACGTACGAGATTGCCAACTACATCCAGGGGATCGAGCAGCTCACGGTGACGACGCTCCGCAACGTCATCGGCGGCATGGCGCTCGAGCGGACGCTGACGTCCCGCGACGAGATCAACAACCAGCTCCGCGGCGTCCTCGACGAGGCGACCGGCAAGTGGGGGATCCGCGTCAACCGCGTCGAGCTGAAGGCGATCGATCCGCCGGGGTCGATCAAGGAGACGATGGAGAAGCAGATGCGCGCCGACCGGGAGAAGCGTGCCGCGATCCTTACGGCGGAGGGTGTGAAGCAGTCCCAGATCCTGACCGCGGAAGGTGAGAAGCAGAGCGCGATCCTTCGCGCCGAGGGTCAGAGGCAGGCGGCCATCCTGCAGGCGGAGGGTCAGGCGAAAGCGATCGACACGGTGTTCCGCGCGATCCACGAAGGGGATCCCGACCCCAAGCTCCTCGCCTACCAGTACCTCCAGGTGCTCCCTCAGATCGCGCGGGGCGAGTCGAACAAGGTCTGGATCATCCCGAGCGAGGTCACGCAGGCCCTCGGCCAGCTCACGCAGGCGCTGCCCGGAAACACGCGGCCCGAGGCCTAGGAGCGCGCCTGCGCGCAGGCGCGGGCCCGCCCCTGCCGGCCACGGCCGTTCCGGCCGTGGCCGGGGGCTGTCCCCAGACGGGTCCGGTGGGGACGCCGGCCGGCCGCGTCTCGTTCGGACGGGATGGGTGTGTCGAATGTGTGACTTTTCTTCAACAAGTGGCTCGACCAGACGCGCCTGGCGGCGTCGCGACGCGTAACTTCGACGGCGGCACGCCGCGGAGTCCGGATCCTGGAAGGGATATGCCTCCGGCGGTGCGGCCGCCGCCGAGGTCTACCTGTTGTCTCTCAGCCGCCGACGAGCTTCGACACGTCGACGACTTGGTTCTCGGGCGGCGGGGCGATGTTCGTTCTCACGCCGAAGTCGTACAGATCCTCGGTCATCGTCATCGTCATGGGTGTGCCGAGTTGTGCGCCCAGCGAGATGTCGACCTTGATCCTGCGGACGCGCCCCTGCGAATCGATCCAGGCCTCTGCGGGATACGAATCGACGCCGGTTACCTCGATGACCTTCTCGAGCGCCTCACGGAGATCCTTGTTGTCCTTCGCGAGCCGCTTCAGATCGACGCGTAGCGCGTAGTGCGTCGTGAGGACGCCACGCACGCGGTCGTAGTTGAGGACTCGCGAGTCGCTCGACGCCATCAGCATCCGCAGCGTCTGCGACGGATCGGCCTGATTCGCATTCGTCAACCCACCGAGGTCGACGCCCTGCTTGTCGGCCAGCTTCGCGAGATCCATCTTCACCCAGCTGCCTGCCGGCAAGCCCGGGAACATCGACGACCGCATGTAGACGACGAAGCCGTCCCTGCCGTCGAAGATCATCTCCATCGTCGGGTTCGCGCCGAGCTGCGCCTGAGCCGCCGGAGGCAGGCTGAACGTCATGTTCATCCAGCCCGACTTCGACTGCCCGTCGAAGAGTCCGCGGCCTGCAAACGACATCGTCCCCATGCTTCCGAGCGTCATCGATGCCGTAAAGTCGACGCGGGCGGAGGTCGAATCGGCCGTCTTGGTGGCGGCATTGGCGACAGGATCGAAGGCAAACGTGTCGCCCCCGCAGCCCACGAGGGCGGTCGCGCAGAGCGCGAGGCAAAGGAAGGAGGGCGCGCGGCGCAGAGACATCCGCCTCAGAGATCGTCCTCGCTTTCGGAGCTTGCCATCCCTCGAATGAGGCCGAGCTCGGCCCGCCACCCGTCGGTGTGCTCTCCGAGGCCCGGTGCGCGGTCGGCGGAGCGCTCTTCGCCCAGCCAGGCTGCGGCTTCCTCGAGTGTCGCGACCGGCCCGGCCATCACGTCCTCGCCCTCGAAGAGTTGCACCCAGTCGTGGAGCGGGCGTTCACGGAAAACTGCGGCCACATCGACAGCGAGCGCCTCCTGGTCCTCGTCGTAGTGGCGTTCGACGAGGTCCGGACGACCGATCAACGCGCAGAGTCGCCGCCAGAACTTCGGCTCGAGCGGAGTGATCGTGAGGAAGCGGCCGTCGGCTGTCTCGTAGATCCGGTAGCAGGCGAGCCCGCCGGTCAGCGTGCGCTCCCGCTCGCCGAGCAGCCGGTGCGCGGCAAGTCGATGTGCGTTGTGCGTCATGGAGATGGAGAGACGTGCGCCATGCCCTGTTCGCTCGCGTTCGACCAATGCGCCGAGAATCTCGATGACTGCGTAGAGGGCACCGCCTGCCAGGTCCGCGATCTGCACCGGCGGGAGCGCGGGCGCCGTGTCGGCAAGAAGGCCCGCCCAGCCGACGTAGTTGAGGTCGTGACCTGCGCGCCTCTCACCGGCGCCGAAACCCGTCACGGAGCAGTAGACGACCGAGTCGGGAACGTCGGTCGTGCCGATGCCGAGCCGCTCGGCAACGCCGGGGCGGAATCCTTCCAGCACGACGTCCGCGCGCGAACACAATTCGGGGCCGAGGCGCGGATCGCTGTCGAGATCCCAGACGACGGACTCCTTGCCCGCATTGAGCGCGGCGTCCCAGCCGGGCGCGACCGATCGCAGCGGATCGCCCTCAGGCGTCTCGACCCGCACGACACGTGCGCCGAGCCGCAACAGCTCACGGCTGGCGAAGGGGCCGGGCAGGTAGCGCGTGAAATCGACGACCAACAGGCCGCGCAGCACCACTGGGCGACGCTACCACTACACTCATCCCGTTGACTGACCGTTCAACAAGCCAGGAGGACAAGCGGCGGCTCATCCTCGACGCCGCCGTGCGCGTGTTCGCGCGCAAGGGCTACCACACCTGCCGCGTCGCCGACATCGCCGAGGAGGCCGGCGTCGCGCACGGGCTGCTCTATCACTACTTCCGCTCGAAGGAAGAGCTGCTCGAGACGATCTTCCGCGAGACCTGGCGGGACGTCCTGGACGCCGTCCGCTCGGTCGAGGAGACGGACGAAACGGCGCGGGAACGTCTGGCCGGGATCGCGAAGATCCTGCTGCGGGCCTGGCGCCGCGATCCCGACCTCGTCCGTGTCCTCGTTCGCGAGGTGACCCGCAGCTCGCATCTCCAGCAGCGGATCGACGAGATCGACCAGGCTTTCGCAGGACTCGAGCGGATCATCGCGCGCGGCCAGGAGGAGGGCGAATTTCGCCCCGACGTCGATCCGCGCATGGTCAGCTACGTCTTCTACGGCGCGCTCGAGGAGATCCTGACCGGCTGGGTGCTGGGTCAACTCGAGGACGGAGACGAGCAAGTCGCGCTCGCCGAGCAGACGGTGATCGAG
This sequence comes from Gaiellaceae bacterium, assembly GCA_036394855.1. Lineage (GTDB taxonomy): Bacteria > Actinomycetota > Thermoleophilia > Gaiellales > Gaiellaceae > 3-1-20CM-4-69-9. The sequence goes on along the minus strand of DASWEF010000001.1, from coordinate 17,662 downwards.
GTCGTCTGCAGCGGGCTGGCGCGCGAACGCGAGGCTGCGACTCTCTAAGTCCGTGGCGCAGCTCACCGCCGAAGCTGCTCGGCGTTCGCCGGCCGTGCGGCGGAGCCTCTTCTGGACACTCGGGCTCGGGGCCTTCGGGCTCGCTTTTTCGATCACGACGACAGCGGCCTATCTGCCGCCGCTGCTGCACCGCTTCACGACGTCGGGAACGCTGATCGGCCTCGTGCTCGGCGCGGAGGGCATCTTCGCGCTCGCGCTCTCCCCGGTGATCGGACCCTGGAGCGACACGTTCCACACGCCGCTCGGGCGCCGCCGTCCCTTCATGCTCGCCGCGCTCGGTCCGCTCGGCTTCTGCCTGCTGCTGATGCCGTTCATGCCGAATCTCTGGACGACGACGCTGATCGTCCTCGCGTTCTTCTTCGCCTACTACGTCTACGAGCCGCCCTATCGCGGGTTGTATCCGGATCTCCTGCCGTCATCGACCTACGGGCGCGCGCAGGGCATCCAGCACGTGCTGCGCGGAATCGCGCTCGGCGCGGCCCTCGTCGGCGGAGGTTTTCTTCTGAAGGTGTGGCACGCCGCGCCGTTCGTGCTCGCCGCGTTCGTCACCACCGCCGCTTGCGGCGCGACGATCCTGTGGGTCTCGGAAGACGGGGGGCACGGCCGCGTGTTCGACGGCGTCCGCGCGTACTTCAGGCGCAGCTGGCGCATCCTGCGTGAGGAGAAGGAAGTACGCCGCTTCCTGCTCGCAAACGCCGCCTGGGAGGGGACCTTCGCGGCGGCGCGCACCTTCGTCGTCCTGTACGTCATCGACGGGTTGCATCAGTCGAAGGCGATCTCGTCCGCACTGCTCGGCGCCGTGGCCACGGGATACGTCATCGCGGCGCTGATCGCCGGGAGGCTCGGGGACCGCTTCGGGATCGCGAGGGTGATCTTCTTGGCCTCGTTCGTGTACGGCGGCGGGTTTCTCGTCGCGGGCATAGCAACGACGTGGCACGACTGGTACTTCGCCCTGATCGTCCCCGTCGCGGTTGCAGGCGGGACCGTGATGACGCTCGCCTGGGGGCTGCTCTTCAAGCTGATGCCGCCGGAGCACCGCGGCGCGATCTCCGGGCTCGCGACGACGACGAAGGGTCTCGGGCTGCTGCTCGGTGCACCTGTCGCCGGCGCCGCCATCGACCTCGCGCGGCCGTTCCTGCACTCGACCGACGGCTACCAGATCCTCTGGCCCGTTTGCGGCATCCCGATCCTGGCGGCGATCCCGCTGGTCGCGCACATGATGCGCGTCGAGCCCAGCGGCAAGGTCGAGCCGACGCTCGGCTGATGCCGCCGCTCTGGGACCGGCTGCGCGGCCTCGACGTCGTTGTCGAAGGTTTCGCGACGGAGCGCCGCTCCATCGACGTCTCGTCGGAGTTCACGCGGGTGACGACGACCATCGTCCTCACCGGCGAGGGGCAGGAAGGTCGAGGCGAGGACGTCACCTATACGGCGGAGGACCACGACTGGTTTCCGGAGCTCGAGACGCCTCGCCGGACCACGCTCGGTGCGCTCTCGGCGGAGCTCGAGAGCCTGCAGCTCTTCGAGGTGCGGCCGAAGATGGAGGCCTTCGCCGACTACCGGCGGTGGGCGTTCGAGAGCGCGGCGCTCGATCTCGCGCTGCGGCAGAACGGTCTCTCCCTCGGTGCGGCCGTCGAGCGCGAGTACCGCCCGGTCCGCTTCGTCGTCTCCACGCGCGGCGACGCCTTCGCGTGGCTCGAGCACAACCCGGAGCTCGAGTTCAAGCTCGACCCCGAGAACGACTGGGATCGTCCGTTCATGCAGAGGCTGGCGGCCACGGAGCGCGTGCGGGTGCTCGACTTCAAGGCGTACTACGTCGGGACGCCGGTCGACGTCGTACCCGATCCTGAGCTCTATCGGACCGCCGTCGAGCTCTTCCCCGAGGCCGTGCTCGAAGACGCGTCGCTGGACGGCGAGTGTGGCGCAGCGCTCCAGGGAGAAGAGCACCGGCTAAGCTTCGACGCGCCCATCCACTCGGTGCAGGACCTGCGCGCGCTGCCGGTGACGCCGGGCTGGGCGAACATCAAGCCGTCGCGCTTCGGCACGCTCGAGCGCCTCCTCGAGTACGTCGAGCACTGCGACACGAACGGGATCCGGATGTACGGCGGCGGCCAGTTCGAGCTGGGAGTCGGGCGTCAACAGATCCAGGCGCTCGCGTCGCTCTTCTATGCCGAGCGGCCGAACGACGTCGCGCCGAGCGACTACAACCTGGGCGACCCACGGCCCGGCCTGCCGCGGAACCCGCTGCCCTCGCCGGAACGCGTCGGATTCTAAGCGCGGACGGCGCCCACGCACGCCTCGGCGTACGTGGCGCTCTTCGCGCAGCAGCGCGTCAACGTGGCGACGAACTCGCGCTCGCTCGGGGCGAGCCCGCGTCCGGCCGGCCGGGCGACGAAGAAGTGCCGCCGGAGCGGGGGCCGCCCGGCGAGCCTGAAGGGCTCCAGGTGTCCGGTCTCGACCTCTTCCGCGACCGCGTAGCGTGAGAGGAACGCGATCCCGAGCCCCTCGCGGGCGGCACGCTTGACCGCTTCGGGCGAACCGAGCTCCCACCGATCGCGCGGCCACACGCCAGCCGCCCGCAGCTCCGCCTCGATGAGCTCGCGCGAGCTCGAGCCCGCCTCGCGCGAGAGCAGCGTGACGTCTGCGATCAAGCGCGGATCGAGCTCGCCCTCCACGAGGGGGAGGAGCTTTGGCTTCGCAACGCCGACGATCTCGTCCTCGAGGAAGGGTTCCAGCAAGATCTTCGGATCCGCCTCCTGAGCTCCGACGACAGCGAGCTGGACGCGACCCTCGCGCAGGCGGCGGAGGATCTCTCCGCTCGCAGCGACCTCGACGTCGACCGTCACGCCCGGGTATTCGCGGCGGAAACAACCGAGGACATCGGGCAGGAGGTACGCCCCGGGCGCGGTCGACGCGCCGAGGTGGATCGTGCCGGTGAGCAGGCCGTCGAGCGCGCGGAGCTCCTCTTCGGCCGTCTCGAGCGCGCTCAGCGCGTCACGTGCCCGCGCCGCGAGCACGCGTCCCGCCTCGGTGAGCCGGGAGCCGCGGCCGTCGCGCTCGACGAGGCGGCGCCGGGCGGCCGTCTCCAGCAGGCGCACGTGCTGGCTCGCCGTCGGCTGCCCGATTCCGATCGCCCGTGCTGCGGCCGAGACGCTCCCGCGCCGTTCGATCTCGACGAGCAGGCGGAGGCGGGTCGTGTCCCAGACCTCGCGAAGAGTCGTGGACGGATCCATCGGTGGGACCGATACCACGTATGGCGGAATTCGTCTAGCGCCGCGCCCGCGCGGCTGCTTCCGTGAGGTCGGTGATTCTCCGTCCCTTCCTCTATCCGGAAACGGCCTGCGCGAGCTATCTGTTCGGCTGTCTGACGCACTCACGGCTCGCGGTCGTCGATCCGCACGAGCGGCTCGTCGCTCGCTACCTCGAGGAAGCGGAGCGGGCCGGCGCGCCGATCGTCGCGGTCTTCGAGACCCACGTGCAGGCGGACCACGTGTCGGGTCTCCCTGCCCTCGTGGAAGCGACCGGCGCGACGGCATATCTGCCGGCGGGCGCCGAAGTGGAGTTTCCGCACGATTCCCTCGCGGGCGGTGCGCGCATCGAGCTCGGGAACACGATCGTGCGGGCGCTGGCGACGCCCGGTCATGCGCCCGCGCATCACGCCTACGTGGTCTCGGATCTCAAGCGGGGCACGGACGAGCCCTGGCTCGTGTTCACCGGTGACTCGCTGCTCGTCGGCGACGTCGGCAGGCCGGACCTCCACGCCGGAGGCGATCCCGAGCCACACGCCCGTGCGCTGCGCGAGTCGCTCGACCGGCTCCTCGGGCTCCCCGACGGGGTGCTCGTCCTCCCGAGCCACTACGCGGGCTCGGTCTGCGGCCGGTCGCTGTCCGGGAATCCGTTTTCGACGATCGGCTACGAGCGGCGGCACAACGCGGCCGTCGCGCGACGTGAACCGCAGGACTTCGTGCGGGCATTGCTCGAAGACCTTCCGCCGGCGCCTGCCGATCAAGAAGCGATCGTCGCCGCGAACCGGCGATGAGCGACGTCCGGCTCGGATTGCGCGACAACGCAACGCAGTTCGGGCTGCTCGTCGGTCTGAATGCGCTCGTCGGCGCCCTCGTCGGGCTCGAGCGCAGCGTGCTCGCCCCGCTCGGCGAGCAGGATTTCGGCGTCGCGTCGAACAGTGCGCTGCTGAGCTTCATCGTTGCGTTCGGCGCTGCAAAGGCATTCGCGAACCTGGCTGCGGGCCACTTTGCCCACTACGGGCGGAAGCGCGTCCTCGCCGCGGGGTGGGCTCTCGCCTTGCCGGCTCCGCTCCTGATTGGACTGGCTCCGAATTGGGGCTTCGTCGTCGCCGCGAACGTCTTTCTCGGGGCCAGCCAAGGGCTCGCGTGGTCGATGACCGTTCTGATGAAGATCGATCTCGTCGGGCCGCGCCGTCGCGGTCTCGCGCTGGGCTTCAACGAGTCGGCCGGTTATGTCGGCGTCGCGCTGACGGCAGCGGCGACCGGCTGGCTGGCCGCGTCGTTCGGCCCGCGTACGGTCGTCTGGGCGGGAGCGGCGCTCCTCGCGCCTCTGGGCCTCGCGCTCACCCTCGCTCTCGTGCGGGAGACGCTGCCGCACGTCCGGCTCGAGGAGGCAACGCACGGAACGCGCGTGGGTGGATCGCTCCCACGGCTCGCACAGGCGGGCTTCGTCAACAACCTGAACGACGCTGTTGCCTGGGGGCTCGTGCCGCTGTACATGGCGGCGCACGGCGCCTCCCACGGCGAGATCGGGCTTGTGGCAGGGCTCTATCCGGCGGTATGGGGCGTCGGGCAGCTCGGCGCGGGGGCGCTCTCCGACCACGTCGGACGAAGGCCGCTCGTCGTCTGGGGGATGATCGTGCAGGCCGCAGCCTTCGTCATCCTGGCTGCGGCGAAGGGCGCGTTCGGCAGCGCGGTCGCGGCGGCGGTCGTTCTCGGCGTCGGCACGGCGCTCGTGTACCCGACGCTCCTTGCGGCCGTTTCCGATGCCGTGCGTCCTTTCGAGCGCGCGCGCGCGACCGGCGTCTACCGTTTCTGGCGAGACGGCGGGCTCGTCGCGGGTGGCCTGCTCGGAGGCTTGAGCGCAGACGCGTTCGGGAGCGGGGCCACGCTCGGTGCCGTCGCGGCACTGACCGCGATGAGCGGCCTTGTCTTCGCCCTTCCAGGCGCATACGACGGGCGCCGGACCTGGAAATCAACGCCACACGAAAGGAGGGCCATGCCATGAGGGCCATCGAATGCCCTTGCGGTCACCAGCTCGAGGGTGCAGACGACGACGAGCTGTTCCGGCTCGCGCGTGAGCACGTCAACCGTGACCATCCCGAGCTGCAGCGGAGTGACGAAGAGATCCGCGCACGGGTCACAAACGACGCCTACGACATCTAGGAGGCAAGCATGGCTGACAACCAGAAGGTCGTGGTCAACCTGGCGACCGGACTCGAGGACGCGGAGCGCGTGACCGTTGCCTTTCTCGTCGCCGGTGCGGCGCTCGAGCAAGGGAAGCAGGTCGCAATGTTCCTGACCAAAGAGGCCGTGCGTCTCGGGCTACCCGAGGTCGCTGACGCCGTCGCCTGCGACGGGTGTCCGCCGCTGGCGAGGCTCTTCGACCAGTACGCGGCGGGAGGCGGCGAGCTGCTCGTCTGCCCGATCTGCTTCAACTCGAAGAAGCTCGATGAGGGTCAATTGGTGAAGAACGCGAGGCTGGCAGGCGCGACGCCGCTCTGGGAATGGATCGGCGAGGGCGCTACGGTGTTCAGTTACTGATGGCCGGCGAAGTCCCCATCGACGTCGATCTCCTCAAGCAGGAGATCAAGAAGACCTACGCCTCGGTCTCAGACGAGCCCGAGAAGGACTTCGTCTTCCCGACGGGCCGTGCATGGGCGCAGGACCTCGATTATCCGCCGGAGCTGGCGACCGTGCCGGAGACGGCGGCCGAGTCGTTCGCCGGTGTCGCCAATCCGTTCTCGCTCGGGCGGCTCGAGCCCGGCGAGCGGGTCGTCGACCTCGGCTGTGGCGCCGGTACGGATTCGCTCGTCGCGGCCCAGATGGTCGCGCCCGGCGGCCGCGTCACGGGGATCGACATGACGCCCGAGATGCTGGCGAAGGCACGCGACGCCGCGGAGGAGCTCGGTGCAGAGAACGTCGAGTTCGTCGAAGGCGAGATCGAGCACCTGCCCTTCGCGGACGGGAGCGTCGACGTCGTGATCTCAAACGGCGTGATCGACCTCGTTCCCGACAAGGACGCGGTCTTTGCCGAGATCTTCCGCGTCCTTCGTCCGGGCGGCCGCATGCAGCTCGCCGACGTGACGATCCAGAATCCGGTCAGCGAGGAAGGCCGGCGGAACATCGATCTCTGGACCGGGTGAATTGCCGGTGCTCTGCTGGAGGCAGAGTACGAGGAGGTCCTGAGGCGGCACGGGTTCGAGCGGATCGAGACCGGGAACCTCGTCGCGACCTACATGCGGTCGAAGTTCGAGGACACGCGCCAGAAGGCGATCAAGTTCGGCGCCAACGGCTCGACGGTGAAGGCCTACAAGCCGTAACGGTGTGGTGGCGTGACCGTGAGGGGGTCGAGCCGTCGGTCATCGGCGACGTTCTCGACTTGCGTGGCCGGCGTGTGCTCGACGTCGGCTGCGGGACCGGACGGCTGACGGAGTTCGCGGCCGCGTACGCCGCCGAGGTGTTCGCCTTCGATCCAGACGAGCAACGTGTCGACGAAGCGTGCGAACGGATTCCCTCGTCGCTGAGAGACCGCGTCACGTTCGCCGTCTGCGGCGCGGAAGAGCTCGACACATCGCGAAGGAGGTTCGACGTCGCGCTCTGCGGCTGGTCGCTGTGATGCGTCCCATTGGAGAGCGTCGTGCACGCTCTGCATCAGATCCACGCGGCGCTCGTTCCCGGCGGGCTAGTCCTCGACATGCAGCCGGTCGCGCCGCGCCCGGCGGTCGAGGCGGAGGGGAAGCGGCTCGGCTCGCTCGACATGCGGGAATGGCGGCGGGACACGATCGACCCCGTTGCGGAGCTCGTCGACGAGGCGATCGCCGGCGGACTCTTCGAGGAGCGGGGCGAGCGCGAGTACGAGGTGCTGGAAACGTTTGACGACGGGAAGGAGCTCGTCGAGGAGGTTCGGGACTGGACCGGGACGAAGATCTCGCGCTCGCTGGCAGCGCGCCTCGAGCGCTCGGCGCCGCCGTTGACGATCCGGGAAGGCGTGCGCCTACGGGTTCTGCGCGTCCTTTAGGCGCGGGCGTGTACCGGCGAGAGCGCGGGCGCCCAGGAGCACAGCGGCGACACCTCGCCGTCGCGGCCGTTCAGGGCCCGGAAGCCGAGCGCGTGCTCCGCCTGCATCAGCTTGTGGATCTGCGTCGTGCCCTCGTAGATGATCGGCGCGCGCGCGTTGCGGAAGTAGCGCTCGATCCCGTACTCGGCCGAATAGCCGTACGCGCCGTGCACCTGGATCGCGAGGTGTGCCGCGCGGAAGGCCGATTCCGTCGCGTGCCACTTCGCCAGTGACGTCTCGCGCGTATTCCGCATCCCCTCGTTCTTCATCCACGCGGCCTGCATCACGAGCAGCTTCGACGTCTCGTAGCCGAGCACCATCTCGGCGATCATGTCCTGGACGAACTGGTACTTGCCGATCGGCTGGCCGAACGTCTCCCGCTCGCGCGCGTACTCGACGGACTTCTCCAGGCACGCGCGAATGACGCCGCACGCACCTGCCGCGACGGTGAAGCGGCCCTGGTCGAGGCCGTACATCGCGATCTCGAAGCCCTGTCCCTCGTCTCCGACGAGGTTCTCTGCCGGCACCTCGACGTTCTCGAAGAAGAGCTCGCCCGTCGAGCCTGCCCAGATGCCGAGCTTGTTCTCCGTCTCCGCCGTCGTGAACCCACGCATCCCGCGCTCGACGACGAACGCGGAGATGCCCTTGTGCTTCGCGGACGGATCCGTCTTGGCGAACACGAGGGCGTGGTCGGCGACGTCCGCGTAGGAGATCCAGTTCTTCGAGCCGTTGAGCACGTACGCGTCGCCCTCGCGCCGCGCGTTCGTCTTCATCGAGGCGACGTCCGAGCCGGCCGCCGGCTCGGTGAGCCCGAAGCACGCGATCTTCACCCCCCGCGCCTGCGGGACGAGCCAGCGCTGCTTCTGCTCTTCCGACGCGTACTTCAGCAGGGCGAGCGAGTTGAGCCCGACGTGGACCGAGATCAGCGTCCGGAAGGCGGCCTCTCCGCGCTCGATCTCCTCACACGCGAGCGCCTCGCAGACAAAGTCCAGGCCGGCGCCGCCGTACTCCTCCGGAATGACGATGCCGAGGATGCCCAGCTCGGCCAGGCCCTCGATCGCCTCCCTGTCGAGGCGGTGCTCGATGTCGTTCTCGATCGCGTTGGGCAGGATTCGCTCGTCGACGAAGCGACGAACCGTGTCCTGGAGCAGGCGTTGCTCGTCGGTCAGCTCGAGGTCCATGCGCGCCTAGTCTACGGAGGCTTTGGCCGTAGCCGCGCTCATCTCGACGGCCGTAGTCCTCGGTCTGACGCCGCAGCAGAAGGCGGCGCTCGTCGTCGCCTCGGGCCTTCCGGCTCCGCCCGGAGTGGCCGGTGTGATCGTGCGGCGCTGGGACCGGACCGCGCCGCGTCCGGCCGGGGCGCTGGTCTTCGCGGATCAGGAGGGCGGGCACATCAGGACGTTCCCGCGGCTGCCGCCGTGGCGGGCGGCACGTGCCGTGCGCGGCAAGAGCGAGGCGTTTCTGTCGGGGCGAGCGACGGGGACCGCACTGCGTCGGGCCGGCGTGCACGTGGACCTTGCACCTGTTCTCGACCTTCCGGACGGTCCGCTCGGGCCGCGTGAGTTCCGCTCGCCGTTCTTCGGCGTTGCGTTTGCACGCGGTCTCGCAGAGGGACGCGAGGGCGCCTGCGCCAAGCACTTTCCGGGACTCGGGCCGCTGCCGTTCTCCACCGACGACCGGCCCTATGTGCGTGGCCGGCTGCGTGACGCGGACCTCGCGCCGTATCGCGCGGCGGTCGAGGCCGGAGTGCCGTGCGTCATGGTCGGACACGGGGTCTACTCCGGGCTGGGTCGGCGCCGAGCCCTGCTCGAACCCGCTGCCTACCGGCTGCTTCGAAGCCTCGGCTTCGACGGCGTCGCGATCACGGACTCCCTCGACGTCGTGCACGGCCGGGCTGTGGCGTGGGCCGTCGCGGCTGCCCGGGCGGGCGCGGACCTGCTCCTGTTCACGAGTGGCGCGGACGCCGCTCGGGCGATCCGCGTGCTCGTTCCGCTGGCGCGTCGCGGCGAGCTGGACGTCCACGTGGCGCGCGTGCTTCGCTTCCGATCAGAGTTTGACTGACCAGTCAATCAGGCTACTCTAGGCTCGAGATGGCGATGCTCGAGGAACGCACGGGCGGCGGGGTCTCGTTCGGGCTGACGGCCGAGCAGAAGGCGCTGCGCGATCTCGCGCACGACTTCGCCGAGCGGGAGATCCGGCCGAGGGAGCGGGAGTACGACGAGCACTCGACCCATCCCGCCGACGTGATCGCCAAGGCGCACGAGCTGGGCCTCATGAACGTCCACGTCCCGGAGGCCTACGGCGGGCTCGAGCTCGGCGCGTTCGAAGGAATGGTCATCGGCGAGGAGCTCTGCTGGGGCTGCTCCGGCATCGGCACGGCGATCGCGGCGAACGGGCTGGGCCACGGTCCGGTGATCGTCGCGGGGACCGAGGAGCAGAAACGCGAGTGGCTGCCGCCGCTCGTCGACGCGGTCCTGCTGACGTCCTTCGCGCTGACCGAGCCGAACGCCGGCTCGGATGTCTCGGGCATCCAGACGACCGCCGTCCGCCACGGCAACGACTACGTCCTCAACGGTTCGAAGATGTTCATCACGAACGCGGGTCATGCGGCCTGGTTCACGGTCTTCGCGTCGACCGACAAGTCGAAGGGGCACCGAGGCCTCTCCGCCTTCATCGTCCCGGCGGCTGCCGACGGGGTCGTTGTCGACCGCCATCTCGACAAGATGGGACAGCGCTCGACCGACACGTCCGCGATGTCGTTCCAGGACGTGCGTGTTCCCGTCGCGAACCGGCTCGGCGAGGAAGGGGAGGGCTTCAAGATCGCGATGAAGACGCTGGACTTCACGCGCCCCGGGACCGCGATCGGCGCGGTCGGCGTTGCGCGCGCGGCGTTCGAATATGCGGCGCAGTACTCGAAGGAGCGCGTCCAGTTCGGGATGCCGATCGCCATGAACCAGGGTGTGAACTTCCTGATCGCCGACATGGCGACGAAGATCGAGGCCGCGCGCCTGCTCTGCTGGCAGGCGGCGTGGATGATCGACAACGGCATGCGGGCGACGCTGCAGTCGTCTTATGCGAAGCGCTTCGCGGCCGACATCTGTATGGAGGTCACGACCGACGCCGTCCAGATCTTCGGCGGCTACGGATACATGAAGGAGTTCCCGGTCGAGAAGCTGATGCGCGACGCCAAGCTCTTCCAGATCTACGAGGGCACGTCCCAGATCCAGCGGCTCGTGATCGCGCGCGAGCTGCTCATGCCGAGGGAATGAGCTCACGCGCATCGACCGGTCGTTTCAGACGGACGCCCGGCGGAGCCGGGCGTCCTGATGGCGGCGCCGCAAGCGGCGCCTCGGTGCCCCGCGATTGAGCATCGAGATCGACCTGTCCGGGCGAGTCGCGCTGGTCACCGGTGGGTCGCGCGGGCTGGGGCGCGCGGACGCTCTCACGCTGGGGCGCGCAGGCGCGGATGTCGTGATCGCCGACATCCAGGTCGAGTCCGACTCGGGCGAGGAGGCAGGGCGGTACGGGCCAATCGCCCAGGCCGCACGGTCGCAAGGCTTCGTGTACGCGGAGTCGACCGCGCAGGAGATCTGTGACCTGGGCCGGCGCGCCGCGGCCGTGAAGTGCGACGTCACGGAGCGGGCGCAGGTGGACGAGACCGTGCGCCGGACCGTCGAGGAGTTCGGCTGGGTCGACATCCTCGTCAACAACGCAGGCACGCTCGACCATCTCGGCCAGCTTCCCGACCAGGTGCCCGAGCTCTGGGAGCGAGACCTCCGCGTCAACCTCACCGGCGCATTCAACTGCGCCCAGGCGGTGTGGTCGCACATGAAGGAACGGGGCTGGGGGCGGATCGTCAACATGGCGTCGGTCGCCGGCACGCTCGGCGGGTTCGGCCAAGCGAGCTATTCCGCCACCAAGGCGGGTCTGCTCGGGCTCACGCGGACGCTCGCGCTGGAGGGTGCGCGCCACGGGATCACGTGCAATGCGATCGTGCCGGGGATCATCGGCACGGAGGCCTTCGATTTCGGCGACGCAGGGATGAACGAGCGGATGGTCAAGCGCACGGCGATGCGCCGTGCCGGGGAGCCTCAAGACGTCGCGAACGCGATTGCGTTCCTGTGCTCTGACCTGGCCTCGTACATCACCGGCGTCGGGCTGAACGTCAGCGGCGGGATCGAGCTCTTCACCTTCTAGATTGGTACGCGCGCGCGGGCACCCCTAACCCACCACCCACTTTCAAGTTTAGTGCGGAAGGTCTTACCGGTGTTGCACAGATTGGCAACGAATGAGTGAAAGGAAGCCCGGGACGCGGGCCGGCATCTCCTTCCGGCTGACGTCCGAGCAGCGCGAGCTGCAGCGTCTGGCACACGAGTTCGCGGAGCACGAGCTGCGGCCCATCGCCGCGGAGTGGGACGAGCGAGAGGCCTACCCTCCCGATCTCCTGGCCAAGGCCGCAGGTGTCGGCTTGACCTCGTACGCGATCCCGGCGGCACACGGCGGCGGCGGAGCCGACGCGGTGACGTGTGCTCTCATCGCGGAAGAGCTGTCCTGGGGCTGCGCCGGGCTCGCGTCGACGATCCAGGCGACGATGTTTCCGGTCCGACCGCTGTTGCGCTTCGGCACCGATGCACAACGCGAGCGGTACCTGCCCCTGCTCGCCCGCGAGGATGGGGCGCTCGCCGGCATCGCCTTCACCGAGGCCCACGCCGGCTCGGACCTCGCGGCGATCCGGGCCGAGGCTCGGCGCGAGGGCGACGCGTACGTTCTCTCGGGCGAGAAGGTGTACGTCACCAACGGCGGCATCGCCGACCTGACACTCGTCTTTGCGAAGCTCGACGGCGAGATCACGGCGTTTCTGGTCGAGCGCGACGATCCCGGCGTCCGCGCCGGTCGCAAGGAGCACAAGCTCGGTCTTCGCGCCTCGTACACCGGCTCGCTCGTGCTCGACGGCGCCCGGATTCCGCTCGACCGCCTCGTCGGCGAGGAGGGACAGGGATTTCACATCGCGCTGGACTTCTTCCAGGCCTCGCGGCCGCAGGTTGCCGCCGGTGCCGTCGGCGTTGCGCGCGCCGCCTTCGAGCACGCGACGGACTACGCGCGCGAGCGGGAGGCGTTCGGCCGGCCGATCCTCAGCCGCCAGGGCGTCGGCTTCAAGCTCGCCGACATGGCGATGCACGTCGAGGCGGCGCGGCTGCTCGTCTGGCGCGCCTGCGCGGCGCTGGACACGGGCGAGGACGCCGGGCTGCTCGGGTCCTACGCGAAGGCGTTCGCGGCCGACGTCGCGATGGCCGTCGCCACCGACGCCGTCCAGGTCCTGGGCGGCGCGGGAATCATGCGCGACCATCCCGTGGAGAAGTGGATGCGAGACGCAAAGGTCTTCCAGATCGTTGAAGGAACATCGGAGATCCAGCGCCAGATCGTCGCCGCGTATCTGAGAGGAGCCGGCAAGGGGCCAGGCTAGACTTGTTCGCCTTGCCTGCCCGGCGGAAATCGTTTCTGGTCCGGCCGCGCCGCCCGCGCAGAACACGCGCACAGCGGCGTGTCTACCTACAGCGGACCGCGATCCTCGCGGTCCTCGCCGCGCTCGCCACCCTGGTGCTGGGACTCGTCTTCGCGGGGTCGCCGAGCCGTCTTGCCGACGGCGTCCGGATTGCCGGGATCGACGTCGGCGGGAAGACCCCGCGCCGGGCGGTGGCGATCCTCGAGCGCAGGGCACAGGCACTCGCCTCCGTTCCGGTCACGTTCCGCGTCGGCTCCCGCACGTGGAAGATGGAACCGAGGCGTCTCGGTATCCGAGTCGACTGGCAGGCGGCGGTGGATGCCGTGCGGCGGCATGGTGAGGGCTTCGGTCCGCTGCGAGGCTTTCGGCGCCTGGACATGCGCTTCTTCGGGGCAGACGTCGCGCCTCCGACCCAGGTCTACGACGCCGCGCTCCGGTACTGGCTGACCGAGATCGAGAAGGGTGTCGATTCGCCCCACCGCGAGGCGGCGATCGTCCTTCACGGACTGACCCCCGAAGTCGTCCCGAGCCGTACCGGCCGCGTGCTCGACCGGCGTGCGGCCGCGGCCACGATCGTGCGTGCGCTCGCGAGCCTCAGCCGGGACCCCGTCGGCCTCCCTGTCCGTGTCGACAAGCCAAAGCTCACCGCCGGCGATCTCACGGTCGCAGCGGCACAGGTTCGGACCGCGCTCTCCGCCCCGCTGCACCTCACGCTCGGGTCGACGCGCTGGAATCTCCGTCCACGCCGAATCGCGCGGCTCCTGCTCCTGCCGGCCGACGGCCGGCGCGAGCTCCGAATCGGCGGGAACGGAGCGGGAAGCTGGTTCGAGGCGCTCGCCCGGCGCGTCGACAAGCCAGCGGTTGATGCCGATTGGGCGATCTCCTCGAGCGGCATCCGCGTGATCCCGGACCGCCCGGGCTACGAGCTGGATGTCCCCGGCAGCGCCAGGACCATGCTGCGGGCGGCGCTCGTGACTGCGCCCGAGCTGCGGTCCGCGAAGCTCGTCGTGCGGAGCGTCCCCGCCGACCGGTCGACCGCGGAGGCGCGCGCGATGAAGATCAGCGGGCTCGTCGCCAGCTATCAGACCTTCTACGGCGGTGAGCCGAACCGGATCCACAACGTCCAGCTCGTCTCTCAGCTGCTGGACAAGCACGTGATCGCGCCCGGAGAGACGTTCTCCTTCAACGGCGCCACCGGTGCCCGGACGGCCGACAAGGGTTTCCTGGAAGCGCCGGTGATCATCAACGGCGAGCTGAAGACGGGGCTCGGCGGCGGCGTCTGCCAGGTCTCGACCACCGTCTTCAACGCCGCGTACGAGGCGGGACTGCCGATCCTCGCGCGCACGAATCACGCGCTCTACATCAGCCACTACCCGCAGGGGCGCGACGCGACGGTGAACTATCCGGATACGGACCTCAAGTTCGTGAACGACACCGGGCACTGGTTGCTGCTCCGGACCTGGGTCGGGTCGACCTCGTTGACGGTGGCGCTCTACGGGACGCCCGTGCACCGGCGGGTCGTCAGCAAGACGGCGCCTCTGGTCGTGACCGGTCCCACTCCGACGAAGAGGGTTCCCGACCCGACGATGCTCGTCGGACAGCGCGCCGTCGAGGAGACCGGCGAGCCGCCGCGGAAGACGAGCGTCCAGCGCCTCGTCTACGACGCCGAGGGCAAGCTGCTCTACGACGCGACCTTCTACTCGTCCTATCGCGGCGAGCCCGCCGTGATCCGGGTCGGGACGAAGCCGCGGCCGGAGGCCGATCAGACGCAGACGACGACAACGGGCACCACGACGACGACCAAGAAGCCGCCGAAGACGACGACGTCGTCTACGACTACGACGACGCCTCGGCCGTAGCTATCGCAGCTGCCAGAGCAGGCGGTATTCGAGTGGGGCGGAGAGTTCTGGCATCGACGCAGGCGTGGGAGGTCCAGCCCTCCGCGATCACCTCGCCGTCCCGCGTGATCTCGTAGTCGAAGCGAAAGCGAGCTCCCTGCAGCTCGCCGATCCGCGCATTGACTCGGAGCCGGTCGTCGAAGTGTGCGGGCTGCCGGTAGCGAACGTGCGACTCCAGCACGAACGACTCGAGTCCCTGTGCCCGTAGGGCCGGATAGCCGCCGGCGTACTCGGCGAGGTAGGCGATCCTGGCGATCTCGAACCAGACGAGATAGACGGAGTTGTGCACGACGCCCTGGGCGTCGGTCTCCGCGAAGCGAGCCGTCACGTCCGTGCCGAAGCGGAACTGGGTCATCCGCGGCACTCTAAGGCGATGGAACGGCCGATCAGCGCGCTGGCGGCGCTCCTGCGCGAGCGGCAGCCGTGCGTCGTGCTGAGCGGCGCAGGCATCTCCACCGAAAGCGGAATCCCGGACTTCCGCTCTCCAACGGGAATCTGGGCGCAGTACGACCCAATGGCGTACGCGACGATCGACGCCTTCCGCCGGGATCCGGTCAAGGTGTGGGAGTTCTACGCGCTGCGCTTCGAGATGCTGACGCGTGCCGCGCCGAACGCCGGGCACCATGCCCTCGCGGAACTCGAGGAGCGCGGCCTCCTCAGGGCCGTGGTGACGCAGAACATCGACGGCCTGCACGAGCGGGCGGGGTCGCGCGAGGTGGTCGAGGTCCATGGATCGATCCGGACCGCGAGCTGCCTCGAGTGTGGCGAGCGCGTCCCGCTCGAGTACGTGGTCGCCAGCTTGCAGGACGCCCCGGCGCCGTCCTGTCCGCAGTGCACCGCGATCCTCAAGCCGGATGTCGTGATGTTCGGAGAGCTGTTGCCCGAGGACGCCATCGATCGGGCTGTCGAGCTGGCGCGGCAGGCCGGTCTCCTGCTCGTCGTCGGCTCGTCGCTCGAGGTCTACCCCGTCGCCGCCTTACCCGAGGAGACCCGCTCAGCCGGCGGCGAGCTCGCGATCGTGAACCGAGGCGCGACGCCCTTCGACGGCCTGGCTTCGATCAAGATCGACGGCGCCGCGGGCGAGACGCTCGCGGCGCTCGTCGAGGAGCTTGGTTAGGCCGCGGCCCTTCTGATCGTCTTCTCGTCCAGGAGCCGCCGGCAGTTCGAGCAAACCTTGCGCTCGACGTGGTACGGAACTCCTCCGCGTTGCCGAATCGCGTGAACCGTGACGGCCGTGTGCTTGTGCCTGCGCTTCAGGGTCATTCCGTCTCCTCAGGGTAATGAGACGTTCGGTCGTTCCCAGTTGTTGTCGGCAGAAATTCACCGAACCTTCACACCCTGTCGACGCCGCTA
The DNA here is from genome assembly GCA_036394855.1 of Gaiellaceae bacterium. Taxonomy (GTDB): domain Bacteria; phylum Actinomycetota; class Thermoleophilia; order Gaiellales; family Gaiellaceae; genus 3-1-20CM-4-69-9. The sequence continues at coordinate 1,546 of DASWEF010000001.1, read as the reverse complement.
GCCTGAGGCCCGTGCGGCTCCTGGTCGTCAGCACCGCGCTCACGCTGCTCCTGCTCGTCGGTTGCGGAGGAGAGTCCGCCCGGAAGCAGACCGACCTGGCAGCCACGATCGCCCGTCAGGCGCGGACGTGTGCCGACGGTTCGTTTCACCGCCTCGGTTCCGCGAAGCTGGCCTTCGCGGCGATCGTTCGCGCTCGGGCCACGGTCTCCACGAGGCCCGGCGGACGAGCCTTCGGCCGGTTCGGGAGGCTGAACGTCAACCGCGTCCCGACGATCTTCTCCGTCCGCGGAGCTGTCGTGGACGAAAAATGCAGGCCCCGCGCCTATCTCGTCCAGGTTCCCAGGCGGCCGAACGGCGTGACCGGCTGGGTCCGCCCGTCCCAGGTCGACGTGGCCGCCGTCCACACGCGCATCGTGGTCGACCTCTCCCAGAAGCGGGTCACCCTCTACAGAGACGGGAGGCGCGTGCTGCGAGCGACGGCCGCGATCGGCGCACCCGCCACGCCGACACCGACCGGGAGCTTCTACGTCAATCAGCGTCTGATCCCCGACGACCCGAACGGGCCGTTCGGCCTGGGCGCGGTGGGAATCTCTGCCTTCTCGAACGTCCTCACCGGCTGGACGCAGGGCGGCCCGATCGCAATCCACGGGACGAATGCGCCGTGGTCGATCGGCAAGGCCGTGTCCAACGGCTGCATCAGAGTGCCGAATGCGACACTCCGCCGCGTGTTCTCTCAGGCGCTCAACGGCACCCCGGTCCTGATCAAGAAGTGACCCGGGTCGCTCTGCTCGCGGCCGCCCTCGCCATGGTGGGCGGCGGAGTCGTCGCGTGGGCCGAATCGCGGCCGGATCCTGCCGAGGCGGTCCGGGACGGCTGCGGGACGGACCGGTTCGCCATCTTCAACCGGCTCGAGCCGAACTGGGCCTACGTCTACGACCGCGACACCCGGGCAGCCGACCCGACGCCTTCTGCGCGCTGGGCCAAGGGGATCGTGCTGCCCGGAGACGACTCGCCGGAGGGCGTTCATCCCACGCCCATCGACGATCCGATCACACACGATTCGTACGACCTGATCGTCAACCTGCGTCCGGACGAGCCGGACGCGTATCTTCTCGCCGGCGACGCGGGGGCGCGCACGGGCAACTTCGGTGGCGAAGGGGAGCTCTTCGGGCGGCTGCACATCGAACGCGAAGAGATCGGAGTTCCGTTTGCCGTTTGGCCCGAGCAGGGTGACCGAATCCAGGCCTATGGATCCTGGGTCTGGGATTGCGAGCACTCGACGAGCGGTGCCCATACCGAGTTCCATCCGCTCCGGGCGCTCTGGGTCGCGCGGAGGTTCTCACCGCGCAGCCCAACCGGGGAGGCGGAGGCATCACTGTGGTACTCGAACGCGAAGACGCCTGCCGGAGTGCTGGCCGACTGCGCGCATCGCACGAAGGGAGACCGGCAGGCTTTCAAGACCTGTCAGGCGACCGAGCGCCCGAGCTCGAGCTTCGCGGATGCCGGCTCGAGGGCGTTCGTGCTCCGTGCTCCCCCGCGGCCGAGC